>JAUHYE010000130.1 GCA_030426395.1 Phycisphaerae bacterium
ACGAGGGGCTTCACACGTACGGCGGGATGGCCGGGCGCGACATGGAGGCGATGGCCATCGGCATCGCTGAATCGGTGCAGGAGGACCACATCCGCGCTCGCGTGGGGCAGGTGGAGTACATCGGGCAGCGGCTCATCGACGCCGGGGTGCCCGTCGTGCGTCCGATCGGCGGTCATGGCATCTTCGTCGACGCGGCGCGCTTCCTGGCGCACATCCCGCGCGATCAGTTCCCCGCCCAGGCGCTGACGGTGGCGTTGTATGTTGACTCGGGTGTGCGCACGATGGAGCGCGGCGGCGTGTCTGCCGGCCGCGACCCCACGACCGGGGAGAATATCTTCCCTTCGCTCGAGTTGATCCGTCTGACCATCCCTCGCCGCGTCTACACCCAGGCGCACATGGACGTGGTTGCGGAGTCGGTCATCGACTTGCACCAGAATCCCGAGCGGGTCCATGGGCTGGAGATGGCGTACGAACCCAAGCACCTGCGGTTCTTCCAGGCCCGCTTTCAGATCGCCGTACCAATAAACCCACGCCGTCAGGAAGCCGAGGGGGTTGGCCAAGGTTCAGCCTGATCGTCAGGGGGCCTCGCGGTTGGATCGCCAGAGTCCCGAGACTACCTCATCGATGCCCAGCACGACCATTCCATCACGAATCACCATGAGACCGGGCGTCGCTCTCTGCCAGAGCGACCTGCCGCTCGACTGGTACCAGGACGAGTTTCGGCCGTACGCTGAGGAGTACCTCGCGCTGCCCGATCGGATGCCCGAGACGGTGATGCCGTGGCTCGATGGATATGTCCGCCCGGCGATCGACATGTTCGGACCGTCTCTGCTGCTCGCGGCCCACTATTACATGGGCGGGGAGATCGTCAAGCTCGTCGAACGGTATGGTGGGCACATCGGCGACAGCTACGCGCTGGCAACCATGGCGGCCCGCTCGCCGCATGCACGGATCATTGTCCAATCCGCCGTCCACTTCATGGCCGAGGCGATTGCCCTGCTCGCCAAGCCGCACCAGCGGGTCTACATCACGAACCCAAAGGCCGGTTGCACGATGGAGATGATGGCCCGCGAGGACGCCGTCGAACCTATCGCCGGACTGCTTCTCGATCGGTACGGTGACGAGTTGATGATTATTGCGTACATGAATACATCCGGACGCATCAAGGCACTTGCGGGCCGAACGGGCGGTGCGACCTGCACCAGTTCGAATGCGCACCTCGTGCTCGCTTGGGCCCGACGCAGGTCTCGGCGGGTGCTCTTCATCCCCGACCGGCACCTCGGAGAGAATGCCGCGGCACGCGCTGGGATCGATACCGATCGGATTGCCACGCTTCCCACGCCGAGCGGTTATGGTGCGTCCATCGAATTGGAGACTCCCGCGTGCTGCGATGATGCCGAACTTATCTTGTGGGGTGCGTACTGCGGCGTGCACACCGTGTTCGAGCCCGCCCATGCCCACGCCTGGCGCGAATTCGGGTACACTGTGCTCGTTCATCCCGAGTGTCCGCGCGCCGTGGTGGAGTGTGCCGACGGGCAGGGCAGCACCAACCAGCTCTGGGACACCGTCATGCGAGCACCGGCGGGCTCGCGATTCGCCGTTGGTACCGAGGGGCACTTCGTGCGGACTCTGAAGGAGCAAGCGGGGCTGCGAGACATCACGGTCGAGCACCTGGCCGCCGCGCCTCGACCGGATCTGCTCCGCGTGGCCGGGTGCGGCTGCGCGACCATGAGTCGCAACGATCCGCCACACCTGGCAGGCATGCTCGACCTGTTGCGCAGCGGCACGCCGCCCGATCTCAACTGCGTGCTGCCCGGGGACATCGTGAGCGAGACCACCGGCGTCCGAGATCGCCTGACCGAATTGGAGCGAGCGGAGATGTCCGCGCACGCGCGCACCGCCATGCAACGCATGATCGACATCACCGAGAATGCGCACCAGGATGGGCACTCATGAGCACGGCGGCCTATACACGCGCACGCGAGGAGCGGCCGCGGTTTGCCATCATCGGTGCTGGGGCGATGGGGCTGAGCCTGGCCGCGCTCCTCGGCCGGTCTGCCGAGGTCGCCATTGTGGTCCGCGACCCCGCGAAGGCGAAACGCCTCACCTGTGACGGCGTTGCTGTCTGCGGCCTGTTGCGAGCGACGGCCTTTCCCACTGTTCTTCCTTCAATCGCGGCGCTGGCCGATGCCATACCATTGACGGCCATCTTCGTAGCCACCAAAACGACCGCCATCGACGAGGTCGCGCGTGAACTCGGCCCGGGCCTTGGCACCCTCCCACCCGGCAAGCGTCCGTATGTGATCAGCTTCCAGAACGGCATCGAACCCGGGCGCGACCTGATGAAACGCCTGAACGAGCCGCGCATCTTGCGTATGGTGCTCAATTACGGTGCCACGCTCACGGGCGACAACACGGCCGCCGTGATGCTCCACGGTCCGCCGCACTTCGTCGGCGGCCCCGACGCGACACACCGCGTTTTCGCGACAAGATTGGCCACGTTGCTGACCGACTGCGGATTGCCGACCGAGCCGGTGGACGACATCGAGCCGCACGTGTGGACCAAGGGCGTGCTCAACGCCGCGATGAACCCCGTTGCGGCACTGACGGATAGCTCGGTGGGTGAGGTGCTCGATTCGCCCGCCCGCACGATCGTGTCGCGCCTGATCAGCGAGGGGCTCCGCGTCGCGCACGCCGAAGGCATCGACCTGGGGCCGAACATCGCCCATCGCATGTGGGCCGTGCTAGACAAGGCCAGGCCGCACACGCCCAGCATGGTGGGAGACATCCGCGGCGGGCGGCCCAGCGAGGTCGGCCAACTGAACCGCCAGATCATCGCTCACGCGGGTCGCGTGGGTGTGCCCGTTCCCTCGCACGAGGTGATTACCGCGCTCATCGATTCGTTCGATTGGCGTGTCTTTCGCAGGCGGCAGCCTGCCGCCGGAGTTTGTTCATGACCGATGCCGACAAACAACACGGAACGCTGGTGGACACCCTCACCGGCATGCTCGTCTGCCGCGACTTGCCTGACCTGCTGCCCGACGATCCGATGCCACTATTGCTCGAATGGTACGAGGACGCTTACCGGAGCGAGCGTTACGACGACTTTAACGCCATGACGCTGGCGACCGCCACGCCCGACGGCGTGCCTTCGGCCCGCGTGGTGCTCTGCAAGGCCATCGAGCCACAGACGCCAGCAATCGTCTTCTACACGAGTTACATGAGCCGCAAGGGACACGAACTCGAAGCCAACCCGTGCGCGGCGGTGGTGTTCCACTGGCCTCACGCCAAGCGGCAAGCCCGAATCGAGGGCCGCGTCCAACGCACGACCGATGCAGAAAGTGACGCCTACTTCAGCACGCGCCCGCTCCTGTCACGCATCGGCGCCGCCGTCAGCCCGCAGAGCCGCGCCATCGGCTCGCGACAGGCGGTGATCGCCGAGGCAATGCGCATCGCCACCAGCACGGCCTTGGTTGGAGGCCCGGAGCGCCCGCAGGACTGGGGTGGCTATCGACTCCTGCCCCAGCGCGTCGAGCTGTGGTCGGCCGGCAGCGGTCGCCTGCATGATCGCGCCGAGTGGCTGAGGCGAGACGCGAGTTGGACGGCCAGCAGGCTGGGCGCATGAGCTTGCAGCGATCACGGAGCGCGCTGCGGTCTCATGTCGTGCGCAGTGGTCTTCGGAAGCCAGCGCGGGCCCGCGCCAACGTTCTTGTTATCGGCGGAGGCGTTGCGGGCCTACGCGCAGCCATCGCCGCGAGCGAGTATGGTCGCGTTGTGGTGATCACCGGCTCCCGGCGCGTCCACGCGAACACGCGCTTGTCCCAGGGTGGCATCGCCGTGCCCGTGGGCGATGGTGATGGGCCGGATCTCCACCTTGCCGATACCCTGGCCGCGGGTGATGGCTTGTGTGACGAGCGGGCAGCCCGCTTCATTATCGAGCGGGGCGAGGCACGATTGGGCGAGTTGCTCGAATGGGGGCTTGCCATCGATCGGTACGCCAACGGTTCGCCATCGCTCGGGCTGGAAGGGGGCCATCGTGCTCGCCGCATCGTGCGTGCGCGTGACGAGCCTATCGGGTTGGGCCTGTATGGTGTGCTGATGTCTCGGGCGCAGCGCCTGGACGATGTCTTGCTCCTCGGGGGCTGGTCGGCGCTTGACCTGCTCACGACTCGCGGCGCGGACGGAGGTCGGGGGGCCGCGGGTGTGGTCGTGCACCATCCGTCCGTGGGGGTGCGCATCATCCGCGCCAACGCCACCATCCTCGCCACCGGGGGGGCGTCGGGGCTGTACGCGCGCTCGACCAACTCGCCACATGCCACCGGCGATGGGATCGCGATGGCCCATCGCGCCGGCGTGGCGCTCGGCGGTATGGAGTTTGTGCAGTTTCATCCCACCGCGCTTGACGTGCCCGAGTACCCGCGCCCCCTAATCAGCGAAGCGGTGCGGGGCGAAGGGGCATTGCTCGTCGATTCCCGGGGCCGCCGGCTCATGGCGCACGTGCATCCACAAGCCGAACTGGCCCCACGCGACATCGTTAGTCGCACGATGGCCTTGCTGCTCCTCACCCCGGGCACTCAATGCTTCCTCGACGCGCGATCCGTCCGTGACTTCAAGAGCCGGTTTCCAGCGATAGCGACCGAGTTGCATCGGCGCGGGATGGCCCCATCGCTTCACGCGATACCGGTCACTCCCGCCGCGCACTATCTCGTCGGTGGAATCGCGACCGATCTCTGCGGGCGTACGAGCCTGCCGGGGTTGTACGCCGCGGGGGAGGTCGCCTCGACGGGGATGCATGGCGCAAATCGCCTGGCGAGCAACTCCCTGCTCGAAGGCCTGGTGATGGGCGAAATCGCCGGACGCCACGCCGGGCAACATTCGAGTACGTTCGCCGCTCACTATCCCGTCCATCGAACAGCGTGCTCGGAGGTGTGCTCGGACTTGTGCGGTCGAGATGCGCCGCACAAGGTTCCGATCGCCGCCACACTCGCTCGGTCTCTCCGACGGCTCATGTGGGCTCACGTCGGCGTTCTTCGCGATGCCCGTGGGCTGCGTCAGGCCGCAGGCCGGCTCGATGTGTGGCAAGAGCTGCTCCGCGGTCCCCAATGGTTTGGCTCGTGGAAGCTGCGGAACATGGTGGACGTTGCCGCCATCATCACTCGGGCAGCGCTCGCTCGCGATGAGTCGGCTGGTTGCCATTACAGGATCGACGGGCCGCTCACAACACGAGGACTGGACCGTGCGCAACCCCCTACCCTCGCCTCCACCACAAGGAACAGCCACGCATGATGCCTCGACTGATACAGGGCGGGATGGGGGTCGGAGTATCGTCGTGGACACTGGCGAGGGAGGTGTCCCTGCTGGGACAGCTCGGCGTTGTCTCGGGCACGGCGTTGGATACCGTGCTCGTTCGTCGCCTGGCCTCCGGAGATCCGGGGGGGCACATGCGGAGGGCCATCGCCGACTTTCCCTTTCGGGCATTCGCCCAACGCACCGTGGAGCGGTACTTCCGGCCGAGCGCCTCGGACGGCACGCCGCATGAGCTCGGGACCGCACCTGCGGGCAATGGCACCGACAGACGCTTCCCATACCTGCCCCTGCCGCGTGTTTCCATGGCCCGCGAGCGTGCGCTCCTGATGATGCTCGCGAACTTCGTGGAGGTTCACCTCGCAAAGTCCGGACACGGTGGTGTCGTCGGCATCAACTACTTGCACAAGATCCAACTGCCCCTCCTGCCGAGTCTCTATGGCGCCCTTCTGGCGGGCGTCGACGCGGTGCTGATCGGGGCCGGTATCCCCAGCGACATCCCTCGTGCCATCGGCCGCTTCATCGAGCACCGTGAAGCACGCACCACGCTTGAGGTTTCGGGCGGTGAGGTGGAGCGGCACGAGCTCACATTTGACCCCGCGGCCATCTGGTCCGCGGAGCCCAGCGACGACGGTCCGCCCACGCTAAAGCGCCCCCACTTCCTGGCCATCGTGTCGTCGGTCACGCTTGGTCATGCGTTGTTGAAGAAGGCGCCAGGCGGCATCGACGGGCTCGTCCTCGAGTTGCCTACCGCCGGCGGTCACAACGCGCCGCCGCGTGGATCCATGCGACTGACCCATAACGGTCAGCCCGTGTACGGCGAGCGCGACGAGGTCGACCTGGCCGACCTCGCGAGTCTGGGCGTTCCCTTCTGGCTGGCGGGCGGGTACGCGACGCGCGAGCAGTATCACGCGGCCCTTGCGGAAGGCGCGCACGGCATCCAGGTCGGCACCGCATTCGCATTCTGTAACGAATCGGGCCTGGCTCCGGAGCATCGCAAGGCCGTGCTCGAGGGTGTCCTGCGCGGCGACACGCGGATCTTTACCGATCCGGCCGCCTCCCCCACGGGCTTTCCCTTCAAGATCGTCCAGCTCCCCGGGACCGTGGCGGATACGGCCGTGTATGAAAATCGCCCGCGCCTCTGCGATCTTGGGTACCTCAGGCGAGCCTATCAAAAGCCGGATGGCACCATCGGCTACCGATGTCCGGCCGAGCCCGTGGAAGATTATGTGCGCAAGGGGGGGAAGCGGGAGGATACGATCGGCCGCAAATGCCTGTGCAACGCTCTGGTCACCAATATCGGCCTGGGACAACGCCACCCGAGCGGGTATGACGAGCCGGCATTGCTTACAGCTGGCGATGATGTGGCGTGTCTCAGGCAGTTCATCACCGCCGAAGACCCCAGCTATGGTGCGCGGGACGTGATCGACGCGATCCTGTAAGCTCCGTACGCAATCCGATGTGGATGCGTGGCACGGACGCGACCTACTGTGTGTGATGGGTCTTTCCGATGCCTTCCCTTCCCTCAAGCGGCACGAGGCGCTCCAGCCGCTCTCGCGCGAGCACATGAACGGGCTCATCCAAGCCCGCGCCTTGTCGAGGGCGGCGCACGCGGATGGCAGTGCGCGTCGCGACGCGATCCGAGCGTTTGTGGACGCGTGGACCTCGGAGATCCACGACCATTTCGACGATGAGGAACGCATGCTCGTCCCGCTGAAGCAGCCCGAAGTACTGCGACAGCGCCTGCTAGACGAACACGCCGAACTACGGTCCTGCGCGGCGCGGTGTCTGGATGACGCCCGCGCAGCAGCCGAGGATGTCCAATTCGTCAAGCATCTCGGTTCGTTGCTGCACGACCACATCCGTTGGGAGGAACGGGAGTACTTCCAATTCCTTCAGAGCGCGCACCCGGCGGCGCTCGATGCATTGCTGGGCGAGGCCGGTGCGATCGAGCGAGACCGGCCTGGCGCGCGGGCACGCCACAGGCTCACCCCACCAAGCGAAGAGGATAGTCCATGACCGAGCGAACACGTCCCGCGCCGGCCGACCGCTTCAATGCGACTGTCAACGAGTTTGATCTGATTGATCAACTCGCCACCCTTCGTAACGAAGAGACGCCGGCCCGCCACGGGCACCGGCAGAAGGCGCTGTTCAAGCATGGCGGCCGAACCGTGGCGCTTTTCTCGCTCGAGTCGGGCGGTGGCCTGCACGAACACGCTGCCAAGGGTCTGGTCACCATCCACTGCGTCGAGGGGCGCATCGCCGTGCGGGCCGCGGGATCACGACGCGAGTTGAACGCGGGCGGCCTGATGGTGCTGACGCCCGGTGAACGGCACAGCGTGGAGGGCGTGACCCGCTCCGCGTTTCTATTGACCGTGTGCCTCGACGAGCAGTAGGTCCTTCAGAAGAGCCCGCCGAGACGGATGCCCACGCCGAGAACGAGGAGAACGCACGCGAGCGCCGTGGCGAGCACGGTGAGCAACGTGTAAAGGACCATGCGATCGGGCCGCAGTGCCGGCATCAGCTTGTGATAGCGATAGCCCACGACCGCCACGAGCAGCGCAAGCACCAGGAGCTTCGAGATGATGAGATGGGAGCGGGGCGTTGGCGACACGAATATCGCTCCCCATGAACCCAGCCATGTGTGCGCGAGCCACAACCCCGTCACCAACTGCACCACCAGCGCCGCCAGGCCCAGCCGCCCGAGCCCACGCTCGAATCTGGCAAGTGGCTCCACTCGGTGCTCGTGCGATGCGGCGGGCAACACCATCGTAAGGAGAACGATGTGCCCGCCAACCCATACCGAGGCACCGAGCAAATGGAGGATAACCATCGTGGTGTGCAGCATATCACATTCCTTTGACACAAGGGAGGATGGAGTGCGCTCGCACCGCAACCATGCAACGGTTGGTGTGGCGCGAGCACCCGGCTGGCCTTATGGACAGCCCGCGTCGAACGCGTTCTGGAACGCCAGGAAATCGAAGATGGTCAGCGCACCGTCGCCATCCAGGTCGGCGATGGTGTCGCCGGCGTCGAAGGCGTTCTGGTACGCGAGGAAGTCGAAGATGTCCGCCGCGC
>JAUHYE010000011.1 GCA_030426395.1 Phycisphaerae bacterium
TGGATGATCCCCGGCAAGATGGTCAAGGGCATGGGCGGGGCGATGGATCTGGTGGCCGGCGTCCGCAAGGTCGTGGTCGCGATGGAGCACTGCAACAAGCACGGCCAGTCGAAGATCGTCAAGCAGTGCTCGCTGCCCCTCACCGGCCAGCGGTGCGTGAACATGGTGATCACCGATCTGTGCGTGCTGGTGATGGACGTGAACCGGCACCGCTTCGTGCTGACCGAGGTTGCCCCGGGCGTGACCGTCGACGAGGTGAAGGCCAAGACCGAGGCGGAGATCCTGGTGGCCGAAGCCGTCGCCGAGGTCGCGGCCTGAATTGGCCGGCCGATCGGCCGGATCGTTTTAAAGCGAGAATCCCGTACAACCGATCCGTAGGGGCCGGTTGATTGGCATCCATCGGATACGATCGGCCGGTTATCGAACCTTTTCCCCGCGACGGTCGCGGCCAGGGCTCGATACAACGGAGCTCCGCCCGTGATCGTCGGCACCCTGGCTGCCATCTTCGCTCTGGCCCTGCTGGCCCCCACCCTGCACAGAGTGCTGGGTAAGGCCACGGGGTACGTGCTGGCACTCGGGCCCGCGGTCGGGTTTGTGTACTACCTCACCCAGATGGCGGCGACCGCCACGGGCAAGTCGACCAGCGTGGCCTGGACGTGGACCGAGGCGCTCGGCGTCGATTTCTCGTTACGGGTCGATTCGCTGAGCACGCTGTTCGCATTACTGGTGACCGGCGTGGGCACGGCCATCGTTCTCTATGCCAACAGCTATCTTGACGGGCATCCCAAGCGAGGCCGGTTCTTCGGGTACCTGCTCGGGTTCATGGGCGCGATGCTGGGCCTGGTGCTCGCCGACGACCTGATCCTGCTGTTCATCTTCTGGGAGCTGACGAGCATCACCAGCTACCTGCTCATCGGCTTCGACCACGAGCGAGAGAAGGCCCGCAAGAGCGCCCTGCAGGCCCTGGTGGTCACCGGTCTGGGCGGGCTGTCGATGCTGGCGGGCATGATCCTGCTGGGGCAGATCGCCGGCACGTTCTCGGTCTCGGGCATCATCGAGCACCACCACGTGCTCACCGAGAGCCCGCTGACGCTGGCGGCGATGATCCTGATCTTGGGCGGCGCATTCACCAAGAGCGCCCAGTTCCCGTTCCACTTCTGGCTGCCCAACGCGATGGAGGCCCCCTCGCCGGTGAGCGCCTATTTGCACTCCTCGACGATGGTGAAGGCGGGCGTGTACCTCGTGGCACGACTCAATCCCGCGTTCATGGAAGACCACGTCTGGCAGTGGGCGCTCTCGTGCTTCGGCGGGGCGACCATGCTGCTGGGTGCGTACCTCGCGACCCGGCAGACGTACTTCAAGAAGGTCCTGGCGTACACCACCGTGAGTTCGTTGGGCATCATGATCATGCTCATCGGCCTCGGCGCGCCGCAGGCCGCCGCGGCATACATCCTGGCGCACGCGCTCTTCAAGGGGGCGTTGTTCCTCGTCGCCGGCATCGTCGATCACGAGGCGGGCGTCAAGGACACCGAGCAGATGGGTGGTCTGTTCGGCAAGATGCCAATAACCGCCGTCGTCGCGATCATCTCTGGGCTTTCGATGGCCGGGCTGGTGCCTCTACTTGGCTTCGTGGCCAAGGAATTGATGCTCAAGGGCAGTCTGCACGCTCATGGCGGGCCGCACGACATCGCGTGGCTGTGGCCGACAATCTCGACCATCGCCGGCGCGTTCATGGGCGTGGCGGGTTTGCAAGCGGGCGTGCGGCCGTTCTTCATGGCCCGCACGGCCGAGGGCGAATATCCCAAGCATCCCCATGAGGCTCCGCCGCCCATGCTGCTGGGGCCAGTCGTGCTGACCGGCTTGACGTTTGTCGGCGGCCTCTTCCCGGCCCTGTTTGCGAACAAGCTCATCAACGGCACGACGGCCTCGATCGCCGGCGGGCACGAGGTCGAGCTGGTCAAGCTCAGCTCGATCTATCTCGCGACGCACCCGAGCATGGCGCTTCTGCTCAGTGGCGTGGCGCTGGTCGCTTCGGTCGCCATTTTCGTGCTTCGCCGGCCGTGGCGGACCATCACGGCGCCGCTCGATCGCCTCACGACTGCCATCGGCTGCGAGCGTATCTACCACCTGCTGTTTGGCGGCACGGTTGGCCCGGTATCGCTCGCGACCGTACAGACCAAGGTTCTCCAGAGCGGCTACCTGCGTGTGTATGTGCAGATCACGGTGATGACCGCACTCCTGCTCGCGGGCGGATTGCTGCTGTGGCAGGGCGGATTGACCGAATCGGTGTCGCAGGCCATGCCCCGATTTGGCGAGATCGCGTGGACAGAATTGCTGTTCGAGGCGGTGCTGGTCGCCATGATCTGCGTGGCGGCGGTCGCCTCGACGCAGATGCGAGGGCGTTTGTCGACGATCGCCGTGCTTGGTGTCGTGGGGTACTGCTCGGCCATCATCTTCGTGCTCTTCGGCGCTCCGGACGTTGCGATGACCCAGTTCGCCGTCGAAACGCTGACGGTGATCATCTTCGTGCTCGTGGTATACCACCTGCCGCGGTTTGCGGTGTACAGCACGAGGTTGGGCAAGGTCATGGACGCGAGCGTTGGAGCGGCGTTTGGTCTGCTCATGGCGGCATTCGTGGTGTCGTCCTTCGCGATCACCGCCGATGACGGCATATCGTGGTACTACAACCACCATGCCCTGCCTTCCGAAGCAGGCGAGCACGCGGCGTACGGACGCAACCTGATCAATATCATCCTCGTGGACTTCCGCGCCCTGGACACCATGGGTGAGATCACGGTGCTGGGCCTTGCCGCGGTGGGCGTGTATACGCTGCTCAAGCTGCGCCACGAGAAGCCGGCACAGGGAGGGGTGGCATGAATTCCATCATTCTCCGAACCGCGACGCGCTTCATGCTGCCGCTGCTGATCCTCTTCAGCATCGTGGTGCTGCTGCGCGGACACAACCAACCGGGTGGTGGTTTTGTGGGCGGGTTGCTGGCAACTTCGGCGTTCGCGCTCTACGCCATGGCGTTCGGCGTGCCGGCGATGCAGCGGATTCTTCGCGTGCCGCTGACAACCTATATCGCCGTTGGCCTGGGCATCGCGCTGGCCTCGGGCGTTCCGGGTTTGTTGGAAGGCAAGCCCTTCCTATATGGCATGTGGACCAGCTTCGATCTAGCGGGCTTCGGCACGCTGAAGGTCGGCACACCGTTTCTGTTCGATATCGGTGTGTACATCACCGTGCTGGGTGTTTGCTTGTTGATGCTGCTCACGCTGGCCGAAGAATCGTAAGAGAAAGGAGGATCGCTCATGGAATTGCTGCTCGCCATCGCCGTCGGTTTTCTGTACGCCACCGGCATCTACATGATCCTCCGGCGCAGCTTCGTGAAGCTCATCATCGGGCTCGCGCTCATCAGCCACGGGGCGAACCTATTGATATTTGCGGCGGGCGGGCTTACGCGTGGGAAGCCTTCGCTCATTCCAGAAGGCGAGGAGCAACTATCCGGTATGTATAGCGATCCGCTGCCGCCGGCGTTGATCCTGACCGCTGTTGTCATCAGCTTTGCCATCCTCGCGTTCACGATCGTGCTCGTGAAGCGGACGTACCAGGAGGTCGGCACCGACGACCTCGACGCGATGCGGACGACCGACCGATGAACCTGACCATCGTCGCCCCCATCCTGATCCCCCTTGCCACGACGGTGCTCTGCATCGGCCTGTGGAAGGACCGCACGATGCAGCGGTTCGCGAGCGTGGCTGGCGCGCTCAGCCTGATGGCGGCCTCGATTTCCCTGCTGTACGCCACAAGCGATGGCGACATTGTGACATCGGACGCCGCCGGCTGGGCGGCCCCATTCGGAATTACTCTCGTCGCCGACACGCTGAGCGCCATGCTCGTGATGCTCAATGGCGTCATCGCCGTCGCGCTCACGATCTACAGCCTTGGCGCGATCGACACGAAGCGCGAGAGCTTCGGCTATCACACGCTGGTCCACGCCGTGCTCGCGGCCTGCTCGGGTGCCTTCCTGACCGGCGACATCTTCAACATGTACGTGTGGTTCGAGATCATGCTGCTTGCCAGCTTCGTGCTGCTCACGCTGGGTGGTGAGCGCGGCCAGCTCGAGGGCGCCATCAAGTATGTGACGCTGAATTTGCTTTCCAGTGGTATCTTTCTTGCGGCCATCGGCCTGCTGTATGGCATGACAGGTACGTTGAACATGGCCCACCTGTCCATTGTGCTTGATCGGGCCGAGAACCCCGGGGCTATTACGGCACTGGCGATGCTGTTCCTGGTTGCGTTTGGCATCAAGGCGGCGGTGTTCCCGCTGTTCTTCTGGCTGCCGGCAAGCTATCACACGCCACCTGTAGCGATCACGGCGCTGTTTGCGGGCTTGCTCACCAAGGTCGGCGTGTACTCGATCATGCGGACGTTTACCCTGCTGTTCGACCAGCAGATGGACATCACCGCGATGATCCTGATGTGGATCAGCGGCATGACCATGGTGACCGGCGTGCTCGGTGCGGCGTGCCAGTTCGAGATCCGCCGCATCCTGGCCTTCCACAGCGTGAGCCAGATCGGGTACATGCTCATGGGTCTCGCGGTCGCGCTGTATGCGCTTGCCAACGCCCAGCCCGATAGCGTGGTGGCTCGCGAAACCGCGACGGTTGCGCTCGCCGGCTCGGCCATGTTCCTGCTGCACCACGGCATCGTGAAGGGCAACCTGTTCCTCATCAGCGGGCTCATCCAGCGTCTGGCGGGAACGAGCGAACTCAAGGACCTGGGCGGGCTGATTAAGACCCATCCGTGGACCGGCGTGCTGTTCCTTGCTTCGGCATTGTCGCTGGCGGGTATCCCGATCTCGACGGGCTTCTGGGGTAAGTTCGTGCTCATCAAGAGCGGCCTGGCCGCCGGCGCGTTCGCGCTCGTGGCGGCATCACTGTGCGTGAGCATCCTCACGCTGTACTCGATGACCAAGATCTGGGCCGAGGCGTTCTGGAAGGAGCCGCCCGAGAGCATGCCCGAACCGCTGGCCATTGAAGGCAAGGGTGATCAAGTGCGTATTGGCCTGATGGCGGCTCCGATCATCGGTCTGGCCGCCGCGACGATCGGGCTTGGCGTGTTCGTCGATCCGCTCTATCGAGTGGCGGAGCGAGCCGGTGATCAGTTACTGAACACAGAGGCCTACCAGCGGGCCGTGCTTGGCGAGCACTATGACCGGGCCGTAGAGGGCACCCTGCACGAGTTGGCTACCGTTTCAGACGGCGGCCACGTCCCAGTGACCGCCCATGAGGAGGACCAGCCATAGGCACGCTCGTTCTCAATCTTGTTCTCGCGCTGGTGTGGGCCATGGCCATCGGGCCGTTCTCGCCAGCGAACTTCTTCATCGGCTTTGTGATCGCCTTCGTGACGCTGCGCCTGTGCATCCCCCGGGAGATGCGTGGGTCGTACTACCACAAGGTCGGCCGCACGGCGTCCTTCTGCTTCTACGTGCTTGTTGAGCTCGTCATCGCGAACGTGAAGATGGCGTACTACACGCTCAGCCCGCTTGGGAAGCTCAAGCCGGGGGTGCTGGCCGTGCCATTGGTTGAGGATTTGACCGACACGGAACTCACGATCCTGGCGAACCTCATCACGCTGACGCCCGGCACGCTGAGCCTGGACGTGTCGGCCGATCGATCCATCCTGTTCATCCACTTCATGCACGTGAGCGATCCCGACGAGATGCGGCGTGAGATCAAGGATGGCTTCGAGCGGCGGCTGCTGGAGGTGACGCGATGACCGGCACGCTCCTTGCTCAGGCAATCCCGACCCCAGCCCTGAATGACTCGCCAGTGTTCATCCAGGTCGTCGTGCTGATCGTGCTGGGCATGATTGCGCTCGCAATGGTCGGCTGCCTCGTCCGGTTGCTCATCGGCCCGACGCTGCCCGATCGCGTCGTTGCCCTGGATCTCATGGGCATGTTTGCTGTCGCAGTCATCGCGATCTTCTCGATCCTCATCGGCAAGCCCGTGCTTCTGAGCGTGTGCCTCGTGATGGGGCTCATCCTGTTCCTGGGTACTGCCGCCTTCGCGCTGTACCTCGAGCGGAGGGCCAGACCATGAGTGAGTGGATGACCAATGCCGTCACCTGGCTCAACTACGGCCTTACCGTCGGCCTCGTGCTGATCGGCGGGTTCTTCTGCGTGCTGGCTGCCGTGGGCTTGCTGCGAATGCCCGACGTGTACTGTCGCATGCAGGCGGCTACCAAGGCGGGCACATTGGGCGTGGGCTGCATGGTTCTGGCCGTCGCGACGCACTTCGTGAGTCTGGACGTGGTGCTCGAGTCGCTGCTTGTCATTGGCATGCTGTTCATCACGGCGCCTATCGCCAGCCACCTGATCGCTCGCGCGGCGTACTTTGTCGGCAGCCCGCTGTGGGATGGCACCGCCCACGACGAGATGCGCGGCTGCTACGACTCGGATTCCCATGTGCTGCACCACTGCCCCCTCGGCTCGCCCGGCGAGGGGGACCGGCGACCATCGATGGTTGCCGGCCGGACCTCTCGCGAGGTAATGGCCGACGAGGACGACGAGGACACCAGCCGGCCATCCAAACAACGGACGCAATCGCGCTCGCAGGCCAGCTAGAGCGGGCTAGCTCCACCTCGCCTTCCTACCCTCCATAGATGTCAGACGCAGGCACCCCGCACCCAAGTTCCCCGCCCGGCCGGCCGCTCGTGGGCGTCATTATGGGCTCGACCAGCGACTGGGACACGATGGCCCACGCCGCCGCCGCGCTCGCCGACCTGGGCGTGCCACACGAGTGCAAGGTCGTTTCGGCCCACCGTACGCCCGATCTGCTCTTCGAGTACGCCGAGACCGCCAAGGAGCGTGGGCTCCAGGTCATCATCGCCGGCGCGGGCGGAGCGGCACACCTGCCGGGCATGTGCGCGAGTAAGACGCGGCTACCGGTGTTGGGCGTTCCCGTGCAGAGTAAGGCGCTGAGCGGCATCGATTCGCTGCTGTCCATTGCTCAAATGCCGGCGGGCGTGCCGGTGGGCACGCTGGCCATCGGTGTCGCCGGGGCGCGCAACGCCGGCCTTCTCGCCGCCCAGATCGTCGCGCTTTCCGACCCCGCCGTCGACGAGGCTCTGGATCGATTCCGAGCGAATCAGACCCAGACCGTGCTCGACGCGACTCTACCTCAGGCCGAGGACGGCCAGTGAATCTCGGGATTCTCGGCGGCGGCCAACTCGCGCGGATGCTCGCACTTGCGGCAGCGCCGCTGGGTGTGCGAGTTCGGGCGTATGACCCGGGCAAAAATGCCTGCGCGGGCGACGTGTGCGAGTTGGTCAACGGCGCGTATGACGATCAGGCCAGCTTACGAGAGTTTGCCAAGGGCCTCGACGCCATCACCTATGAGTTCGAGAACATTCCCGCCGATACGGTCGATATGTTGGCCGCGCTCGTTCCGGTTCGCCCCGGCTTTGAGAGCCTGAGGCTGTCGCAGGATCGCGTCCTCGAAAAGCAAGCCCTGACCGAGGCCGGCTTCGAGGTCGCGCCTTGGCGACAAGTTGATGACGAGGGCCAACTCGTCGATGCGATCAGTGAAATCGGATTGCCTGCGATCCTCAAGACCCGCCGCGGCGGCTATGACGGCAAGGGGCAGGCCATCATCGCGGATCCTGCCGATGCGTCACGGGCGTGGGATTCCATCGAGGGGCGACCGGCGATCCTCGAGTCCATGCTCCGGTTCGATCGCGAGTTGTCGCTGGTCGCCGTACGTGGCGTGGACGGGGCGATGGCGTACTACCCGCTGGTCGAGAACGAGCACCGTCAGGGCATCCTCCGGGTCACGGTCGCACCAGCCACAAATGTTGATACCGTGTTGCAACACCAAGCCGAGGGCATGGCCAAGCGGTTGATGTCGAGCCTGGGCCATGTGGGCGTGCTGACGATCGAGTTCTTCGAGGTCCAGGGGCGGCTGGTCGCGAACGAGTTCGCCCCGCGCGTGCACAATAGCGGCCACTGGACGATCGACGGCGCGCGGACGAGCCAGTTCGAGAACCATGTGCGGGCCGTCCTTGGGATGCCGTTGGGCTCGACCGAGGCGCGGTGCCCCACCATCATGCTCAATTGCGTGGGCGACCTGCCGAACATCTCAACTGTACTGAGCTGCCCGGACTCGAAGCTGCATGACTATCGCAAAGAGCCCAGACCGGGGCGCAAGGTCGCACACGTGAATGTGTGCGATTGTCTCGGAGATCGGGCGTACGAACTCGCCGCCAAGTTCGAGATCGACCTGGGCTAATCTCGCACTTCGATCGACCACGATCGCACGTTCGGCTCGTGGAGTTGGGCTTCGACCACGGTGCACGTACCGCTCTCATCGGGGCCCGCCTGCCCGATCACGAGCGACGCCACGCAGCTGTCCTCGCACGGGCAGCCGATCCAGAGCCAGCCGTCGCGGCGAAGCCATCGGCCCGGCTCCGGGGATTCGGTTGGCACCTCCAGCGTGCGAACGTCGTCGGGAAGCCCGACGCCCATCGCCTTGGCGAGGGCTTCCTTGCGTGTCCAGACCGACAACAAATCGCGAGCGTCGCTGGGCGAAGCATCGGTTACCAGTGGTGCGATATCGCGTAAGTGATCCCAGGGCTTGAGCCGCTCGACGTCGATGCCGACGGGCCCGGTATCCGCCACGGCACACATCGCAAGGTCATCGGTCCTCGAGAGTGAGACCGCCAAGCCATCGGCCATGGGTGGCTTGCCCGCTCTGTGTATGATCTCGATCTCGCGGCCGGCATGCTCTCGCACTGCACGACCCAGAAGATCTCTCGCCAGTGCCGGCGTTCGACGCTGTCCGGGCCCCCTCAACGACCAGACCGAGATTTGACTCAATCGACCCAGATCTGGGCCTCGATCAGATCGTTCTCGCCGGGGACGACCTTCGAAATGGGCCGGAGGTAGGCGTTGCGTTGGTCGAGGGCGCCAGGGCCGCCGCGCTTGCCCGTCCACTTCACGGAGCCACGCCCGTCGTTGCCGGCGAAAAGCGCAATGTTCTCATCGATGGTCTTTCGATCACGGTCGGTCTCCGAATGGAACAGGTTGTCGCATTGCATGCGTTCCATGTCGCCCTCGATGTCGGGGAAGGTCCAGACGAGGGCATCAGGATCGGGCCAAGTCACGAAACTGACGTGCTGGTCGTTGAAACCGATGTTGCCCGCCCATGAATCTGGCTCACCGTGGATTCGCATCGTGTTCGAGCCGTCGCCAAAGGGGCTGCCCTGCAGCGGCCGCCACACACCACGGTGGAGAGTATACGCCGGCCCCCGATTGCCCCACGTGGCCTCTGTGGCGGAGAACGTGTTGCTCCAAAGGTGTTCACGCCCACCGAAGTAGGCAACCTGAGCAAAAGAGTTGTGGCTCGCATCGCCAGCATTACCCGGCACATTGCCTCCCCACTCGTCGAGCGGTGTGCCGCGGAAGGCAGGGTCCCACAGGGCTTGCATCGGATCCACCGCGCTCGCGGGATCCACGGTCTGGTAGTTCGGCATCACCCGCACGTTGCCCACCTCGGCGGAGCTCACGGTGAGATCGTCCGGGATGAATCCGTTCCAGATCAACAGCGACAACACGTTGCCGGTGGTGTCGAGCCTGCGGTCGGGCCCCTTCAGCCCGTCGGGCCTGGCGATCGTCGCACCGTTGCGGTCGATGCGGCTGGGTGTCGGATACCGCTCGTGGTTGTGCTGGGCCCAGATGGCGCTGGCTTGCAGGATGCCGCGGATCTGGGTGGAGTCCTTCAACTCGCGGGCCTGGTCTCTGGCCTGCCCCAATTGAGGCACGGCGGTGACATAGGCCACGACGAGGCTCGCAATGATGGCAACGAGTTCGAGGATGGTAAACCCACGGGTGCGATGCATGTCTGCGTTCCTTCCTCAGTCGATCCAGAACTCCGCGCTGATCTGGCCGCTCTGGCCGGGTAGCACTCGAGAGATGGGCCGCAGGTAGTTGTTCTGCTGGTCGAGCGCGCCGCTGCCGCCTGGACTGCCGTCGCCCTCGATGGTACCCCGCGCGTCATTGCCCATCACCATTGCGATCCGCTCGTCGATGATCGCTCGGGTGTTGTCGTTCTCAGCATGGAACAGATTATCGGCCAGAATCTGGGGCGTCGCGCCAGACGGACCGGTGAAGGTCCACGTCAGCGTCTGTGGGTCGGGCCGCGTGATGAATTCGACGTGCTGATCGTTGAAGGCGACGTTGCCGTTCCAGGCGTTGGTTGGTCCATGGATCTTCATCGTGACCGACTTTGCGCCGAAGCTGCTTCCCGGGATGGGCTCCCAGTTGCCCTTGTCCAGCGTGTACGCAGGGCCGCGATTGGCCAGACAGGCCTGGGTCGCGTTGAAGGTGTCGCTCCAGATGGTCGCTCGGTCGTCGAACCACGCGACCTGGGCGTAGGAATTGTGGCTCGGGTCGCCGACCTTGCCTGGGATGCCCCCGCCCCACTCGTCGAGCGGGGTGCCGCGGAAGGCGGGATCCCATTGGGCACGGGTTGGATTGACGGCCGACGCCGGGCTGGCCGCCTGGAAGTTGTTAAAGCGTTGGACGTTACCAGCCTCGGCCGGACTCACGCAAAGTTCGACTGGGAAGAAGCCGTTCCAGATAAGCATGGAGAGCGCGTTGCCGGTCGTGTCCAGTCGGCGATCGGGGCCGACGAGCCCGGCTGGCCTGGCAATCGTGTCGCCGTTGAGGTCGATCTCGCTTGGCGTGGGGTAACGCCCGTTGTTGTTCTGGGCCCAGATGGCGCAAGCCTGGGTGATGCCGCGGATCTGGGTGGAGTCCTTCAACGGTCTGGCGCCATGCTGGCTGCTCCTGAAGCCCGCAGCAAACGGCAGTACGAGCAGTGCCAACAGGATGACTACGCCAACGACGACCAGCACCTCAATGATGGTCATGGCGCGGCGATGTGGGGGGGTCCGGCGCATGCGAGTGCTCCTTCGGTTGTATCCCCGCGGGATGGGCGATCGCCCTGATAACGAATGATAAGGGTTTTTACGGTATCCAGTGCATCCCGGTTGCGATTTGCGCTGCAATGGGGAACAAAGACCTACGCCTCGCCCGTATACTGAGGCACCATGGCCAAAGCCAACACGAAGACCTCCCCGGCAATCCCCCTGACCATCGCCCTAACCCTCTCGCTCCTGGCGGGCGCCATGCCCGTTGCGCTGGCCCAGCAGAGCGGCGAGCAGACCACCCGCTCGTACGAGTACGAGCCCTCGTGGGCAGCCGAATTTGGTGGCATCTATCACTTTACCCAGCCCAGCAAGGACGCCCTGATGGGCTTTAACCAGCCCAGCGAAGTGCGTGAGGTGCTGGTCGACGTGGGCGACCATGTGAAGAAGGGCGACATCCTCGTCCGGGCCCGCGACGGCGACATCCAAGCGGCGTATCGCCTCCAACAGCGAAGGGCTGTCAACCGCTTCGAGATCCGGGCGGCCGAGAACCGGGTGCAACTGGCCCAGATCGAGTTCGACAACCAGCAAGCCGCCCGCGACCAGGGCGGCGGCAATGTGGTGGAGTACGAGCGAACCAAGGCCTCGCTCGAGAACGCCAAGATCGAGCTCGACACCGCCAAGGAGCGGTTTATCGAGCAAGGCATCGTGCTCGAGCGGCAGGAGGCCGAACTCGAGCGGTACGCCGTGACGGCCCAATTCGACGGCACCGTGGCGGCCATCGAGGTGACGCCAGGCCAGGCCATGCAGGACAGCGAACCCGTGTTGCGTCTGGTGTCGATCGACCCGTTGCAGGTCCGCGTGCCGACCCCCACTAGCACCGTGCTTGGCACGGGTGTCGAGCGTGGCGACAAGGCGTGGGTTGCTGTAAGCGTGGCGGGCCAGCCCAAGCTGTTCGAGGCCACCGTGACCGAAGTGAGCCCCGTGGCCGACTTCGGCTCGGACAAGGTGTGGGTAAAGGTCGAGATGGCCAACCCCGACAGGCTGCTGTCGGGCCTGCCCGCGTGGGTGCGGTTCACCGAGCCGACCGAGGCCTTTATGCGCATCCTTGCGGAGCATGACGAGCGGGCGCCCGGCAATGATGGGGAGCACGAGGGCGAGCCCGCCCTGGCCGCCGACGCCGGCTAACCAGCCCGGCGGCCCAACCAGAACGAATCGAGCGTGCCCGCCTGCGGCCTGCAGGTGGGCCACGCGTTTGGCCCGTTGCCCCAAACAGGAGCGACCGTGACGGATATCTCGAATCTGAGAACGCCCGCGTGGAAGCGGATCGTCGAGGAACTCTCGGCCGAATCGCCCAACGCGACGACCTTCCTGGCCCGCTTGTGCGGCGTGCTGACCCGCGTGGCCAATGCCCGGCAGGGCTCGGTCGTCATCGTGTCGGCCGCCGACGCCGAAGGGCAGGGAACCGAGGAACCCTCGATCGCCTACGCCGTGACCGCTGGCGAACCGCAATCGGGCAAGCCCGGCGAGCCGAGGCGCATCGACCCGAGCCAGATCGAGCACGGCTCGTGGGTTCGGTCGGCGGCCGCCGAGGCCGTTCGGGGGGGCGACGCCCGGGTGTTCGCGCTCGGCGCGTCGGACACGCCCATGTACGGTGCGAGCGGCGAGGGCGGCGCGGTCATCGCCGGGCCGATCGACCTGCCGCTGGGTGGGGGGCACAAGGCCGCGATCTGCTTGACCATCGAGCAACGCTCGCGCGAAGCCACGCAAACGACGATGGCGCTCGTCGAGGTGCTGTGCGGTTACGCAAAGTTGCACGCCGCGAGGCAAGAAGCCAAGGGCGCGTGGCAGGCGTCGGCGGCGCTGGACCTCGCTGGCAGGCTGATCGCCTCGATCAACGAGGCCGACGGTTTTAAGGGCGCGTGCCTGCAACTGGCCAATGACCTGTCGCGCGCCGCTTCGGCGGATCGCGCCGCGATCGGCTGGGTGCGGGGGCTGGGCGACTCGGGCGTCGTCCGTGTCCAGGCCCTCAGCGACACCGAGCACGTCGATCGCCGTCTGCACATGGTCCGCCTGTTGCAGGCCGCGATGGAAGAGTGCTACGACCAGGCGCACGCGGTGGTGTACCCGATCCCGCAAGTGCCCAGTGGTGCCGAGGGCGACCTGGCTCCCGCGGTCGATCCCACACTCTCGGCAGCCGTCACGCACGCGCACCGGCAACTGGCTTCATCGGATGCGCGGCTGAAGGTCGCGTCGCTGCCCGTTCGCGCGGGCGAGCGTGTCGTCGGCGTCGTCACGATCGAACTGTCCGAAGAAGACCAACTCGAACCGGCCAAGCTCGAATTACTCCAGGCGACGCTCGACCTTGTCGGCCCGGTGATCGAGCTCCGTCGCAGCGACGATCGGCCAATTCCCCAGCGGGCCTACCACAGCGTGCTGAAGAGCGGCACCTGGCTGGTCGGCCCGCGCCACACGGCGTGGAAGGTCGCGGCCCTGGCCGCGCTGCTGGTGTTGTTGATCGTGACGTTCGTGAAGATCCCGTACCGCATCGACGCCCAAGCGGAGTTGTCGGCTGTGCACGAGCGTGCGATTGCCGCCCCTTTCGCGGGCATCATCGCCAGCGTGCCCGAACGCATCCGGCCCGGCGTGCAGGTGGCCAAGGGTGACGTGCTGATGCAACTGGACACCACGGAGCTGCGTGAAAGCCGAATCGATTCGCAGGCATCAGTGACGGCAGCTCGACGCGAGGCCGATGAAGCCCGCAAGGAAGGCGACCTCAACGCCGCCGACCAGGCGCTCGGACGCCTCGAGCAGGAGCAGGCCCGGCTCCGGTACATCCACAGCCAGATCGAGCGTGCCACGATCGTCGCGCCCATCGACGGCACGATCGTTTCGGGCGACCCGCGGCGGATGATCGGATCGGCCATCAACGTGGGTGAACCCGTATTCCGCATCGCCAACCTCGACGAGCTCGAGGTCATCGCGCGCGTGCCCGACAACGACATCGGCTACGTCTCGCCCGAGAGCATGGGCGGTTTTGCCACCCGGGCCCGCCCGGGCGAGCGGTTCGAGTTCAACGCCACCAGCCTCGTGCCGCTGGGCCAGCCCGACGAGGGAACCAACGTCTTCGAGCTCCGCGGCACGCTGACCGATCCTCCCGGCTGGCTACGGCCTGGCATGGAGGGCATCGCGTATATCGATACCGGAAACAAACGCATCATCTGGGTGCTGAGCCGGCGTTTGCTCGACACCGCCCGCCTGTGGCTGTGGTATTGAGGGGGCCGCGAGCATGAGCGAACGCCCGACCTTCAGCCCGATGTGGAGCCGAGTGCGCGCGATGAAGCCGCGCCTGCGCTCGCACACGCAGATCACGCGCCAGCATTACCGCGGCCGGCGCTGGCACGTCGTGCACGACCCGGCCAGCAACCAGTTCTACCGCCTGACGCCGATGGCGTACGAGTTCGTGTGTCTGCTGGATGGCAAGCGCACCGTCGAGGAGACCTGGCACCTGTGCCTGGAAACCCACGGCGATTCGGCACCGACCCAGGTCGAGACCGTGGAACTCATCGGCCAGCTCTACAACGCCAACCTGCTCAAGGCCGACGACACGCCCGAGACCGACCAGCTCCTGCGTCGAGGCCGCGAGCGCGTGAAGAAGAAGGCCATCGGCCAGGCGATGGGCATCATGTACTTCCGGATCCGGCTCTTCAATCCGGATTCGATCTTCACCGCCGTCGAACCGATCGTCCGGCCGCTGCTCAACCGCTGGGGATTCATCGCCTGGTGCGTGCTGCTCTTCAGCGCCTTACTCGCGCTGGCAAGCGAAGCTGGGGCACTGTTCGATTCCACACGCTTCCAGGGCGCCATCGCCCCGGCCAACTGGCCATGGCTCATGGTCGTCTTTATCATCAGCAAGATCATCCACGAGAGCGGCCACGGCCTGGTATGCAAACGTTTCGGCGGGCAGGTGCCCGAACTCGGCATCATGATGCTCGTGATGTTCCCCGCCCCGTTCGTCGACGCGTCGAGCACGTGGGCCTTTGCCAGCAAGTGGCAGCGCATGGCCGTGGGCGCGGCGGGCATGATCTTCGAGCTGGCCGCGGCGTCCATCGCGGGCTTCGTCTGGCTGGCGACGCTCGACACCGGCGGCGTCGTGAACCAGTTCGCCTACAGCGCGATGCTGACGGCCAGCATCAGCACCATCCTCTTCAACGCCAACCCGCTCATGCGCTTCGACGGGTACTACATCTTGAGCGACCTGCTCGAGGCACCCAACCTCATGCAGCGGGCCCAGAACCTCATCAAGTACCAGTTCCAGCGGCACATGTACCGCGTCAAGAACGCCAAGCCACCCACCATCCAGCCCGGCGAGAAGCCCTGGCTGATCGCCTATGGCTGGGCGGCGATGGTGTACCGGGTGTTCCTGTTCTTTTCCATCACGCTATTCGTGATGGGGCAGATGTTCGGCCTGGGGCTCGTGCTGGCGATCTGGACGGCGGCGGTGTGGTTCGTGATGCCCCTCGGCAAGTGGACGCACTGGCTGGCCACCAGCCCGCAATTGGCCGACAAGCGGCCACGCGCCGTGCTGACCAGTGTGGCCGCAGTGGCGCTGGGTGGCATTCTCGTCGGCGCCATCCCGCTGCCCGACCACAGGCGTGCGAGCGCGGTTATCGAGAGCGAGCAATTCACCGGCGTGTTTGCCGGGGCCGATGGCTTCGTCGTCGACGTTCTGGCCGGGCCTGGCGAGTTCGTGACCGAAGGCCAGCCGATCGCGGTAGCCGAGAATCCCGAACTGCTCGCGCAGCTCGAGCAGACCTCGGGCCAGTTCCGCGAACTCGAGGCTCGGTTCAAGTCGGCGATGGCCCAGGGTGTGCCTATCGCCGACCTGATGACCGAGCGCCGGGCCGTCCTGCTCGATCACCTGAGGTTCCTGGAAGAACGCGTCGCGGGCCTGACGATGCGGGCCCCCCACGACGGCTATGTGGCCGACGATCCGCGGAAGCTCGCGGGCGAGTACATCAAGCACGGCCAGCCCGTGTGCACGGTGGTCGCCAGCGACGACATCCGCGTTGTCGCTTCGATGGACCAGCGGCAGGCCGACTGGCTCCAGACCATGAGCTTCCAGGACGATTTCTCGGCCGAGGTTCGCCGGTACACGCAACCCGGCGAGGCATTCGGAGTCATCGAGTTCGTGCGGCGGGACGCGGGCGATCGAGCCTTGCCACACCCGGCGCTGGCCGATGTTGGCGGCGGGCAGGTCCAGACCGACCGGCAGCAAGGACGCTCACCGCAAGCGACGAGGCCGCGGTTCCTCGTCGAGATGGAGGCGAACTTCGACACCGCAACAACGTCGATGCCGCCCATGCCGGGTGAGCGGGTCGCGGTGCGATTCAGCCTGCCGCCACGGCCGTTGCTGGGGCAATGGGTTGATCGTCTCCGCCAACTCGTACAGGGACGCATCGACATTTAACCCAATCCATGACTGGCACGCCTTCCATCCCCGCCCCCGCACCCGGCCAGGCCGTCAGCGAACTGACGCGCTACGAGGTCATGTTCCAGGCGCTCCGCGCCCGGCAACGCAAGCCCGTGCACTACACGGGGCTGGACACCTTCGCCGTCAAGGCCCGTGCTCGCGTCGATCGCATGCGCACGACGCGTAACCACCTTCTGGCCGAGGCGAAGCGGGTCGACGCCCTGCGATCGAGCGTCGCCAACCTGACCGAAGCCCAGCTCGACGAGGCGGTGCGCACGGCCCGTGAGGCATTCGTGCGTGGTCGGGTTGATCCCGATCAGCTCCGCCACGCCATGGCGTTGATGCGCGAGGTCGCCCGACGCGAGACCACGCAGGAGCCCTACCTCGTCCAGGTCGCCGGCGCGCTGGGCCTCTACCACGGCCGCGTCGTCGAGATGGCCACCGGCGAGGGCAAGACGCTCACCGGCTCGATCGCCGCCCCGCTCATCGCCTGGCGCCGCAAGCGATTGCACGTGCTGACGGTCAACGACTACCTGGCCGACCGCGACGCGACCAGCCGCAAGCCGATCTACGCGCGGTGCGGCCTGACCGTGGGCGCGATCACGCAGGAGCTTTCGCCGCAGGATCGCGCGGGCGTGTACGCCCGGCACATCGTCTACGGCACGCCCAAGCAGATCACCGCCGACTGGCTGCGCGACCAGCTCCGCATCGGCAAGCTCAAGACGCCCTGGTCCGGCCGCCAGGCGCTGGCCCGCATGGGCAACCGGCCCGAGGCCGCCCAGTTCGCCCCGCTGGTTCCCGGGCTGCACGCGGCCCTGGTCGACGAGGCCGACGCCGTGCTCATCGACGAGGGCGTCGTGCCCCTCATCATCGCCCAGGCCCGCAAGGAAGACGAGATGGGCCCGGTCTACCTGACGGCCGCCAGGATCGCCAACCGCCTGGACGAGGGCCCCGATTACACCGTCGAGCACGTCCGCCGCCGGGCCGAGCTCAAGCGCCGCGGCCGCGAGCGCCTCAAGGATCTGTTCGCCGAGGAAGAAGCCGCGATCTGGAAGGCCCCGCGCCGGGCCGAGGAACTCATCAAGCAGGCCCTGGCCGCCCGCCACTGCTACCTGCGCGGCCACCACTACCAGATCGTCGACGGCCGCGTGGTCATCGTCGACGAGTACACCGGCCGCTACCTGGCCGACCGCTCGTGGGAGCACGGCCTGCACCAGGCCGTGGAAGCAAAGGAAAACGTCGAGGTCACCGCCGACCGCGAGACCCTCGCGCGCGTCAGCTTCCAGCGGTTCTTCCGCAGCTACCGATTCCTCGCGGGCATGAGCGGCACGGCCATCGACGCCCGCGGCGAGATCGAGACCGTCTACTCCCGCCCCGTCGTGGTGATGCCCACCAACATGCCGCTCATCCGCGAGCAGATGCCCACGCGGATCTTCCGGTCATCGAGCGCCAAGTTCGCGGCCATCGTCGACTCGGTCGTCGCCCAGCACGCCCAGGGGCGGCCCGTGCTCGTAGGCACGCGGTCGATCGAGGTGAGCGAGCGCATCAGCGAGCGTCTCGAAGCCCGCGGCCTCGCGCACCAGGTCCTCAACGCCAACTTCGACGCCACCGAGGCCGAGCTCATCTCCCAGGCGGGCCGGGGTGCGGGGGGCGGCGCGATCACGGTGGCCACCAACATGGCCGGCCGCGGCACCGACATCCTGCTCGACGACGCGGCGCGCGAGGCCGGCGGGCTGCACGTGATCCTGACCGAGCTGCACGCGTCGAAGCGCATCGACCGCCAGTTCATCGGCCGGGCCGGCCGCCAGGGCGACCCCGGCAGCGCCCAGATCTTCGCCAGCCTCGAGGACGAGCTCGTCGTCCACAACGCACCGCAGTTGGCCGCCTTCATCCGACGCCGCACGGCCCGCGAAGAACTCACCGGCGACAAGCTCGCCAGGCTCGCCGTCCGCCGCAGCCAACGCAAGGCCGAGCACCGCGACCGGGTCAACCGCGGGCACGTCCTGCGGCAGGACGACTGGATCGAGAAGCACCTGCCCGGCGGCTGAGCCGCTCCGCGGCGGGGTGTTGGGCGCAACTGGTTTCGAGCGGGCTTAGCGCCGCCGGCGCGCCGTGAGCAAACACAAGAGCACGAGCCCGCTCGCCGGAGCGGGCACGACGACGATGCGGCCGGCGCCCTCGGTCAGGCCGTCGAAACGGCTCTCGGTGCCGCTCGACCACTCGGCGAAGTAGACATCGAAGCGGGTGGTCAACGTCGAGAGATCGATCGTGAACGCGCCCTCACCCGTCGGTGCGGTGAAGGTGGCCTGCCAGAAAGCGATCGGATCGCTCCGATCGGTGGCCCCCGGATCCTGCCACCAGTGGAACTGCCCGGCGATGATGCCCGCGTATCCGCCCGCCTCGGGCGTGCCGGGCGTCGTGCCGACGAAATCCATCGGGCGCACGAGGTCCACGTCCGACCACGCGCCCGCGATCTCGACCCCGCCCGAATCTGCCAGCAAGTTGGTGACGACCGCCCCCATCGCGAAGTCCCGAGCGCTGTCGTAGCCCGCCCACAGGCGGACGGCGGTCGACTCGCCCGGCGCGAGCACGGGCTGGTCGATCTCGATGATCACCTCGCTGGTGCCCTGGGCGTGGGCCAGGCTGGCGGCAAGGGCGACGGTACCGGCAACGATCGCCGTGCGACGGCGGATGGGCATGGCGGGCCTCCTTCTCGGACCAGAGTTGCGTCCAGCATACCAGAAACGCCCGGGCGATGCAAGGCGATCTGGATGAGGGGACGACCACGCACCACGATGTTCGCGTTGCGATTGGGGAAACGGCCCTGCGAGCCCGCCAGCGGGGTCGGCACGCCCGAGAAGGCGTCAGCGCTGGCGAATGTCGGATCGGACATCGGCCATGTCTGATCAGACATCGACGATTGCGGATCAGGCACCGGCCATGTCTGATCAGACATCGACGATGTCGGATCGGACATCGGCCATGTCTGATCAGACATCGACGATTGCGGATCAGACATCGGCCATGTCTGATCAGACATCGACGATTGCGGATCGGACATCGGCCAAGTCGGAGCAGACATCGGCGATGGCGGATCGGACTTCGGCCGCGGCGGGTCAGTCCCCGGCCCCGTCTGGCCCGAAACCGGTAGTCGTTGCCCCCTCGACCTCGCCGGGGGCCAGCCCCGCCCGGGCCCAGCCGGGGGATTTCTCGGGGCGGGGCTCCAGGTGGGCCAGCTCGTGGCGGACCATCACCCCCGGGGGTCCCCCATCGCTTGGAAAGAGCCGCAGCTCCAGGCGGCCGGAGGCATCGATCGTCGCCAGGCGCCCGCCGGGCAGCGGCTGGGCCCAGCGGAGGTCGGCGGCCACGAAGCCGGGGTCGATGTCGCCAAGGGGCTTGCCCGTGTCCTCGCGCAGGACGTCGTAGCGCAGCTCGCCATTGAACGGACTCTGGATGAACTCGCCCGGCGAGGTGTGCGTCGCGCGGGCGAGCCAGCCGGAGTTGCCGATCGGCTGGAACGCCTCGTAGCGATCGGGGACGGGCTGGTCCCAGCCGGGGCCGAGCATCCGCGCCCACGGGAACGCGCCGCGGTTGGGCGGGGGAACGGCGGCCCAGAGGCCCTCCTGTTCCTTCTCGCTGAGCGCGTCGCGGCTCTCTCCATCGGCGATGTACCCAGTGGAGCGCGTGTTGGTCAGCGCCGCCAGCCAGGGCGCGCGGCTGATGGCCCACGCGCCGCCGTAGATGGGGTCGAACGGACCGTCGACGGGGCCCTCGGCCAGATAACACAGGAAGCGGCCGTCGCGCGAGAGTGTGCTGCGGTGGGCCTTCACGCGCATCTTCGTCCACGCGCCGGGCTCGAGCGTGCCGGCGTCGCAGTCCCAGCGCAGCAGGTGCGTCCAGCGCGGATCGCCGGGATAGCGCACCACGACGAGCACGACGGGAACATCGCGCGCGGTGAGGCACCAGTAACGCGTCTCGTGCATGGACTCGGACACCGGACGCTCCCGCCCCACGGCCGCCACGCCCTACCGGCGCCGCCGCATCGCGGCCAGGCCGAGCGCGAGCACGAGCCCGCTCGCGGGCGCGGGGACGATCGTGATGCGGCCGGCGCCCTCGGTCAGGCCGTCCAGGCGGGGCTCGGCCCGGCTGGAGTCGCGCTCGATGTAGACGTCGAAGCGATCGGTCCGCGTCGAGAGGTCGACCGCGAAGGCGCTGGCGTCCGTGGGCGCGGTGAAGGTGGCCTCCCAGAAGGCGATCGGATCGCTCGGGTCCGCGGTGCCGCCGGAGACGGGAAAATTGATCTGGCCCGCGATGATGCCCGCGTAGCCGCCGGCGTCGGGCGTCCCGATGGTCGTGCCCGGGCCGGCCATCGGATGCACGAGCGACACGTCCGACCACGCGGCCGAGACGTCCACCCCGCCCGAGTCGGCCAGCAGGCTGGTCACGACGCCGGCCACGGCGTAGTCGCGCGTGCTGTCGAAGCCGGCCCAGAGGCGGACGGTGGTCGATTCGCCCGGCGCGAGCACGGGCTGGTCGATCTCGATGACGACCTCGCCGGGCATCTGGGCGTGGCTCGCGGTGGTCGTGGCGAGCACCGCGGCGGTCGACGCGAGGGCGGCGAGGGTCGTTCGGATCATGGTTTTCCCCAGAGTGCGGCCAACCGGCGAGTGCCGGGCGGGCGGAGTTCTCATGTTCCGATACGGGCCGCGGCCCTCAGCCGGTTCCGTGGGTCCGCACATCCGCCGGATCGGCCCGCACGGGCTCCCAGGGCCGGTGCCGGGCCCGAGAACGGCGATGACGGTCCTTCGCGCTGCCTTGACCGAAGTTCGGGTTGCCTTGACCGGAGTTCGCGCTGCCTTGACGGAAGTTCGCGCTGCCTTGACCGAAGTTCGGGTTGCCTTGACCGAAGTTCGCGCTGCCTTGACGGAACTTCGCGCTGCCTTGACCGGAGTTCGCGCTGCCTTGACCGAAGCTCGGGTTGCCTTGACCGAGGCTCGCGCTGCCTTGACCGAGGCCCGGGCTGCCGTGAACTGTGGCCGGGCCGGGCGTTCTCGGCGGCGGCGCGTGGCCGAGAGGCCCAGGGCCAGCACGGCGGCGCTGGCGGGGGCGGGGACGACGAAGATCGACGCCTCGCCCTCGGTGACCAGGTCGGTGATGCGGATGCTTGTGGAGGACTCACGCTCGATATACACGTCATAGAGGTGCGTGTCGGTGAGCATGTCCACGCGGTAGCCGCCGCCGGCACCCAGCGGGGCGGTGAAGGTCACCTCCCACACGTCTACTGGGTTGGTCGGGTCGGCGTAGATCATCGCTGGCGGAAAGTTCAACTGGCCGAGGACATTGCCAAAGATCCCGACCTCGGTCAGCTCCGGCGGTGTCTGCGGCCCATCGAAGGGTGGAAGGGCGCGATAGTCGTTCCACGCCGCGCGGGGGTCCAGGTCGCCGTCGTCGAAGCGGAAGTCGAAGCGGGCCCCGGCCAGGGCGTAGTACGCCTCGGGGAACGTGGCGGTGACGGTGACGAGCGCGCTCTCGCCGGGCATCAGCACGGGCCGGTCGGCGTGGATCGACAGGCCGACGACCTGCGCCGACGCGAGCGGGGCGACCAGGAACGCGGCGGCGATGGCGGTGCGCATGGCAAGGCTCCCGGTGGGTGTTCAGCGGCGGCGACGCGCGAGCAGCAGGCCGGACGTGAGCACGAGGCAAACGCCCGGCGCGGGCACGACGAGGATGGAGGCCTCGCCCTCGACCAGCAGATCGAGACGCGACTCGGCGGCCGACATGTCACGATCGGGATAGACGTCGAACCTGCTGGTGAGCGTCGAGAGGTCGACGCGGTAGCCGCCGCCGGCGTCGGGGTGGGCGTAGAAGGTGAATTGGAAGAAGGGGATGGGGTTGGTCGGGTCGGCGTAGATGCCCGCGGGCGGGAAGTTGAGCTGGGCGGCGATGATGCCCTCGATGCCGCGCTCGGTGCGAACGCCCGAAGTGGGGCCCGAGGCCATCGGGGGCAGGAGCGAAAAGTTCGAGATCGAGGCGAACGGATCGGCGCCGTCGACGAGCATGTCGAGCACGGCAGAGGCGAACGCGTAATCGCCGTCGGGGAAGCTGGCCAGCAGCCGCACGGTCGTGGAGTCGCCCGGCGCGAGGATGGGCTCGTCGACGTCGAAGGTGACGCCCACGACCTGGGCGCCCGTGGCCGGGGCGACGCACGCGAGGGCGGATGCTGCGAGGACTCGGATCATGGTGGACCTCTCTCTTCCTTGTTACCGGCGCCGCACGGCCGCGGCGCCAAACGCGAACACGAACGCGATGCCGCTCGCCGGCGCGGGCACGACGAAGATGGAGGCCTCGCCCTCGACGAGCACGTCGAGACGGGACTCGCTCGTGGACGACTCGCGAGCAATGTAGACGTCGAACTTGGTCACCTCGGTGAGGAGATCGACGCGGTAGCCGCCGCCCGCGGCGGGGTCGGCGTTGTACTGCACTTCCCAGAAGGCGATGGGGTTGCTCGGGTCGGCGTAGATCATCGCGGGGGGGAAGTTGAGCTGGCCGGCGATGATGCCCTCCCAGCCGCGCTCGGTGAACACCGGGCCGCTGGGCGAGGGGCCGGCGAACGGCGGGAGCAGCCCCGCGCCCGACCACGACTCGCGGGCCCGCCCGGTGACGCCGTCGACCAGCAGGCTCATGGCGATGCCCGCGACGGCGTAATCGGCGTCGTCGAAGTTGGCATAGAGCCGGACGGTCGTGCTCTCGCCGGGGGCGAGCACGGGCCGGTCGACCTCGATGGTGACGCCCACGACCTGGGCGCCCGCCGTGCCGGCGAGCACGGCAACCACGGGTGGGACGATGGCGCGCATCATGGGTTGGCTCTCTTCCTATCGGCGCCGGCGCGCGGCGGCGCCCAGGCCCAGCAGCAGCAACGCCCCGCTGGCGGGCGCGGGCACCAGGAACAGCCGCTCGCTGCCCTCGACGACCATGTCCAGACGCGACTCGCTGAGCGACGACATGCGGCTGGGGTACATGTCAAGGCGGCTGGTGTCCGTCGAGAGATCGACGAAGAACCCGCCGGTGTCGCTGGGCGCCGTGAAGGTCGCCTGCCAGAACGCGATGGGATTCTGCGGGGCGCTGTAGATCATCGCCGGCGGGAAGTTGAGCTGGCCGGCGAGGATGCCCGTCACGCTGCCCATGCCGTCGGGAGCGCCGGCGGTGGTGCCCGGGCCGTTCATTGGCGCCACGAGCTGCCAGTCGCTCCAGGCGCCCGAGACGTCGTTGGTCGAATCGGCGAGAAGGCTGGTGGCGATACCCGCCACGGCGTAGTCGGCCGTGGTGAAGGCGATCTCGAGGGTCACGGTGGTGCTGTCACCCGGCGCGAGCACGGGCTCGTCGACCAGGATGTTCACGTTGACGGTCTGGGCCGAGGCCATGCCGGCGGCCATGGTCATGGCGGCAAGGGCGGCGATGGTGATCGGATTCCGCATGATGCACTCCTCCTGAACGTGTTCGGTTAGCGATGCCTGCGAGCGAGAAGACCAAGGCCCAGCAAGACGGCCGCGCTGGAGGGCGCGGGGACGGCGATCGCGATGAAGCCCGAGCCCTCGACCACCACGTCCAGCCGAGACTCGCTGAGCGAAGAGCCGCGGGTTGGGTACATGTCCAGCCGGCTGGTCCGCGTCGCGAAGTCGATGATCCCGTTCGCCACCCCGGCGGTGAACGTGGCCTGCCAGAACGCGATGGGGCTGGAGGGGTCGGCGTAGATGCGCGCTGGGGGGAAGTTGAGCTGGCCGGCCAGGATGCCCGTCATGTCGTATTCGCCGGTGGGCCCGCCCGCCGTGGTGCCCGGGCCATCCATTGGTGACACGAGCTCCCAGTCGCTCCACCGCCCCTCGGTGTCCCCGACGATGTCGGTGACCACCAGGTCGGTCGCGATGCCCGCCAGGGCGTAGTCGCCGGTGGAGAACTCGGCCCTCAATGTGACCCGGGTGCTCTCTCCGGGGAGTATCAGGGGCTCCTCGACGTCGATGATGAGGTTGACGGTCTGGGCGCACGCGGCTCCAGCGCTCAGGACGAGCGATGCGATCGCGATTGTTCGGATCATGTCTTGTCTCCGACTGGGATGCCTCTCGTCCTCGATACCCAGCATACCCGAAAGCGCGCCAGATCCAAAGACAATTTGCATGCTTATCGGATACGGAACTTACTGCCGCAGGGCCAGGATCAGCTCGATGGTCCCCACCTGCTGGTCGAGCCGGCGGGCGATGTCCAGGGGGCTCTGGCCGCCATCGGCCAGCTCGTAGACCTCCTGATGGAGCGGGTCGTCGCTGGCATTGGGCTTGGCTGGCCCTTCGTCGGTTTCCGCCCAGGGGTCGCTCGCGGGCTCGGGCGCGGCCCGCCGGGGCTCGGCGGGCATCCTGGCCTCGGCGACATGGTTCGAGACGGCCCCCGCCGCCAGTCGGGCCTCCAGGTTTTCGATCCGCTCGTCGGCCTGGTCGAGCAGGGCCTCGAGCCGGGCGGCCCGGGTCTCCAGGCGAGCGGCCAGGTCCCGGACGATCGCACCGACCTCGGCGGCCCGCTCCATGTCGGCCTGGCGGTCGTCGAGCGTCTCGCGCATCTCGGCAACGGCGTCGTCCTCGGGCGAGCGACGCTGGCGCTTCCATTGCAGGCGCATCAGCGTCCAAGTCAGGATGACCACGCCCGCGCCAAGAGCGAACCACGAGGCCATGTTCTGGAAGCCGCCCGAACCCCCGGTGCCGGTCTGGGCATCTGTCTGGGCATCCGTCTGGGCCAGGATGAGGACAAGCAGGTCCATCGCCAAGGGTAGTGTCGTTCGGGCGGGCCCGTGAGCGTTCGGTACGATGGTCCTGTGTCCAGCAGAGCCACCGAATCCGCCGCCTCGGCCAAGCGACGCATCGTTCGATCGTGGCGATCCCTGACCGGCGGTTCGGAGGTGCGCGACGCCGATCGCCCGACGCTGCTGGCGGTGTCCGGCGGGGCCGACTCTTGTGCGTTGGCGATTGCGTTGGCGGGGCGGCCGGGCGTGAAGTGCATCGGCCACGTCGTGCACGACATGCGGCCAAGAGAGGTGGCCGAGGCTGACCGGCAGCTTGTCGAGAAGCTGGGGCGGGCGCTCGACCTTCCGGTGCTCGTGCAGCACGTCGAGGTCGGGCCGGGGAACGCGGAAGGGAACGCCCGCCGGCTGCGCTACGCGGCGTTGTCGGAGCTGGCGGCCAACGGCGAGTGCCAGTATGTTGCCGTGGCCCACCATGCCGACGACGTGCTGGAGACGATGCTGGCGAACCTGATCCGAGGCGCGGGGCCGCGCGGCTTGAGGGGGCCGGCGCCTAGGCGCACGCTCGACGAGAACACCACGCTCGTGCGCCCGATGCAGCACGTCACGAGGAATGAAGCCGAGGGTATCTGCGACGCGGCCGATTGGTATTGGGCGCACGACGCGACCAACGACGATCCGGGCGGTGACGACGCCCCCCTGCGCGCGGCGATCCGGGCTCGGGTGCTGCCCGTGCTCGAAGAGCTGCGCCCCGGCGCGGCAGCCCGGGCTTCTCGCGCGGCCGAGGCTGTTGGCCAGGCGGTTCGCGTCATGGATGCGATGGTGGATGCGGCGTGGCCAACATTCGCGACCGTCGATGGAAACGGCTTGCGACTCGATGCGACCACGCTCAAGGACCAATTGCCCGCAGTCCGCGAGGGGCTGTTGAGGCGGGTTCTGGGCCACTTCGGGGATAAGGGCCACGACCAGCTTTCGGCCACGACTACCAGGAGCTTGCTCGGCTGGATGCTCGATGGCCAGGGCGCGCGTGAGGTCGCCGGCCTGCGCTTCGAGCACGCCGGATCGAGCGTGCTCGTGTCGCGAGCCTGACGCGCCAACCCTCCGGCGCGCCAATCATGGGCCATGGCCAAGAAAGCACCCACCGCTCCCGGTTCTTCGTACACCCCCATCGCCGCCGACGAGATCAGCAAACGCCGCCAGAAGGTCGGCAAGCTCTTGAAGGATCGCGTGGGCCTTGTCTTCGCCGGCGAGCACAGCGCCTCGCTGCGGGGTGATTGGGAGCCCAGCGTCGAGTTTTATTACCTCACCGGCATCGCCGACGAGCCGGGGGCCGTCCTCTTGCTGGACCCCAGCCACCCCAACCCGCGGCGGCGCGAGGTTCTGATGTTCCGCACGCGCGACCCCGAGGACGAGGCCTGGCACGGCATCCGCGAGGGGCTGAGCCCGCAGCTCCGCGATCGGCTGGGCGTGGGCACGGTCTTCCGCACCAGCCGCCTGAACTGGCTGGTCACCGAGGCCGCCAGCCGGACGGGCAAGCTCGCGACATTGCACGAGCCCCGCCCAGCGCCGGCGGGCGTGAACCAGGACCTGGCCACCTACCGCCTGGCCGCCGAGCGCGTGCCGGGGGTGTCGATCGACTCGGCGTGGCAGCCGTTCTACCAGCTCATCGCCGCCAAGAGCCCCGCCGAGCGCACGCTGATCCAGGGCGCGGTCGACGCGACGATGGCGGGTGTGCGCGCGGCGGCGCGCGAGATCAAGCCGGGCGCGAACGAGGGCGCCGTCATCCGGACACTGACAAGGACCTTCGCCGAGCACGGCGGCGAGGGCAACGCCTTCAACCCCATCGCCGGCTCGGGCGTCAACGCGACGGTGCTGCACTACGGCGCGAACAACCGCGTGATGGAAGACGGCGACATGCTCGTGCTGGACAGCGGCACCAAGATGGGCGGCTACTGCGCCGACATCACGCGCACGTTCCCGGTCAACGGAACCTTCAACAGCACGCAGGCCGACGCCTACGAGCTCGTCTTGAAGGCCATGAAGGCCAGCATCAAGGCCTGCACGCCGGGCACCTGGATGCACGACGTCGACGCCGCCGCCCGCGAGATCATCGACAAGGCCGGCTACGGGCACGCCTTCTACCACGGCATCGGCCACCACCTTGGCATCTCGGTACACGACGTCGATCCCAAGACCCCCCTCGCGAAGGACGCCATCGTGACGATCGAGCCGGGGCTGTACCTGCCCGAGGAGAACATCGGCATCCGCATCGAGGACGACATCCACGTCACGGCCGACGGGCCGAAGAACCTGAGCTCGAAGCTGCCGGTGGACCGCAAGGGGGTCGAGGCGCTCATGAAGGGCTGAGGCGGCGCGACGGCACGCGGGACGCCGAGGATCGCGACGAGTATTGGGGCGAGGACCGGAAACCCGCAGAAGAACGCCCAGGGAACCCGGCAGCGGCCATGCCGCCCGCGAACACCCCGCGGCGGGACGAGATCTCCCATGGGAGACCTCAGGTTCCAGGCCGGTGATCTTAAGTTCCAGGCCTGGAACCTTGGGTCTCCGGCCTGGAACTTGAGACCGCCGGCCCGAAGATTGAGACCTCAAGAACGGCGTGCAGCACGGCCCCCCGGTCATAGCCGCTCCCGGTGGTCGCGCAGGGCGTCGCGCAGCATGAGGGCGAAGGGGATCCACCAGACAAGGTCATTGGTCAGGATGGTCACGCCGAAGGCCGGCGGGAGATCACCGGCGAGAACCGCCTGGGCAAAACCGAGAGGCCCGAAGACCTTGCCCAGCAGGCCAACCAGCACGATGGGCCAGTGGCGCCGGTGGTCGCGGGCCGCGATGATGTAGCCCACGCCGTAGACGCCCACGATCATGCCGACGCACTGCCAGAGCTGCGGGTAGCGCGGCTGCTCCATGCCCACCAGATCGAAGAGCAACGCCGGGAACAGCACGACGATGCCGCCCCAGGCGATGTTGTAGACGCCCGCGGCCCAGAGCCACCAGAACGCCCAGCCGCGTGCGGTCCGTTCGCCGTTCATGCGTGATGGCTACTTCTTCGTCGAGCCGTGGAGGTGCTTGCGGCTGGCGTGCCAGCGGGCCAGGGCCAACGCGTGCGCGCTGAAGAAGGCGGGCAGCAGCATCTCCAGGCCCTCCTCGATGGCGTAGAAGACCATGCGCACGCGGGCGTGCTCGTCGAGGTTGATCCATCCCAGGTCGTCGCGCAGGATGGCCGGGGCCCGGTCGACGACCTTCGTAAACACCAGCATGAAGAACGCGAAGCCCAGGGCGAAGACCCACCACGGCCACGGCCGCTTCCACGGGCGCAGGTGGATGAGGCGTGCGACGAGGACAACCACCGCCGCGAGGACGACGAGCATGATGCCGCCGGCGATGATCCGCTCTGGCATCGTGCCCTCGCGGTAATAGAACGGCGGCTTGAGCACGCTGTAGTCGGTGAAGGCCACGTGCCAATCCCACTCGCGGGCGGCGGCGGCGATGGCGACGATCACGCCGGCGGCGACTTCCAGGGTTGGTTTACGGAAGACCAGCGGGATCCACAGGGCGAAGGCCAGCCAGAGCCAGGGGGAGGCTTGTTCGAAGGGGCCGGTTTCCTCGAAGAGCGGGCCGCTCTCGCTCACCGGCAGGGCCAGGGCCAGCACCGTGACGATCGTCGCGGCCACGATGGCCAGCAGCACGCTGCCGAAGAACGCGAGACGGCCGGCCTTGGGTCTGGTGGGGGTGCGGGTGGGAGTGGAGGTGGTGCTCACGGGCGATGGTAGGGTCTTTCACGTCGCCGTCGGCTACTGTCGCCCTCACGGCCCATCGGCCGGGGAGCCCGCCTTGCTGCTCATCTCTCGCGAATACCCACCCTTCGTCGGCGGCGGCATCGGCACGTACACCGTGCGGATGGCCCGGGCCCTGGCGAGGCAGGGCCGCGAACCCGTGGTGGTAACGGTGGGCGACGTCGACCATCCGACGGTCGAGGAGGATGGCGGCGTGCGGGTCGTCCGCCTTCCGTTCCTGGCTTATGTTGAACTCGAGCCCGACTGGGCGGGCCCAAGGCCGAGCATCCTCGCGTCCCCATCGGGCCCGGCGTGCCACGCTGCGTTCTGGGCCTTCCACCGCGAGAGCGTGCTGGCGATGCAACTCCGCGAGCACCTGCCCTGGCTGCTCGAAACCTTCAAGCCACGAGCCATCGAGGCGCCAGATACCGGGGCCCTGCTGTGGTTCATCCTCAACGAGCGGCGGCTTGGCCGCGGGCCGCTGGCCGGGATGGGTCGGGATGGCCCGCCCGTGCTGGTGCACCTGCACTCGCCCACGGCCTGGATCGAGGAATTGCAGGGCGGCCCCCAGCCCGGACGGGCGATGGCCGAACTGCGATCGATGGAGCGCGACGTGCTGCGGTGGGCCGATGGTGTGGCGTGCCCAAGCAGGGCGCTGGCCGAGTGGACAAAGCGTTGGGAGCCCCCGATCGATGGCAAGATTCGCGTTACGCCCTACCCGCTGGGCGAGAAGATCGACGTGGATGCGCCAACGCCTGCCAAGCCGATCGCCCTCTTTGTTGGCCGCATGGAACGACGCAAGGGCTTCGACACGCTTGCCGAAGCATTGGGAATGCTCGGCGATCGTACCCCACGGCTCCGAGTCGCAGGCCGTGACACGTTCGACTGGGTCACAAACGAGCACTTCGGCGAAGCCGCGATCAAACGACATCTGACTGCCCACGATCGCATCGACCTGTTGGGTGAATTGGAACCGCAAGATCTTTCTCAGCAACGACGCGAGTGCGCCTTCGGTGTCATCCCGAGCCCAAACGACAACTTCCCGAACACCTGCATGGAGGCGATGGCGGCAGGCCAGATCACCATCGCGGCCCGGGCCGGGGGGATGGCCGAGATGGTCGAGGACGGCGTGAGCGGGCTGCTGTTTACGCCTGAAGATGCCAGCGACCTCGCTCGCGCCATCGAGCGGGCGGTGGCGATGTCTCGGGAGCAGCGTGAAGCGATGGGCCGAGCCGCGAGGGAGCGCATCGCGTCGATCTGTGGCGATGAGGCCGTGGTGCCTCAACGGCTGGAACACGCGTCATCTGTGACTGCGGGCGTGCCTTCCCCGACCACCGATCGCGAGGTCGCCGTTCTGGCATTCGCGCGCATCGCCGATGGCGTCCGTGACGCATTCACCGATGCCCTGAGAGCCAATGCCGCCATCGACGCTGTGGTCCCATGGTTCGCACGCAACGGGCCCGATGGCCGCGAGGTCATCCCCTTCTCGACGCCCTTGGCTGACCATCCCGAACTCCTCGTCGAGCACCCCGGCCCTATCGCTCTCGATGCCGAGTGGTGGCGGCGGCTCGAAGCGGACGGGGTGGACGCCGACGCCGCGAGTGTGTTGGGGGCTCTGGTAGAGCGTGGGGCCAAGGTCGCGGTGCTCCCCGAGGTGGTCGCTGGATCGGACGACCCCGCGGCTCATGCACGGCCAGGCACGCCGATGCCGCAGCGGCTGAGCGATGCCGAGCGGGCTTGCAACCACACCCAACGCGACGCCGACGACGCCAGACGAGCTGCCGAGGCCGCATTGGTCGAACGCGATACAGCCCGAGCCGCACTGGCCGAGATACGGTCCAGCCGGGCATACAAACTCGCCAGCAGGATCGCCCGCGTCCGCCGTCGCCTGCTCGGCTAGCCACTACAATCATCACGTGCCAAAGACCCCGCCTGCCGACATCCAGAACACTGCCCGCGAAGACGACTGGGCGGTTCGTTGCGAGGGCGTCGGCAAGCGTTTCAAGCTGTACGACAACCCGTGGCACCGCATCGCCGAGTGGTCGGCGTTCAACCGTCTGAAGCTCCACCGCGATTTCTGGGCGGTCCGTGGCGTGACCTTCGGCCTGCGGAAGGGCGAGTGCCTGGGTGTCGTGGGCCGCAACGGCAGCGGCAAGAGCACGCTGCTGAAGATGGTCACGGGCGTGAGCATCCCCACCGAGGGCTCGGCGTCGCTGAGCGGCCGGGTGCTGAGCCTCATCGAGCTCGGAGCCGGACTCAACCGGGACCTCACAGGCCGCCAGAACGTGCACAACATGGCCCGGCTGCTGAACTTCCCGCCCGACTTCGCCAAGTCCAAGATGGCCGAGATCGAGTCCTTTGCCGACGTGGGCGCCTTCTTCGATCGCCCCGTCCGCAGCTACAGCAGCGGCATGACGGTGCGCGTTACCTTCAGCATCTTCGCGGCCTTCGAGCCCGAGGTGCTGATTGTCGACGAGGCACTGAGCGTGGGCGACATCTTCTTCGTGCAGAAGTGCACACGCCGCATCCGAGAGCTGCTCGACAACGGCACGACCCTCCTGCTTGCCAGCCACGACGCCGCGATCACCAACTTGTGTGATCGCGCGATCCTGCTCGAACAAGGCGAGGTGGCGTTCCAGGGCGAGCCCGTCGACACGATCGCCCGCTACCACGCGTCCTTGCGTCAAGGGGGCGCGAAAACGACGCCCGACAAATGGGAACGAACCGAAGAGACGCCCGAGCACGCCCAACAGGTCGCCACGCAGCGTGGCGCCCGGCTGGCACAGAGGGTGATCGAGGCCGACACGATCGGTGAGAGCGAGCACCACGAACGCCGGCACGGTGAGGGCGGCCTCCGCATCCTCGCGTGCCAGATCTGCGACGACCAGGAGAGGCGGGCGACCGTGCTGGGGATCGGCCAGACGCTGCACGTCCGCGTGCTCGTCGAGGCCGCCCAGCCTGTGGAGCGGCCGCGAGTCGGGCTCCGCCTCATCGACCGCTTCGGCACGCAGGTGTTCGGGCAGGGCACGCTCCAGCAGCAGACCGAGATGCCATCGCTCGTTCCGGGCGATCGGGTCGTGGTCTCGTTCAATCTCGAACTGCAGCTCAAGCCCGGCGAGTACACGCTTGGCCTCTCCGCCAGCGAGCCCGACGCCACGGGGGATCCCAACGGGGCCCTGTTCCACGACCACATCAACGGGCTGGGTCCCATCCGCGTCAACCACCCGGCCCACGAGCCGCTGCCGTTTTTCGGGACGGCCCGCCTGCCCATGTCGGTGACGTGCGAGCCCGCGGGACGCGAATCGCCGACCAGACTCGAGGCCTCGCCGTGACCCATTCCACCGAGCCCATCGCGTTCCTCACCGGCTGCGGGCGATCGGGCACCAGCATCCTCGGCCAGATGATCGGCGCGAGCCCGAGCGTGCGGTACCTCAACGACTACTTCCCGATCTGGGTCGAGCCTTTCCCCCAGTGCGACGCGTGGGGTCTGCGGCACGGCACGCGCGGGCTCGACAACCGCATCGAGCTCACCGAGGCCGACCTCACCGAGGAGGGGCAGGACCAGTTCTGGGACATCGCCCGCCTGCAACGCCGCGGCAAGCCGCTGCTGGTCGAGAAGGTCGCGCTCAACAACTACCGCTTGCGCTTCCTCGCGGCCCTCGCGCCCGAGGCGAAGATGATCAACATCGCGCGCCACGGCGTCGAGGTCGCCCGCTCGATCGCCAAACGCATCGAGGTCGGCGAGTGGTACGGCGAGGGCGATCGCAAGTGGAGGTTGCTGCAAGACCTCGCCCGTGAGCGGGGGCTCCACGACCAGCTCGGGCTGTGCACCACCGACGTGGCGCGTGGCCTGCTCGAGTGGCGGATGAGCATCGAGGTCGCCCGCGAGCACGTCGCCGCCATCGGCGAGGGCCGCGTCCTGCAAGTCCGCTACGAGGACCTCCTCGCCGACGCCGCGGGCGTGGCCACGCGCATCGCCGGGCATCTGGGCCTGCCCGACGGCGGCGAGGCGATGCGGCGATGGGCCGCGGGCCGCATCGAGCGCAAGAACCCCGCGTCGACCGACGTGCCCCCGCCACCCGAGGCCGAGCCAATCGCCGGCGACGCCCTGCGCATGATGGGTTACGACCCCGCGGGGGGCCTGCTGGCGGGGCCTACCGTCGCCCCATGACCGAGGCCCAGACCCCCAAATCCAAGCCGCCGATCGTGGTCCTCGGCGTCCCGCGCAGCGGCACCACGCTGCTGCGCACCATGCTCGACGCGCACCCGGCGATCGCCTGCGGCCCGGAGACGCCCTGGCTGGCCGAGCACCAGCCGGCCACGCTGCTGGGCCTGGTCCGCGCGATGCGCGACGCCGAGCACGGGTATTGCAAGAGCTATAAGCAACCGGCGGACACGCTGCACCGGGCGGCGCGGAAGTTCCTTGACGAGGTCATGTTGGCCTACGCGCACGCTCGCGGCAAGACGCGCTGGGCCGAGAAGACCCCCAACAACGCGCTGCACCTCGAGGCGCTGCACACGCTGCTGCCCGACGCGAGGTGGGTGTGGATCACGCGCGATGCGCTCGACGTGGCGCACAGCACGACGACCGTCGCGGACCACCGCAAGGGCATCGCGCCGGTCTATGAGAAGTCGCTGCGCATGACGGCGAGGCAGACCACCGCCGCCACGCCGCTGGCCGCGACGCTGCGTTGGGTCAACTGGAACCGCCGGATCGAGGCATTCCTGGACGGCAAGGCCGCCCACCACCTGACCTACGAGAGCCTCGTCTGCGCGCCAAAGGCCGAGATGCGCCGGCTCTGCGCCTTCCTCGACGAGCCCTACGACGACGCGATGCTGGCCTACGACACCAAGAGCCACGACCTGCCGAAGTGGGAATGGGGCAGCACCGACGTCGCCCAGCACGGCCGGGTCGTCACCGGCCGCATCGGGGCTGGTCTTGAGCACTTCGACGAGCCGATCCGAGATGGCCTGGCGGCGATGGCCTCACTCTGGAGCCCGCCGGGGCGGCCCGGGCCGGTCGATGCCCGCCCCTGCCTGCCGGCCCACGCCATGACCGCCCAGCTCCTTGGCGAGCAGGCGGCCGAGTTGCTTCCCACGCGCGAAGCGAGCCCGCCCGAGCGCCTCGCCCGGCTGGGCGAGTTCCTGGTCGAGCGCGCAGCCCTCGGGCCGGCGGCCGATCACGCCGAACTCCCACCCCTGCCAACCCGCATGGCCCCCGCCGCGCTCGCGCTGGCGTACGCCGGCGTGCCGGCCACCATCATCCCCGCGCACGACGAGCACGCCGAGGCCCTGCGCACACACGCCGAGCGTTGGGACGTGCAGGGCACGCTGACGATCGCGCCCGCCGACACGCACGAGCCCAAGCCACAACCCATCACCACGTCCACCGGCGACCCGACCGGCCTGCGCACGCCCGCCCCCGCGCCCCTCGCGATCCTGGCCAGGCTCGACGAGCTGCGGAGCCCGCCCTTCACGGCGTTCATGGCGCAACTGAACGCGTTCGCGAAGCTCCACGGCCTGCGCGAGTTCGACTCGTGGAGCAAGATCTGGGAGTACCCCTGGCTCTGGCTGCACGCCATCGAGTCGCTGCCGCTGGCCGGCCTGCGCATCATCGACATGGGCAGCGAGCTGAGCCCCATGCCGTGGTGGCTGGCGACGCTCGGGGCACGCGTCACGCTCGTCGAGACCACGCGCGGCATGGAAAAACAGTGGGCCGCGCTCCGCGACACGCTCAACGTGCGGGTCGACTGGGCGTTCACCGACGACGAGACGATTCCCGCGCCCGACGGCCACGCGCACCTGCTCACCAGCCTCAGCGTCATCGAGCACCAGCCCGACAAGCGCAAGGCCATGGACGAGATCGCGCGGGTGCTCGTGCCGGGCGGGGTGCTGGCGATGAGCTTCGACATCTGCGAGCCCGAGCTTGGGATGGCCTTCCCCGAGTGGAACGGCCGCGCGCTGACGATGGCCGAGTTCGAGCGCGATCTTTGGAGCCACCCATCGTTCTCGAAGACCCGCCCGGCCGGCGCGATCGACTGGAATACCGACGACATCGGCCCTTACTTCGAGTGGCACAAGTCCACCGCCGCGCACCACACCTACGTGACCGGCGCGGCGGTGATGCGCTGCGATTAGCGGCGTCGCCTCGCGCACATCAGCAGCCCGCCCAGCACGACCACCCCCGCCGGCGCCGGCACCACGCGGATCGTCGCCTCGCCCTCGGCGAAGTCGCCCAGGCGGCTCTGGCACAGACTGCTGCTCCTCACCGGGAACACGCAGAAGTCCTCGGTCATCGTCGTCAGCGAGAGATCGAAGGGTGCCGCCACGTCCGCCGGTGCCGTGTACGTCACCTCCCAGAACGCGATCGGGTTGCTCGGATCGGCGTAGATCTCGGCCGTCGGGCTGTTCACCTGCCCGCAATTGATGCCCAGCACACCCTCGGGCCCCACGACGCCTGGCATCCCAAGCCACGGCGGACGCAACATCCGCGGATCGCTCAGGCCCTGCCCGCCCCCGGACGACAGGAGGTCGGTGATGACCTGGGCGACCGCGTAGTCGGCGGCGTCGTCGAAGTACGCCTCCATCCGGATCGTCGTCGACTCGCCCGGCCTCAGTGTGTCGTCGTCCACCACGATCGTGATGCCGTTGGCGGCGATCTGGGCGCTGGCCGCGCCGGCGGTGAGCAGCAGCGCTGCCGCGCTCAGGGTCTTCGCTCGCGTGATGGTCATGGGCATTCCTCCTCCTCCCACCATACCGGACGTTTTGTCGTCGCGCCAGCAAAGCGCGGCGACCGGGCGCCGCGTCTACCGGCGTCTTCGCGCCGCGACCAGCAGCCCGCCCAGCACCACCACCCCCGCCGGCGCCGGCACCACGCGGATCGTGGCCTCGCCCTCGGCGAAGTCGCCCAGGCGGGACTCCGTCCGGGCCGTCGATATCCTGATGTACACGTCGAACCGGGTCGTCTCGGTCGTGAGGCCGACATCCAACGGCGTCGCCACGTCGCCCGGCGCGGTGTACGTGGCTTCCCAGAACGCGATGGGGTTGCTCGTGTCGCCGTAGATGCCCCCGAGGAAGTGCAACTGCCCGGCGATGATGCCGCTCACGCCGGTGCCATCGATGACACCCACCGTCGTGCCCGGCCCGGCCATGGGCCGCGTCAGACGGAGGTCGCTCAGCCCTTGGGACCCCGCCGAGGAAAGCAGATTCGTGGCCACGCCGCTCATGCAATAGTCACTCGCATCGAAGTACGCCTCCATCCGCACCGTCGTGGCCTGCCCCGGCTCCAGCACCGGGTCGTCCACCAGGATCGTGATGCCGTTGGCGGCCGTCTGGGCACTGGCCGCGCCGGCGGCCAGCAGCAGGGCCGCCGCGCCCGCGACGGTCGTTGTGGTTCTGGTCATGGGCCGTCCTCCTCTGACCACCATACCGGACGTTCCGCCCGCGTGCCAGCCGATTCCGAGGAAGTTCGCGCGGGCGGCGCGGGCCGGCGGCGGGCTCTACGCGGCGTCTTTGGCGGTCTTCCTGGCTTCGCGGACCGATCCCAGTTGCACGATCAGGATGGCGCCGCGGACCAGATGCTTGCCGTGCTGGGCGTCGATGGCGTACCAGGCCTCGCCGACGCCCACCTTGAGCGTCTCGTCGGTGAACGTCTTGCTGGTCGTCGTGCCCATGATGGTGTAGCCGGTTTCGCCCGGCAGCATCCGCTTGACGATGTAGAACGTCCCCTGCGGCCCGCCCCCGTCCCACGAGATCACCACCGCCCCGCCCGGGCGCACGACGAACCTCGGGCTCCTCGGGGTCTTGGGCGGCCCGGCGTCGCTGGCCTTGGCCCTGGGGCTCAGCCCCGCTAAAACGTACACGCCGGTGTCGTCGGTCACGGCCGCGTGCGTCTTCATCGCGCTGATCGCCGCGCGCGTGCGCTTCATCGTGTGGCGGATGCTGATGCGCCACGCGAGCGTCGCGCTCTTGGCCCGATTGGCGGCGATGTTGGCCTCCAGCCGCTTCACGCGGCTCTCCTCGGCGAGATCGCGGATCTCCTGGGCGAACGCGTCGCTGATCCCGATCGCCGCGGCGTTGTCGATCCACTTCTGCGTGTGGGCCCGGATCCAGTCCAGGGCGTCGGTGGGGTTGCGGGGCAGGTTCTCGGGCATGTCGGTGGTCCTGTCGGGGCTTGTCGGGAACGGACTCGGGCTTGCGGGGAGCGGACTCGGGCTTGTCGGGAGCGGACTCGGGCTTGCGGGGAGCGCTCGGAGGCTTGCCGGGGGGCCACGCCGGCCCCCGCGCTCCCATCCATCGACCACCCCCACCCGCCGCTGCACCCAAAAACCCCGCCGGCGGCCCAGAAAGCCCCACAGGCGCACGTTTTGCGCCCGTTGACGGCTTTCAACGGGCCCAAGACAGGTGGAAACGCCCCCGTGACACCCGTCAACGGCCCATTCCCAAGCGTCAACGCCCCGTTGACGCTTCGCAACGGGGCGTTGACACCTGTCCACGGGCCGTTGCAATGTTTCACGGGCCCGTCGCCATCGCCCGCCCGACCCGCCGGGGCCACCGGCCGTCTTGCCCGGGCCCCGGGACGAGTCGCCCGAGCCCCGGGCGGTCTCGCGGTGGCCCCCGGCCGTCTCGCCCGAGCCACGGGCCGGCTCGCTCAGCCACCGTCGGATGGGCCGGCGTCTCCGGCCGATCTCTCGCGGGCAGCCCACTGGGCCTCGGCGGCTTCGAGCAGGTCGCACACGACGGCCACCTCGTCCGGCCGGGCCGCCCGCTGCTCGGGCGGGACCTCCCAGAAGGTTCCAAGGGACGCGGCGTTGCGATCCGTGAGCGCCCCGCGCACGGTCATGCCGCCGACCCGCCGAGTCGGGTCGGCGCCGGCGTCGAGCAAGACACGCGCGACATCGGGCTTGAGCGACAGCGCCGCGTACCAGAGCAGCGTGTAGCCGCGATCGTCCTGCCACTCGGGCGAGCCGCCGGCGGCCAGGAGCAGGGCGACGATGCCCGCGTCACCCGAGCGCACCGCCTCGTAGAGCCGGTCGGTCGCCGGCTCGGCGCCGAACTCGACCAGCGCCTCCAGGCACGGCAAGCAGGCGTGGTCGATCGCGGTGGCGACCTCGTAGTCATACTGATTGCGCATCGGGTGCACGCCCCGTTCCAGCAGGGCACGCGTCAATCCCAGGTCGTGCGGCGGGTCCCATCGCCAGGCTTGGCCGTCGAGCACGATAGCGAACTTGGACATCTCCGCGGCGTCCCACTGGCCGGGGTCGAGCCCCGCGTCGATGAGCCGGTCGAGCAATGGTACATCGCACGCGATGACGGCCTCGATGCCCGCCTCGACGAGATCGTGCGGGCCCGGCTGCTCGACCTCGATGACCATGGTCTCGATGGCCCGGCTCGTGTGCGCGAGCGGCTTGGCTTCTGGCCACCAGTTCCCACCACCGATCTGGTAGGCCAGGAGCACCCCGACGATCCCCTCGTGCCGGCCCAGCATCGCGACGTGCAGCGGCCGGTCCGATGCGTTCCACGGCGTCGCGTGCGCACCCAGGTCGAGCAGCCGGTCGACCGCCGGGGCGTGCCCGCGGGCCGCGGCCCAGTGCAACGCGGTCGTGAACTCGGTCGACCCATGCCATCCCGGGGCCGGCTGCAACTCCGCATCGATGTTCGCACCATCGGCCACAAGCCGCTCGATCTGTTGCACATCCCCCACCGCCGCGGCGTAATGCAGCGGCGGCAGCCGATCGACCGCCATCCACCGATGCACGAGCAGCGAAGCGCTCGCCCCGACGACCAGCACCAGCGCGAGCGAAGCGCCGAGCATCGGGGCGCGGGCGGTGAGCAACTCGGCGATGGTCGTGCGCTCGCGCAGGTCGCGCCCACACTCCGTGCAAGGCGCTCCATCCGGAAGCCCCCCCACGGAGTGGGCGCAGTGGGGGCAGCGGTTCTTCTTCCGCCGCCGCCAGCGACGCAGCACGCGCAGCGCGACCAGCGGCGACAGCGCCACGCCCCAGGCGCACGCGAGCACGAGCGTGTTCACAAAGAGCCCCGCCGGGATGGCGCCGAGCGGGACGACCGCCGCCAGCCCGCCGGCCGGCCAGGCACCGACGCCGGGACGATCCGCCTCGGCGCTGGCATCGTGCGCAAGCGGCCATTCCAGCGCCATCGCCGCCACGCCCCCGCGCACGAACTCGCCGGGCAGCGCGAAGTCAGCCGGCCCCGCCGTGCGCGTGGCGCGAACACACCGCATCGGCCACCCGGCGCTGACCTCCCACGCGACGTCCCGCGTCCGCTCCCGCGCGGGCGCGAACGGCCCGGGCTGGTCGGCAAGGCCGTGGCCCACGCTCCACGCGGGTAACGCCGTGGAGGCTTCGAGGTCCGGCGGCTCCACGTGCAGGTCCAGCGCAACGAATGTGCGCCACGTCAGCGTCGCGTCGTGGCCCTCCTCGACCAGCCACCCACGCATCTCGGTCCGCGTGCCGGAGGGGTTGCGCGTGAGCAGCGTGTCGGGCCACGCGGAGCGATCCACCAGCGCGCCCGCCCACGCGACGAGCACGCTCGTGCACAGGCCCAAAGCCAGCAGCAGAACCAGCATGACCGCCACGCGACGCATCGGGGCATTATGGCGCGGTCAGCCGCCGTCCGGTGCTTGCTCGCGGGCGTTCCACTCGGCCTCGGCGGCCTCGAGCATCGCGACGATGCGCTCGACCTCGTCCGGCCGGGCCGCACGCTCCTGTGGGGTCACCTCGGCGTAGGGCCCGACGTAGACGACCTCGCCCCCGGTGAGCGCCTCGCGCATCGTCAGGCCGCCCACGGTGCGCGTCGGGTCGGCGCCGGCGTCCAGCAGCACGCCCACGATGTCGGCCTCGAGCGCGAGCGCGGCGTACCAGAGCACCGTGCGGCCGTCGCTGTCGGGCGCATCGGGCCGGCCGCCCGCCGCGATCAGGCTTCGGACGATCGCCGGGCTGCCCGAGCGCACCGCGTCGTACATCTGGCCGTCCACCGGCTCGGCCCCGGCGTCCAGCAGCGCGTCCACGCACGGCGCGCAGCGCTTCCAGATCGCCTGCGTGACCGGGTGGGTGTACCAGTGGCGCATTGAGGGCATGTCCGCCTCGGCCAGCGAACGCGTCAGCCCGAGGTCGTGCGGCGGGTGGCGGTTCCACGCCAGCCCGTCGGTGGTGATGGCGGCCTCGAACAGCGACTCGGCGGTCGAGCGGCCCGGGTCGGCCGAGGTATCGAAGAGCATGGCCAGCAGCTCGGTGTCGCAGGCCTCGATGGCGCCCGTCGCGGCGGGCAGGCGGTTGTATCGCAGCCAGCTCTCGTCGGCGAGCACGACGCGGATGATGTCCATGCTGGTGTGCGGCAGCCACGAGCCGTCGACGTAGCCGCCGCGGACCAGCCGCGTCTGGCGGCCGAGCATCTCGAAGGTTTCCAGATTCCGGTCGAGCATCGCCAGGCGCAGCGGCGTGTCGGTCGCGGAGTAGGCCATCGGCGCCGCGCCCGCGTCGAGCAGGGCGCGCACGGCCGGGGCGTGGCCGCGGGCCGCCGCCCAGTAGAGCGGCGTCGTGAATTCGGTGCGGTAGTGCCAACCGGCGAGATTGGGGAATTGCTGGTCGACGCTCTCGCCCGCCGCGAGCAATTGCTCGATCCGCTGGACGTCCCCCACCGCCGCGGCGTGGTGCATGGGTGGCGGGCGGTCGACGGCCATCCATCGCTGCACGAAGAGCACGGCGCTCGCGGCGACGACCAGGAGCAACGCGAGCGAAGCGCCGAGCGCGGGCGCGCGGGCGGTGAGCACTTCGGTGATCGCCGTGCATTCGTGCAGGTCCCGACCGCACTCGGGGCACGGCGCGCCATCGGGAAGCCCCGCCACGGAGTGCCCGCAGGCGGTGCAGCGTTGCTTCTTCCTGCGGCGCCGGCGACGCAGCGGCCGCAGGGCGAAGAGCGGCGACAGCACGACGAACCAGATGGCGGCGAGCACGACGGTGTTGGCGAGCAGCCCCACCGGGAGCGGGCGGATGGGAACGACCGCCGCCGTCCTGCTGAGCGGCCACGGCGCGATGGCGATCCCTTCGTGCCCGGCCACGGGGCCGTGGGGCATCGGCCACTCCATCGCGATCGCCGGCACGCCCCCGCGCACGAACTCGCCGGGCAGGGCGTACTCCGCGGGTCCCGAGCCGCGCACGGCGTGCACACAGCGCAGCGGCCAGCCCGCCGAGACTTCCCACGCGACGTCCAGCGTCCGCTGCCGAGCGGGCGCGAACGGCCCGGGCTGGTCGGCGAGCCCATGGCCGATGCTCCACGCCGGGAGCTTCGCGGGCGCGGCGGCGTCCGGCGGCGCATCGCGAAGACCCAGCGCGGCGAACGTGCGCCAGGTCAGCGTCCTGTCGCGGCCGGTCTCGACCAGCCACCCACGCTCCTCGGCCCGCGTGCTCCCGGGCACGCCCGTGAGAACCGTGTCGGGCCATCCCCTGCGATCCACCAGAGCACCCGCCCACGCGACGAGCACGCTGGTGCACAGGCCGAGAGCGAGGAACAGGATGAGCACGTACGCCACACGACGCATGGCCGATGTTAGCGGCTCTCGGGTACCATCCCCGATGCCCGACGATCGCGAAACCCGCCGCCGCCTGCGATCGGTCGAGCTGCGCAGCGAGGACGTGGTCCTCATCCGGGTGCTCCTGGGGATCACGCTGCGCGTGGTCGGGGCCGTGCTGTGCGTGCTCGGCGTTTCCGCCGTCGTGACGATCAGCGGCTATGTTGTGCAGCCGGGTTGGGGCCGGCCATCGACCGTTGAGATCGTCGGCCTCTATGGAGACCCCGCGATCAGGATCTTCGCGGGTTTGTGTGCCGTCTTCATGGCCGGTCCGCTTGCCCGCCGTCTCGTGCCCGCTCGCGTGCCCACGCCCCACTGCCCGGCCTGCGGCTACCAGCTCACCACCCTCGACGACGGCCGCTGCACCGAATGCGCGTACGAGCTGACGCCAGCGCGCGAAGGGCCGATGTCCTCGACCGACCGCGTGCTGTTCACGCGCAGCCTGGTCGCCACGGCCATCCGCATCGCCGGCATCGTGGTCGTCGTTTGGGGCGTGGGACGCTTCGCGCTCTTGGGCTTGACCAAGTACCTGTTCTTCACGCCGTCGCTGGCCGAGCAGTACAGGGCCGACCGGGAGTTGTTGTGGGCGGTGGTGCTGATTGGGCTAGGCCTGGCGACCTACGGGCTGGCCGAATGGCTCGCGCGGGTCGCATTGTTCGGCGTCGGGCGCAAGAAAAGGGGACCCGCGTTCAACGACGCGGGTCCCCAAGATGATCAGGATCTGTATTGATCCGTGGAGCCGGGGGGAGCTTTACTCGCAGCCCGCGTCGAACGCGTTCTGGAAGCAGAGGAAATCGAACAGGGTGAGGCTGCCGTCCTCGTCACAGTCGGCCGCCAGATCGCCCGCGTCGAAGGCGTTCTGGAAGGCCAGGAAGTCGAAGATGGTCAGGTCGCCGTCGCCGTCGAAGTCGGCGTAGCAGCCGGGCTCGCCGCCCGTGAAGGCGATGCTGCGGAAGGTGACGGTCGAGAACTCGAGGTTGGCCGCGCCGGTGGCGGTGTCGATGGTGTACAGCCCGCCGCCCTGCTCGCGGGCGCCCCACAGCGTGCCGCTGCCGTCGAAGGACAGGTCGTTGAACCAGTTGCGGACACCGGGGGAAGTCGCGTTGCCGATGAACTCGGCGGTAGCAGTCGCCAGGTCGATCTTGAACAGCGAGGCGGCGTCGATATCGGTGGCCCAGCCCACGCCGTCGGCGTCGATGGCGAAACCGGTGATCTGGTCCATGTTGGGTGCCGAGAGGCCGCCGACGAGCGAAACCATGCCCGTGCCGCGATCGGTCTTATACAGGGCGTTGTCGCGCAGGGTGTAAAGAACGTCACCCACCGAGTCGTAGGCGGTCGAGCGGAAGTTCCAGTTCTCGCCGGTATCGCCAACGACCGAACCGGCACCCGTGGTCTCGTCGAGCAGGAAGAGACGATCGCTCTCGGCGTCGTTGAACCCGTCGATCATGTACAGGTCGCCGTTGTTGTCGAAGTCCATGCCGCTGAAGATGGCCTGGGCCCCGGTCACGAAGGTCGAGCTGAGCTCGCCGCCGGTGGCCGGGTCGAGTTCCATCAGGATCGGCGAGGTCGGGTTGCGCAGGGCGTAAAGCTGCTCCTGGGCCATCGCGCTCGATGCGATCGAGAGACCAAGGGCCGCGGCGCTGGCGAGCAGACCGGCACGGTTCAGTTCATGAAACATATCTCATCTCCAAATCTGTGCAGTTCGCCCGGGGCGAGTTCGAACATCCGCCCGGGCTCCGTCCGAGGATTGAGCCAGCGCACCGCCCCTTCCGGGCCCCCACGCGGCCTCCATCGCCGGCCTGTCGCCGCGCGTACGCCTCCAAGGCCTTGTCTGTTACGTGCGAAACCGCAAGGTGGGACGCTCGTACCATATCCCGGATGTCCCTCTCCTCGCCTCCAAGCCATCCCGGGCTCGTCCTCGCCGTGTTTGGTGTCCTATTGGCTGGCTGTGCACAACAGCCAGCGCCGCGACCGGTCCTGCTGGAAACGCCCACGCCGCTGGTCGCCGATGCCGTTTTGGTGTCGCCCATCGACCACGCCAGTGCGGCTTGGACGGGCAACCCGATAAGCGAGCATCCACCCATTTTGCTTGGCGATGGCCAACGGATCACCACCTCTGTGACGAGCCTGTATCGCCGCCCATCCGATTCTCCCCACAGCACTTGGCTGCCGGACCATGGCCAATGGCAGCGCACCGTGGTCATTGATGAGTTGACGACGACCATGCTCGTCGCCGAACTCCCGTTGAACGCGATGGGGCAGTCGGTCTGGATGGACGGCCGTCCCCTGCCAGCATTCTGGCTTCTGCCCGATCTCTATGACGCGCCGGGACCGTCGGGATCGCCAATCAACCGGCAATCCGTTAACGGCGATCAGGTGCTCCCGCTGCTCCAAACGGAGTTGTCCGACCCGACCATCCGTTGGCGGGCCGAACTCGCCCTAGGACGGCTCGGCATCGAGCCACCAGATCCGGCGTGGACCGATCCGTTGCTCGAAGCCTGGGCCGACCAGTCGAAGGCCCGCTGGATCGCTGCCCAACTGCGCCTGAGAGCGGCCGATCCGCGTGTGGCCAATCGCCTGATCGAAACGCTCACGCGTTGGCTCGTGACACCCGACACAATGCTCCCCGCTTGGCCGACACAGGCCGACGAGATCAATGATCTTGTGCTCGCTATCCTCCGCCCAGGCGCGAGCGACGAGGCCGTGACACGCACCGTACTCGCCTTCCTCGAGCGACAGCCGCAGTGGCTCGCGTGGGTGGTGGACGACGCGGGCGGTGTGGTTGGCGGTGCGATCGCCGTGGTCAATCTCTCCCCGACCCCGGCGTTGTTGTCGGTACGAGCCCCGACCGGCACATGGCAGGCCCATGGCTTGGTTGAGCCCGATGACCTTGCCTTGGTCCCGGTCCCTTCCAGTCCTGCATCCCCATCACCAGCCGTATGGGAGGTCCGCCTCGGCGGCCGAACACGGGCACTCCCCATCACGACGGATGCGATTGGCCTTACTCCTCCTGGCCTCACTATCGGGCCCTTCTGGCACGACTGGTCCCTCGATGGCCTGATCACCGGCACCGGCCAATCGCCTGGCCCGGGCCAGACAGGCTGGATCGGCGGCCTCATCCAGAAGGATCCGCGGCTCGACTCCGATTCGAGTGGCTGGGTGGTGTATGTTGAGGTACGGCGCCCTCCGTGCGATCTGCCTCGGCCGGGCCAATCCGCCGCGAGCACCGATGCGGTTCGTCTGAGCTTCGGCCCGACCAACACCCCCCGGGCCGTGGTCATGGTTCGGTGCACGGGCCTGACGACGTTCGACGCCGGTGCGCCCGGTGAAGTCGCCATGCTCAACACATCGAGCGACCGCTGGGCCTTCACGCTCCCCATCGACCGCGCTTGGTTCGAGCCCGACGGCACCATGCTCATCGGTGCGCAATCGCTCCCCGGGAATGGTCCCCGCGCGACCTGGCCGCGTCCGCTGCTTCCCGGACAACAAGCCGGGGGCCGCGTCCGGGTCGATCCCTCGGCGTGGCATCTCCACGCGTCCGTCGAACGCCAATCCGGGGCGGTTACTTCTCGCTGACAAGCGGCAGGCTCAGTGTAAAGCTCGCTCCTCGTTCGACCTCATCGAGCACGAGCGCCCCACCCATCTGCCTCGCGAGCCCACGACCGAGCGCCAGGCCCAGACCAAGCCCGTTCTCCCGCAATTCGTCCCGCTGCGAGCGATGGAACGCGTCGAAGATCCGTCGTTGATCCCGTCGCGGCACGCCCGGCCCCCAATCTCGCACAGTGAAGTTGACCATGCCGCCATGGCAACGAGCCGAAACCTCGACCTCGGCCCGATCGGCCGAATGCCCATACTTGCACGCGTTCTCGATGAGGTTGCCGAGGATCCTCACCGCAGCGTCGGTGTCGACGTCCAGCAGGAGTGGAGCGGCATCACCGTCTATGCGTTGGCGTAGCGAGAGCCCACTCTTCGCCAATGCCAACCCCTGTTCGCTCACGGCCCGCTCGACCAATTCGCCCACGGTCGGCCGCTGCGAGTCACCGTTCCCGTTCCCATTCGATCGACCTAATCGCGCGTACGCCAGCACGTTCTCGATGATCCGCGCCAGCCGTGCCGACTCTTCGCGCAGCGTGCCCACGAAACGCTCCCGCCGCTCTCCGTCCCGCGCGGCGTCGCTTGCCAGCAGGTCGGCGTAGAGCCGCACGCTGGTCATTGGCGTTCGTAACTCGTGGGTGACGGCCGACACGAAACGCCCGCGCCGTTCGGCCAGGCTGGTCGCCAATCGCAGCACAACGCCGATCGCCACCACCGCCATCAACGCCGCCGCCCAGGTCAGCACGAGCACCACGCCAAGCGGCGAGGCCAGTTCCTCACGCACAGATCCACTTGCGGGCAGCTCGATCACGGCCGGTATAACCGCGAGCGACCGAGCCTCGGCGGCTCCGGCTCGCAACGTCGCTCCGGGAACCAAGTCATTCACCTGGGTAAGCAGCCACTGATGAAGCGAAGGCCAATCAAGCCAGACACCCTGGCGAAGCGTTGTGCTCCCAATACGCACCTCTCGCATCAGCACGAGTTCCTCGCCACCGAGCCACGACGCCGAGAGCGGACCCAGCACAACTTCCGGTTGCTCAACGGCCGTCTTCGTCTCCGGCATGCGTCGTGACCGGGCCTCTGGCACGCGGCCAATGCTCTCATCCGCAGGCTGCTGATGTCGGGCCGTGTTCTCGAGTTCGGTGAAGTCCCTGTCGCCCAACATCCCGGCATCAGACCGAGCAGGATCAGAAAACGATCGCTGCTGCAATGGCGCCTCGGCGAGTTGAGCGGCCGCGGCTGTCTCCTGGCGTGCCCAGCGGTCTGGATCGAGATCCGTTCGTATCTCTGCGCCAGCAGTGAGCCGTTCCGCCTCACCACTTTGGAGCAACTCGGCCAGCATAAGCCGCAACGCCTCGGCCGCGATCACGTCGTCTGCCGCAACATACTCCGACTCGGCCAGATCACGCAGATTCCCATCGGGCGCTTGGGGGCTTGTCACCTCACCATCAGGAGCGATCTCGAAGTGCAACCGCACGAATGGCGGCACGCGCGTCAGCAAGGGGCTGGGCACCAGCACCTCGCCCGGCTCGACGGGCCCGAGCATCGCGCTGTACGCACGTTCGGCCGCATGGAACGGACGGTAATGGAAGTACGGCCTGGCACTCTCGGCCGCCAGCACCGCCGTGAGCGCGCTATCCATGCGCCACAAAGCCAAGCGTGCCGCCTCGTCCTCGCGTCGCTGGCGTTGCAGGTCGAGCGCTTTGTATCCGGCGTAGCCCAACCCCTCGAGTACGGCTAGCGCGCACACCACATAGATGATCCACGGGATGATCCGTCTCGCGCGCACCTACCCGGCGGCCTCTCCGGCCGAAACCGTCCCTGCCAGCATGTACCCCTTGCCGCGCACCGTGACGATGACCTTCGGGTCGGTCGGATCGTCGCCGAGTTGTTCACGCAAACGCGCGACCGCCATGTCGACCGTCCGCGTGCGCATGCCCCGCGGGTCGAGCCCCCATACACGGCTGAGGAGTTCGTCCCGCGAGATCGCCCGCCCCGCGCTCCCGGCGAGGTACGCCAACAGCGCGGCTTCCTTCTCGGTGATGTGCGCCGTCGCGTGTCCCTCGCGCGAGACTTCTCGCCGAGCGAGATTGACGCTCAGGCCATCGAGCGTGATCGTCGCGATCGACGCTGGCCGCTCGGGGCTGCGCCGCAGTACCGCTTCGATGCGCGCCACAAGCTCTTCTGTGCCGAAGGGCTTCACGACATAGTCATCGGCCCCTCCCCGCAGCCCCTTCACACGCTCGTGGCTCTCACCCCGCGCGGTCAGGAAGATGACCGGCAAGCCGGGCCGCGCCCGGCGGAGTTCGGCCATCACTTCGTGCCCATCCATGCGCGGCATCCGCACGTCCAGCAGCACCAGGTCGAAGGCCTCTCCCAACGCGCGGGAGAGGCCCTCCTGACCGTCCTTCGCCAGGGCCGCGTCGTACCCGAAGGCGTCGAGGGCCTCCGCCACCGCCTTGCGTACGCCGGCGTCGTCCTCGACGATGAGCACCCGCGCCCGGGCCATCAGGGCGTTTCCGCCACGGGCCGCTTGACCAGGATCACCCGGCCGCCACGGTTCAACAGCACGTCTTGGCCGAGCGAGAGCACCCCAAGACGCTTCTCGCCAGCCAGCTCATCGGCCAGCTCGAAGTACCGTTCGCTCGCGAACTCGACGGTCTCGTCCACGTCGGCATTGTTGGCCTCCACCGCCTCGAGCAGCGAGGAATCGATCCACTGCCCGTTGCGGCTGAAGAGCGTCTGGTCGGCGACCTGTCGCATGCCGGTGAGGATGACTTGGGCGCCGCCGGCGGTCTGGATGCTGTTCGCATGAACTGTCTTGGCGTTGAGCGCGAGCTCGTTGATGGCTTCTTGCTGGACACCCTCAACACCCGTGCGTTCCCGCTGGGCTCGCCGCATCTGGCCGATCACGCTGGTGTTGATCGGGGCTCGAGACGGCCGAGCTTGCACTTCTTGCATTTCGCGTCCGAGGCGTGTCGCGCCCGCGACGTCTGAGTCTCGTTGTCCAAAGGCCATCTGATCCCCAAGCTCAACCCCAGCCTCGATTGCCAGGAACGAGGTGTACTCGGTCAGGATGCCCCATCGTGTGCTGAGCGCAACGATCTCCTCGATCAGTTCCTTACTGACCGCTTCGCCGTTGCCATCCGCCCCAGCCTGACGCACGGCGTCCACGAGCTGCGCAATCCGCCGCTGGGCCCACAGCCGCGGCACGAACGAGTGCTCCACGCTGGCCCGCTTGGGGTCGAAGCTCATCTCGAACGTCCGCTCGCCGTCACCGCCCTTGCCGCTGAGCGTGAACTTCAGGGCCTTGTCCTCTTGGGTGTACCGCCCCAGCACCAGGAGTTGGTCGCCCTCGAAGATGTCGGGGAGTTCGCCGGGCAGCATGTCCTTGACGCGCAACGCGGTCTCGGGCTTAAGCGTCGGCGAGGCCAGCACCGGGCCGGTCAAACGGCGAAACACCTGGCCGACCTTCACCTCGACGTCTTCCTGCGGCAGCACGAAAGTCGGCGCACCGCGTGTCTCGCGGCTGACCGCCGTCAGCAGCGGCGCGTTTACGTCGTAACCCACGCCGAAGCCGAAGACGCGGCGCTCGTGCTTGTTGCCCTTGGCGACCGCCTCGCGGATGGCCGTCTCCTGCGTGATCCCAACCGTCGGCAGGCCGTCGGTCAGGAAGATGACCATGGGCAGCACGCCCTGGGCCGGTTCGGCGCGCACGGCCGAGAGCAGCGCGTCATGGATGTTCGTGCCTCCGACCGCGCTGATGTCCTTGATGAACGCGATAGCCTCTGCCTCGGTCTGCGTGGTCTTCTTGACCGCCTGCTCGCCGAGCTTGTTGATCGTGTCCGAATACGCGATGACGTTGAAGTACTCGCCCTCGTTCAGGCCACTAATGACCTGGATGGCCGCCTCGCGGGCCTGCTCGATCTTCTCGCCGCGCATCGAGCCGCTCTTGTCGATGACCAGCGTCACCTCACGCTTCACGGCCTCGCGATCGCCCTCCAAAGCAGGCGGCCCGGCCACCAGCATGAAGTAGCCCCCGCCCTCGGCGTCGGGATACGCCAGGAACGAGCTGGCCAGCATGCCCGCCTCCAGCGGCTCGCGAAGCCAGCCGACGCGCAGCGAGCCCGGCGTGCCGCTGAAGGCCTCGGGAACCACCGATACCTTCACGCTCGTGGTGTTCAGCTTCTCGGTTCCGACGTCGTGCGTGGGCGAATACACCGTCGCGATCGGCCGCGAGCCGTCGATGGTCAACGCGAACGACCACGGCGCACCCTGGAGCATCAGCTCGGCCGACCTCGGCAGCACGTACTCCACCCGATCGCCGACC
>JAUHYE010000131.1 GCA_030426395.1 Phycisphaerae bacterium
CGGGCGGCCCGAAGCAGGGCTCCCAGGGCCAGGGCCTGCCGCCCGTGGGCTCCCAGCCCGGCGTGCAACTCGGCGGCGGAGACCAGGTGGCCAGCAACGTCGATATCTCGTTCGTCAGCCGAGACGACCCCAGCCGTACCCAGGCCCGCATGGTGGCCCAGCAGATGGCCCCTGAGGGCCCGCGCGGCTACATCGCCACCGCCCCGCGCATGGCCATCTTCCAGTCTTCGGGCCAGACAGTCCACGTCCAGGCCAACCGGGGCGACCTGGCCATGCCCGCCCGCAACCAGCCGCCCGAGCGCGGCACCCTGACCGGCGACGTGCTCATCCGCATCTACGAGGCCGGCATCGAGGCGATCGACCCGGCAAACCCCGGGCCCAACCCCGCCACCACGTTCTCCACGCCCGCCCTCGACTTCAACGTCGAACTCGGCACCGTCTCCACTCGCGAAACCGTCAAGGGCACCGCCCAGAACCTGGTCTTCGAGGTCAACGGCCTGGACATCCGAGGCAATCAGGCCACCAGCCAGCTCGAGCGCCTCGAGAGCCAACGCGGCGGCACGGCCACATACACGCCGCCGGCTACGAAGCCTGCGGAACCAGCGAGCCCACAACCGTCGCGTCCGCAGGATGAGCGTCCCACCGGCCAGTCGCGCACACCAACGCAGACACCAACGCAAGCCACTCCCGCACCCGCGCCCGTCGAACAAGCCCCGGGCGTCGACCAGTTCTACCACCTCCAGATTCAGGACAACGTCACAATCGTCCGCGGCACGATGACCACCACGGCCGACACGCTCGACGCCTGGGTGCACCTGGTCGACAACGCCCTGCCCGAGGGCGCGATCGCGCCGCTCGGCCCGCGCACCGCCAGCGGCCAGCTCGATCTGACCGCCCGCCTCATGTCGGCCCTCGTCGCCGCCGTCGAGCAGGATCAGACAACCGACCCCATGGCAGGAGAGCCGGGCGAGCCAATCACGCTCACCTGGGACGGCCCGCTCGTCGCGCGCCCGCTGGCCATCCGCCCGAACGAGCTGACAACCGACGACCTCGCCTTCCGCCTCAGCTCACCGCAGCGCGGGCTCGTGCAGGTGGCCGACTCCGAACTGGGCGCCAAGGGCCACGCCGCCACCATCGACTATTACCCCACCACCCAGCGGGCCATCCTGCTCGGGCCGGCGGCAAACAGCGTGTTCGTGACCGCACCGGGCGTGGGCGAGGCCCGCGGCATCCGCGTCGAGCTCGACCTGCTCTCCGAAACCGCCGCCCTCATCGGCCCGGGCCAGCTCACCGCGCTGGGCGAAGATCAGGAAGGCCGCATCGCCTGGGCCGAGCGCGCCGACATGGACTTCCGCCGCGTGCCCGCCACCGAAGACCGAAAAGAAACCCTCACCCTCGAGAAGGCCAACTTCAAGGGCAAGGTCAACGGCCAGGCCCAGGACGCGCGATTGGCCGGCGAGACCGTCGACGCCGAGTTCTTCGACGTTGACGCCGGCCGGCCGCTCATCAAGCGCCTCGTCCTGGCGCGCGAACCCAACGAGCCCGCCAAGGCCAGCAGCGACCGCACCGGCAGCCTCTCGGGCGATCTCATCGAGGTCGATTTCGAGCTCGACGAAACCAAGCAGAGATCCATGCCCAGCCGACTCGTCGCCACCGGCAACGTCGACGGGCGAGGCCAGGACGCCACCTTCAACGCCGATAAGCTCGACGCGAAGCTCAGCGCCACGCTCGAAGACACCAAGATGCGCACCGAGGTCGACGAAGCGTTGCTCACCGGCTCGGTCGACCTGGTCGCGACCGACACCAACGGCGCGCGGGTGACGGCCGAGGGCGAGCGCGTGCTCATCAAGCCGCAAGAGCAATTCGTCGAGATCGTCGCCGCCGACGGCGCCATCGCCACAGCCTCGCGCGCCGGGACCGAAATCTCCGGCCCGCAGATCCGCCTGGACGCACTCAACGGCCAGGCCCAGGTCTTCGGCCCCGGCACGCTGGTCCACGAATTGCACCGCGACGACCGCCCACGCCCCAGCACCCTCACGCTGGGCTGGGACAACTTCATGCTCTTCGACGACACCAAGGGCGAGGCCGAGGCCGACGGCAACGCCACCGTCAACCTCACCGACAACCGCACCGAGGAAGACCGCATCGCCGCGGCCAACATCCAACTGGCCTTCAGCGTGCCGGCCGAGGGTGAAGAAGCGGAGCCCATCGACCCCGACTTCGCCCAAGGCCAACGGGAATTGCTCTGGGCCCGGGCCGAGGCCGATCCCGCGCCGGGCTCGGTGGTCATTATCGAGTCCCGCCGCTACCAGGGCGCGTCGCTGCAAGATCGCACGCTGCAATCGGCCCTCGTGCTCATGGTCCCCGAAGCTCGCCTCGACGGCCCCACCAGCAACATCGAGGCCACCGGCCAGGGCCGCGCGATCATCCTCGAGCGACCCGATGCCACGCCGCTGGACAACGGCGCGGTGGCCGAGCGCGCTCGCGGCACGTTCACCGACATGGCGCGCGGCGGCTCGAACCAGGCATTGGTCGACTGGCTGGGCTCGATGACCTTCGATCGGCTGGCCCAGGAACTCGTGCTGCACCGGGCCGTGCGGCTGAGCCATCGTGCCGATGCCGACTCGCCCCAACTCGACCTCGACTGCGAGACGCTCACCATCACGCTGGCCGGCCTCGACCGCTCACGCTCGGCGACGACCCTGCGCAAGGCCAAGGCCGAGGGCGCGGTGTACGCCGCCACCGAAGACCGCGAGTTGGTCTGCCGCAGCCTCGACTACGACGCGACCACCGGCATCGTCATCGCTTCGGGAGACCAGATGGCCCCCGTGGTCGTCTTCGACAAGCGCAGCGCCCAGCCCGCCTCGGCCGCCAGCGTCCGCTGGAACATCAACACCGGCGAGTTCACGATCGTGCGACCGCTGCCCGCGGGCGGGGCGATCCCGGCGGGCGGGCCGTAAGTAGCTGCTTTCGGATACGAACTACGCCGACCCCAGCGCCGCCACACGCTTCTCCTGGCTCCCGATCGACTCGATCCGAAGCCCGAAGTTCTCGCCCACCTTCACCGCCGTGCCCGCGCCCACGTCGCGGTTGTTGATCCGCAGGCTCAGGTCCTCGTCCGCGGTCTTGGCGATCTCCAGGATCGACCCCGGCCGAAGTCCGAGCACCTCGCCCACGGTCATCGTCCGCTCGGCCAGCACCACCACCACGGGCACCTCGAGGCTCAGGATGGTCTTCACGTCACGCGGCATGCACAGGCCATCGGCCCACGGGCGCGGCCGACTTGAGCGTGGCTGGGGTTGGGAAGGGGCTCAGCCGTCGTAGCGGCCGGCGATGAGGCTCACGTTGTGCCCACCGAAGCCGAACGTGTTGTTCATGGCGTAGCGGATGGGCGCCTTGCGGACCTCGTTGGGCACCAGGTCGATGTCGAAGTGCCCCTCGGGGTTGTCCAGGTTGATCGTCGGCGGCACCAGCCCCTCGCGAAGGGCGTGGATGCACCCGATGAGCTCCACGGCTCCAGAGGCCCCCAGGGCGTGCCCATGCACGCTCTTGGTCGAGCTCATGAGCAGCGTGCCGCCCTTGCTCTTGCGGGCGTGGTCGCCGAAGACCTCGAGCACGGCCGCCACCTCGGCGCTGTCGCCCAGGGGTGTGCTCGTGCCGTGGGCGTTGATGTAACCGATATCCTGCGGCTTGAGCCCGGCGTCTTCCAGGGCCCAGGTCATGGCCTGCCGAGCGCCTCGGCCAGCCTCGTCGGGCGCGGTGATGTGGTAGGCATCAGCGCTGGCCGCCCAGCCCGCGAGTTCCGCCAGAATCGTCGCGCCGCGGGCCCTGGCGTGGGCCTCGGTCTCGAGCACGAACGCAGCCGCGCCCTCGGCCAGCACGAAACCATCCCGATCGGCATCGAAGGGCCGGCTGGCCTTGGTGGGCTCCTTGTTGCCGCTCAGGGCCTTCATGGCCTGGAAGGCGCCCACGCACAGGGGCGTGATGGCCGCCTCGGTTCCGCCGGCGATCATCACGTCGGTCCGGCCCCGCCGCATGGTCTCCAGCGCCTCGCCGATGGCGTTGCCCGAGCTGGCGCACGCGGTGGCCATCGCCGTCGCCGGGCCGCGCAGGCCATAGGAAATCGAGACATTGCCCGCCGTGGCGTTCACCATCAGCTTGGGCACCGTGAGCGGGCCGAGCCGCTTGGGCCCGCGCTCGAGCAGGATAGAGTGGCCGTCCTCGATGGTCGAGATACCGCCCACGCCCGTGCCGAACGCCACACCGGCACGCTCGGGCTCCATGGCCGAGAAGTCGATGCCCGCCATCTTGACGGCCTGATCGACGGCGGCCATGCCAAACTGGGCCGAGCGGTCGAGCCGCTTGGCTTCGCGCGGGTCGAGGTGGTCTCCCGCGTTCCAATCCTTCACCTGGCCGGCAACGTGGGCGCTCCATTGGCCCTCGTACTTGGCAAACAACTCGCCCTCGAGCGGGGTGATGCCCGAGACGCCGTCGCGCATGGCCGCCCACGCCGACGGGGCGTCCAACCCCATGCAGGTGATGGCCCCGACGCCGGTGATGACGATCTTCTGCTGGTTCGTGGCGCTACTCCCCATAAAGGGCCCGCCGGCGGCCGGAACGCCGCCGGTGGAGTCACTCGACGCCGTGCGCCTGCTTGATGAAGTCGATGGCCTGGCCGACCGTCTTGATCTGCTCGGCCTGCTCGTCTGGGATGGACGTCTCGAACTCGTCCTCGAACTCCATCACCAGCTCGACCGTGTCGAGGCTGTCGGCGTTGAGATCGTCCACAAAGCTCGTGTCGCGGCTGATCTTCTCTTTTTCGGCGTGCATTTGCTCGGCGACGATGTCGATCACCTTCGACTCGATTTCAGCTTCGGTCACCTGTAAGCCTCCAGTCCCCGGGGGGTCCAACGCCCCCCGTGCGGCACCCCAACGCGACGGGCGAGGGGAAGTCTGTCCGCCCGCCCAAGCCCGCCGGCCGCCAGAGGGCGGAAGGCCGAGACCCGTTCGGGTAGCGCGATTCTACCCGCAGGCGGGCCCCCGGGGCAATGGGGGCCGGGTCGAACCTCGCAGTCGGTTATCAGGCAGCCGCCGGCATCACCGGCTGGCGGGGCACGGCCGGTTCTCGGGCATCGGGCTGTAGGGGTTGCGCTGGCCGGTGGGGCCGGGCGGTGTCGGGCTTGGGCCCCTGCCGCCTGACGGGCTTGTGAGGGCCTCCCAGATCCCCGATCCAGAACCAGCCGCCGGTTGGTGTCGGTGGCGTTGCCCGTGTCGGTCGAATCGAGGAAGCCGGGGGATATGACCATGATGCCAGACAACCCGACCGAGTTCAGCCAGGAAGTGGCCCAGATCCTGCGCCGCCTCCAGCCCGAGCTGACCATCGACTCGATCCGCGAGGACGAGCTGGTCATCGCCGGCCGCCGGCTCGACCTCATCAACCTCTACCGCATCGTCCGCCACGACCCCCAGCGGGGCGTGGAGATCGTCGAGCACTACCTCGAGCAGCTCTTCGCCGGCGACCTGATGTACGTCAACGCGATGAACTTCGACATCGCCAAGGCCCGCATCATGCCCCGCATCCAGCCCGAGAGCATCTTCGAGAGCCTCAGCCGCCGCCTGGTGGCCCACACGCCCTTCGTCAACGGCTCGGTCGTGGTCTACGTGCTCGACCTGCCCCAGATGACCGTCAGCATCACCACCGAGCAACTGGTCCAGTGGAACGTCGACATCGAAGAGCTCGAGGACATCGCCCGCGAGAACCTCGACCAGTACGCCCCGGAGATGGACGTGCAACTCGTCGAAAGCCGCGAGGGCGGCATGGCGGCCATCCTGGCCGAGCAGGACGGCTACGACGCCGCCCGCCTGCTGCTGGGCAAGCTGTACCACCGCCTTGCCCCCTCGCTGGGCGGCGACTTCCTCGTGGCCATCCCCGCCCGAGACATGTTCGTGGCCCTCTCGCGCGAGCCCGCCGAGTTCGTCCACCGCATCCAGGACCGCGTGCGCCAGGACTACGAGCGGCTGCCGTATCCGATCACGGATCAGCTCTTCTACGTGACCCGCGATGGTGTGGCGGGGACACGCGACAGCAAGGCGGCGTAAGAAGCTGAGCGGTTACACCTCTTGCCACGCGCCGCCAGTACCGTGGTAGGTCTCGAGCGAAAGGCGAAACCGTTTCCCGGTCGTGGGCTCTTCAAAGTTCACTTCGATAAAGTCCGCGGGCCAGGGCTGCCCTTCGGCAATCTGTTGCAGTCGCTCGACTCCAATTGAGTCGGGCAGTTGCGCCAGCTCGCCAGCTTCGATCGCCTCTATAATGTCACGCACAATACGCGAAGCTTGCTCCGGGATCTGCAGCGATTGAGTAGGCGGACGCTTCATAGGGACTGGCTCTTGGACCCCAGAGTCTATCGTTCCCCTTGATCCTCCTCATCGACAACTACGACTCCTTCACCTGGAACCTCGTCCAACGCCTGGGCGAGGCCGCCCTCGCGCGCGGCGAGACGCTCGAACCCGGCGTCGGCCTCGTCGTCGCCCGCAATGACGAGATCACGCCCGATCAGGCCGCCGCCCTCAATTCTGGTGATGGGCCCGCCGGCATCGTCATCAGCCCGGGCCCCTGCACGCCCGCCGAGGCCGGCGTGTCGGCCGCCATCATCGAGCGCTTCGCCGGTGCCGTGCCCGTGTTGGGCGTCTGCCTGGGCTGCCAGGTCATGGCCCAGATGGACGGCCTGCCCGTCGCCCGCCATGCCGTCCCCGTCCACGGCCGCACCAGCCCGGTGCACCACGACGGCTCGGACGTCTTCGCCAACCTGCCCAGCCCGATAGAAGCCGCTCGCTACCACTCGCTGGTCGTGACGGGCGAAATTCCCAGCCCAACGCCCGGTCTCGACGGCTGGGCCGTCACGGCCTGGACCGACGACCCCACGGCCGACGGCGGCACCCGCCGCGTGCTCATGGGCCTCCGCCGCGTCTGGGCCGATGGCGCCAAGGCACCGCTGGAGGGCGTGCAATTCCACCCCGAGAGTTATCTGACCCCCCACGGCCCCACAATGCTCCAGAACTGGCTCGCGATGGTCGCGCAGCGCCAAGCCACCCCCGCCGCCACGCCGATGTAGCCCATATGGGAACAAATCGGGTTCCCCGAGGTATACTCCCAGTGGTGCCCCCGATCCGCGCCATCGCGCTGCTCGTGTCCCTGGCCGTCATGCTGGCCGGGCCGGTGTCGTCGTTGGCGGCGTTGGTCGACGGCGAGTGCTGCTGCACAGAGGCCGAGACCCAGTTCGACGAGCCAGCCACCGACTCGTGCTGTGCAGGCAAGGTCGAGCAAGCCCCCGCCGAGCACAAGCCCTGCCAGGACGACGACTCGGGCCACTGCCCGGGCGACTGCGACTGCTGCGTCAACTGCTCGGCGGTGACCCCTCCCGCACAATTCAACCGCCCCATAGTCGGCGTCGATCTTCCCGATGCCGAGCCCGACACGTGGCTGGCCTTCGAGCCCCAGAGCCACGCGATCGAGGCCCATTTCTCGCTGCTGCGACCTCCGCGAAGCTGAGCGCCCACACCCGAGTTGCGCGCCCATCGGTTGATGGTGTGCGCCCAGGTCCACGCGCACACCAGCCGCGGAGCAACCGCAATGCAATCGAAAAAACTCCTTGGGCGCATCCCGCCCTCGACGGCCGTCGCTGCGGGCGTCGCCATCATCCTGGCCGGCGTGGTCTTCTGGACCGCCGGCGAGAGCTTCACCCCCGCCACCCCGGTGCGCGTCGCGCCGGTGGTGTTCGAGGCCTCAACCGCCGAACCGCAAGAAGCCGAAGCGGGCGAACGCCAACCCGCCGGCCAGGCCATCCAGGCCCCGGGCTGGCTCGAGGCGGCCCCCTACTACACCGCCGCCACCGCCCTGACCGACGGCGTGGTGGCCGAGGTGCTCGTGCTCGAGGGGCAAACCGTCGAGAAGGGCCAGCCCCTGGCCCGCCTGGTGCCCGACGACGCGCACATCGCGCTCGCGGCAACGAAGGCCGAACTCGCCAGCGCGAAGGCCGAGCTCGCGGTCGCAGAGGCTAACCTCCGCGCCGCCGAGACCGACTGGGCTAACCCCGTCGACCGCGAGCGAGCCGTCGCCGCGACGAAGGCCGCGCTCGCCGAGACCCAAGCGCAGCTCGC
>JAUHYE010000132.1 GCA_030426395.1 Phycisphaerae bacterium
GAACGGGCACGGCCCAGCGTATGGCGCCACGATCGCGGCCCCGGCCGTTGCCCGCCAATGGGGGGACGAAGCCAGCCGCTAGAGACCCGCGAGATCCGCATGAGCACGACCACCGCCAGCCTCACCTGCAAGCTCATCACCCCCGACGGCATCCTGGCCGACAAGCCCGTGATGTACGCCTCGATCCCGGCCCACGACGGCCAGTTCGGCGTGATGCCCGGCCGGGCCCCGATCGTCGCTAAGCTGGGCCTGGGCCTCTTGACCCTCAAGACCAGCGAGCGGCACGAAGAGGTCTACCTGGTCGAGGACGGCTTCGTGCAGGTCTCCAACAACACCATCCGCATACTGGCCAGCAGCGCCAAGACGCCCGCCGAACTGAACGAGCAGGACGCCAAGGCCGAGCTGGCCGAGGCCGAGGCCCGCCGCGTGCCCAAGGACCACCCCGACCCCGTCGCCGAACAGGAGCGCATCAGCCGCCAGATGGAACGGGCGAAGCTGCAACTGCGGTTGATCCGCGAGCGGAACCGCTAAGAACGAACCGCCGAGCCACACGAGCGTGTGGCTTTTTCATGCGCCGAGTGCGCACATCTTGTAGAGCACCCGCGCCCCCACCACCGCGTCGATGGACCGCACGCTCGGGTCCGGATCGGGCGCAACCTCCACGAGATCGAACCCTACTACCTTCTTACCACTGTCGATGACGGCCTTGATGAGCGCGGCAGCTTGGGAAAAGCTCATACCGCCTGGCACGGGTGTGCCGGTGTTGGGGCACAGGTAGACTTCGAGCGCGTCAATATCAAAGGTGACATAGATCGTGTCGGGCAGCGTTTCGAGGGCACGCTCGACCAGGTTCCTGAACAGGACCGGGTCGCCACCGGTGTCTGCGATGTCCTCGCCGAAGATGGTGGTCACGGGCTTGCCAAGTTTCGCCTTCGACTCGCGCGCGAAGTCGAACTCCTCGCGGCAGTGGTCTCGGATGCCGATCTGGGCCAGCGCCTTCACGCCAGGAACCATCGTGAGCGCGTTGCGCATGATCGAGGCATGGCTGTGGGTCAGGCCGCAGTACGCATCGCGAAGGTCCATGTGCGCGTCGACTTGCAAAATACCCATCTCGCCGGCGTGCTGGGCGCAGGCCTCAATGGCGCCCAGCGGCACGCTGTGCTCGCCGCCGACCAGGCCGGGGGTCTTGCCCTCCTTCAGAATGCCCGCCACCGCCTCGCGCACGTATTCGCGCACCCGCTCGCTCGCGGCGTTCACCCGCCCCCGGGCGTCCTCGTCCACCGGGGGCTCGCCCTCGACCTCGATCAGCACCTCGGCGTCGGGCCGCACCGCCGCCGACAGTTCGGCGATCCAGCCCTCGATGGGCTCCATCACGATGCCGCGATCGAAGATGCGGCCCAGCCGCAGATCTTCCAGGTCGACCTGGGCCGAGGCTTCCAACACCGCCAGCGGGCCGCTTGCCGTTCCCGGGCGGTAGCTCGTCGTGGCGTCGAAGGGCACGCCCACGAGCACAACCCCGGCGTCCGTTCGGGCTGTCGGCAGGCGGAGGAAGTCGGGTTGGGTCACGGTGTTCACCTCTGGTTTGCCGATGGAAGGCCAGACGCCGCGCCACGGTAGGGCTTGCTTGCCGAGCCCGACGGGGGTAGGTTGCCCTCGTTCCGCACGCCTCGTGGGAGACCCCATGGACCCCAACACTCAGCCGCCCGCCTTCGACCAACTTTCCGAGCCCAAGCTGAGCAACCAGCGAAGGGGCGTGCTCGACTGGATCGAGTGGCTGGGCAACAAGCTGCCGGATGCGGCGGTGCTGTTCCTGATCGGGGCGATCATCGTGATGGTGATCAGCCACCTTGGATACGTCCAAGGCTGGTCGGTCGACGTCAAGGCGCTCCAGGAAATCGTCGACCCGGAGACGGGTGAGTTGACGACCGAATTGGTGTCCACCGGAGCCGAGCCGCTAACGGCCCGCAGCCTGCTCACCAGCGACGGCCTCTACTGGTGCCTGAGCACGATGGTCACCAACTTCATGGGCTTCGCACCCCTGGGCGTCGTGCTCACGGGCATGTTGGGCATCGGCGTGGCCGAGAAGACCGGCCTCATCGGCGCCGGGCTCAAGGCGTTCATGAAGATCGTGCCCAAGCAGTTCCTGACGCCGGCCATGATCTTCCTGGGCATCATGAGCAGCTTCGGCCTCGACGCGGGCTACGTCGTGCTGCCGCCGCTCGCCGCGCTGCTGTATAAGTCTGTCGGCCGCTCCCCGCTCGCGGGTATCGCCGCCGTGTTCGCGGGCGTAGCGGCGGGGTTCAACGCGAATCTGGTGGTCACGGGACTCGACCCCATGCTCGCCGCGCTCAGCACACAGGGCGCGAAGATCATCGACCCCGACTACGAGGTCGCCGCGACGTGCAACTGGTGGTTCATGATCGCCTCCACATTCATCATCACCGGCGTGGGCTGGGCGACCAGCGCGTGGTTCGTCGAGCGACGATTGAGCCGCAAGGGCATCGAAGAGGGCGGGCCCGCGCCGGTCGACGATACCGACTTGGAGAGCCAGCAGATCACCCCCACCGAGCAGCGCGGGCTTCTGGCCGCGGCCGTCGCCGGCAGCGTGGTGATCTTCGTCATCTTCGGACTCGTGCTCATCAAGGGCGCACCGCTCTACGACTACAGCTACCCGGGCGTGCCGGCGGCCGACGTCGTGAAAGACTCGCTCGGCCAGCCCGTGCCGCCGCCCGAGACCATGCCCGAGACCGCCATCGTCGTAGAGGGCCGCGGCTACTTGACCGATGCGACGCAGACCCAGTTCGTCACCGACGACGGGCTCGTGCTCGCCAAGCGATCGCCGCCGTTCGCGCGATGGGTGCTGGTCATCACGCCGCTCATCTTCATCGGGTCGATCATCCCGGGCCTGGTCTACGGCATCACCACCGGCAGCGTGAAGAGCACCAAGGACGCGGGCGCAGTGATGATCAAGGCCATCGAGATGATGGCGCCGATCATCGTGCTGGCGTTCTTCGCGGCCCAGTTCATCCAGTACATGAGCTACAGCAGGCTCGACGTCATGCTGGCCCACAGCGGCGGGCAGTGGCTGTTCACCACGGGATGGGGCAAGTACAAGCTCATCATCGCCTTCATTGTGATGACGATGTTCTTCAACCTGTTTATCGGATCCATGAGCGCGAAGTACACGCTGTTCGCGCCCATCTTCGTGCCCATGCTCATGTTCGTGGGCATCAGCCCCGAGCTGACCCAGGCCGCCTACCGCATCGGCGACAGCACGACCAACATCATCACGCCGCTGAACGCGTATCTGGTCATCGTGCTGGTATTCATGCAAAGGTTCGCACCCCGTTCGGGTATGGGCACGCTCATCTCGATGATGATGCCCTACACCATCGTGTTCGCAATTGTCTGGACGATCCTGATCCTGCTCTGGATGGCTCTTGGCATCGAGCTTGGCCCCAACGGGCCGCTCTCGTACTCGATGACCTAGGGACGCTGGGCATACCAACCCCACGAGGAAGGCAGCACAGGCTGGGACCGATACACCGTCGCCGATACGATCTCATCTTGGCCGGCACTGGCACTCGCGAAGTGCCGATGTACCGTTGCACGGGCCCTTGGTTTGGGCACGCAAAGATGGGATCAGGCGTGGTGCTATGGGACGTTCGGCCGAGGCCGCAAACACCGGAAGTCGGGCCTCGGGCGGGGCGACCATGAGCGGCGCGAGCGCTCTGCGCCAGGTGCTGCTCTTCGCCGGCGCGGTCAGGCCGACCCCTCTGCTCAAAGCCGCCGGGCGGAACGTGCTGGACTTGCCCCTGCTGCCGCGAGAGCGTGAGGGCATGACCGTCGGCCAGCGGTGGATCGCCGCCCACCGAGAGCTCTGCGAGAGCATCGGCTCCGCACCGCCTTTGCGTGTGCTCATCGATCGCAACAGCCCAAAACCGAAGTCGATGCCAGCCAACGAGGCCATGATCGAACCCGACGACGTGGCCTTCCTGGGCACGGGCGGTGTGCTGCGAGCCGCCGCCAAGGGCCAGGACGGCATGATGCTCGTCGCCACGGGCGGCAGCGTGCTGACGCAATCACTGCCCGACGTCGTGAGCCAACTGCTCGCCCTTGAAGCCGACGTGGCCCTGCTGGCCGAAGCGGACGGCACGCCAACCGGCGTGATGCTCGTGTCGGCCGCCGTCATGCGTGAGATCCCCGGTGCGGGCTACCTCGATTTCAAGGAACAGTGCCTGCCAGGCATCGCGAAGAACCATCGCGTGCGGGTGGCCCACGCGCCACCCGCCAAACGGGCGTGCCTGCCCATCCGCAACCGCGAGCAGTACCTCGAAGCACTCACCCACGAGGCCGATGGCGAACCGTTCCAAATCATCGAAGACGGCGCACAGGTGGCGTCGACCGGCCGCATCCGCGACGCGGTCGTGCTCGCGGGCGCTCGCATCGGCGCCAAGGCGGTGGTCGCACGGTCCATCCTTGGACCGGGCGCGGTTGTTCCCTCGGGCCAGGTGCTGACCGATCGCACGGTCGGGGCCGGCGCATGAGCCTGCCTGCCGCCACATGGAGCCGTTGGAGCGTGGTGCAAGGCGTGGTCGCGGTGGCCGCCGCCATCGTTGCTTGCTTCCCGGCCTGGCGCGACATCTACATCAGCGCGACGGCCGACCCCGACAATGGGTACATCGTGCTGGTGCCCGCGCTCGCCGGGTGGCTGGCGCTCTGCCGTCGTCGTCGCCTTCGCAGCGCGGGGCGGAGAGGGCTCTGGCTCGGGCCGGTTATCGTCGCATTCGCCGGCGGGGTCTACCTGCTTGCGGGCACGTTGGGCCAGACACTCGGACTGCATCTTGGTGCCATTGGTGTGCTCATCGGGGCCATCTGGTCGGTCGTTGGCCGCAGCGTGATGCTCCGAATGCTGCCGGCAGTCTTTGCGCTCCTCTTCATGGCGCCGGCTCCGATGGCCATGCTGCTACCCATCAGCGAACTGCTGAGTTCCTGGAGCCTGGCGGTTACGGTCGGCGTGCTCGAAACCTTCGGCGTGAGCGCGTTCGCCAACGGGCGGGAGCTGGTGGTAGGCGTCAACGAGGTCAGCCTGGGTGATTTTGCCGGCGTTCGCATGATCGCCGCAATCGGCATCGTGACCTACGCGTTCGCCTTCGGAATGCCGCTGCGCCACGGCGTTCGCATCGGTCTTGTCCTCGCCAGCCCACTGGTCGCGATGATCGCCAATGTCGTCCGGCTCGTCCCATTTGCGATGCTGGCCGAGCATTGGCCGGCTTCGCGCTACACGCTCGCCCAGATCAGCGGCTGGCTCACGCTCGCGCTCGCGCTCGGCATGCTCTACGCCGGCATCCGCCTGCTCCGATACGCCCAGGTACCCGCGCGCCGATACGCGCTTGCGTACCAATAGCGAAAGAATGCCTAAGGAACACCCGTGGCCCGCTTCATTCCCTTCATCCTGGTCCTGCTCGTCGCACTGGGCGTGTTCCTGGTCGACCCTATTCGCCGCGCCGGCGAGATGATCGACCCGAAGGCCATTCCCATTGTTGCACAATGGTCTCCGCCCCGGATCGACGGCTGGTTCCACAGCGAGGGTTCGAGCGACTCGCTGCCGCGAGCCTACCCACCGCACAACGCGATCAAGAGCGAGACGGTCGCCTACGTCTCAGGCATGGTCGGCCTCGCCTCCGAAGCCTATCTGCGCGTCGTGGTCGCCCAGGATTGCCGCGACCTCTTGGCCTACGAACCGTCACACTCGATGCTCGCGGGCGGCTGGGAACCAGTCGACGCCGAGGAAGCCGGAGGATTCTGGCGGACGCGCCACGCCCATCGCTCGACGCTGGTCGATGAGGTCGTCGTGCTCGAGACCATATTCGTGGCGCCTGGAGTTTGGGGATCAAACCCAACCATTACTCGCCCAGCGCACAACCCAGGCCCTGGCTGGCCCGGGCCGGCCGCGGTCGTGCAGGTGTTGTTCGTCGGGTCGTTTGGCGACAACGCCAATGCCGTGCGCACCGAGGCACGACACCTGGCCGAACAACTGGCGGCCGACTTGGGGGGACGCTCGCCATGATCGCCCAGCCGCCAACCACGCCCACAGTCTTCGGTCTCTCGGCCGTCGCGCTGCACGACCGTTTCTGGGCGTCTCGCGGCGTGCAAGTTGTCCGTCGCGCGATGCCAACGCCGCTCGTGCCCCACGCCCATCTGTTCCTGCTGCTCCAGCAACGCACCCTATGCCTGTTCGAGTTGCCGCCCGTAGTCGACCACATCGTGTGGGACGATGCCGACTTAGTTATGCTCCGCCTGCAGGACCACGACGACCACGCCTACCGCGAGCGGATTATCTCGGGTGACGCCGGCGAGTTCGTCCGCCTCGAACGCGTCTACGGCAGCGACGATTCCCGCTTTGCGCGCGCCGCCATCACCAACCGCCCCACCGTCGCCCGGCTGTGGCAGGGCGCCGAATCTCCGCGTGATGGCTGGAAAAAGCTGCGCCGGGCCGTGCGGCGCGAGCAGCGTTGGCCCATGGTCATCGACGCCCGCCGAGCTGGCGCGATGCGCGCGCCTGCTCGTGGAGCGATGGCGCAGGCCGAGCAGCACCATCGGCCGGGCCGAGCCCCGCGTCGACAGCACATGGGCCGACCCGACCGCGGTGATCGAACCCGGCGCGCAGTGCATCGGCAACGTCTGGATCGGCGCGGGCCGCACCGTCGACGCCACCCAGCTCATGGTCGGCCCCGACATCATGTGGGACGCCCCGGGCCAGGTGCCCGACCCGGGCGACGTGCACTGGCTCGACCTGGAACCCACCGAGCGCACCGAGCCGCTGCGTCCCCGATCTCTACCGCCGATCGAACGGGTCATTAAACGTGCGTTCGACATCGTGTTCGCGCTCGTCGCGCTGCTACTCACGCTGCCGATCTACCCGATCGTGATGCTCGCGATCTGGCTCGAGGACGGGCGTCCCTTCTTCTTCGCGCATACACGCGAATCGCTGAACGCCAAGGACTTCCCATGCCTCAAGTTCCGCTCGATGCGCAAGGATGCCGAGAGCATGAAAGCCGAGCTGGCCGCACTCAACCAGGTCGACGGCCCGCAGTTTTACATCAAGGACGACCCACGTCTCACCCGTGTTGGCAAGTTCATCCGTAAAGTGCAGATCGACGAATTACCGCAGTTCCTCAACGTGCTGGTCGGCCACATGTCGGTCGTCGGCCCGCGGCCGAGCCCGCACAAAGAAAACCAATACTGCCCGGGTTGGCGTGAAGCTCGACTCAGCGTGCGGCCGGGGGTCACCGGGCTCTGGCAGGTCTCTCGCACGCGCGCCGCCGACAGCGACTTCCAGGAATGGATCCGCTACGACATCGAGTACGTCGAAAAGATGAGCCTGTGGCTCGACCTGAACATCATCTGGCGCACCGTCGCGATGATCGTCCGCTCGATCAAGCGGTCCTGACTACCACACTTCTTCGCCAAGCGGCTCGCCCTCGTGCCGCTCGACGGGCACGCCCTCGGGCATGGCCTTCAGGAACATCGACCCGTACCGCGCCGTCACGATACGCGGGTCGAGTACGACCACCTGCCCCGTGTCGCTCGCGCTGCGGATCAGCCGACCAAACCCCTGCTTGAACCGGATCACCGCGCGCGGCAGGCTGTCGACGCGGAACGGATCCTGCCCCTGCTCCTTCAATCGCTCCGCACGTGCCTCGGCAAGGGGACGATCGGGTGGGTCGAAGGGAAGCCGCGTGATGATAACATTCCTCAGACTATCGCCCGGCACGTCGACGCCTTGCCAGAAGCTCGCGGCGCCGAAGAGGGCCGAGTTCGGGTCCTCGCGGAAGCGTTCGAGGATGATCGCCCGCGATCCATCGGCTTCCTGGGCATGCACGTTGATGCCCAGCCGCCCGAGCGGATCGCGGCACGCCCGGGCCATCGCCCGCAGCAGCCGATGGCTGGTGAACAGCACGAACGCCCCGCCGCGCGTCGTGCCCACGTGCTCGACGATCGCGGCGGCCAGGCGTTCCTCGTAGGCGTGATCGAGCCCACGACCGGGTGTGCCCACGCGATCGTCGACGATCAGCCGGACCTGGCTCTCATAGTCGAACGGTGAGCCCAACCGTAATGTCGAAGCGCCGTCGGCGCCAAGCCTCGCCA
>JAUHYE010000133.1 GCA_030426395.1 Phycisphaerae bacterium
GCCCCCGGGCCCGCCACCAGGCCCGGGGGCACTTTTTCATGTTGGCGGGGCGATCGGCTTTACTCCCTCGAACCGGGACGGCAAGTCATAGACCAATAACCGTTTGCAAGACGAGAAAATAGGAAATTTAGGGTATTGAATGGGAAATTAGTTTGATTATTCGACCTTTCAGACCCCGATTTTTAGAGTTCGCAAGGTTTCCACTCACATTTTGTCTTGTTTTTTGGGCCCAACACTGTCAGAATCAGGCTGGCCCGTGGCCTTTTAGGAGAGGGCGCGGTTGCCGCTTGCTTTTCGAGAGGAGCGAGACATGCGGATGGTGACAAGATTGGCAGTCGGGTCGGTGGGCCTCGCCGTTGCGGGCGCCGCCCACGCCCAGTTGATCAGCGGGTTCGAGCAGCCGAACTTCACGGGTTCGGCCGCCGGCACGTCGTTCGTCGGTGTCGAAGGCTGGTACCAGCCGGTCGCCACCGGTATCGAGCAGAGCGTGTACACGTATGCCGGTAACGGGCTGGGCCTGGCCCAGAACCCGGTTGGCGGCAACCAGTTCATCGGTGGGCGCAGCCAGGGCGGGACGCTGTTCCCCCGGGCCCAGAAGAACTTCGATTTCGGCAGTGGGTCCCACACGATCGCGTACGACATGGCGGCGAACTTCAACGGCACGGGCGCTTCGGCCATCAACCTGTCGAGCGTTTCGCTGACCAGCGAGTTCGGGGCCGCGGGATCGTTCAAGACGTTCATCGCTCTAAACAACTTCGTCGACCTGGCCAATCCCGCCGCGGGCTTCAAGGCCGAGTTCAACGTTTTCGATTCGGCCGGCGTGGCGACCAACAACCTGTCGCCCGGCGCCGCCTGGCAAAACCTGGACACCAACCACTGGTATCGCCAGTTCATCGACTTCGATTTCTCGACCAACCAGATCACCTCGGTGACCATCCTGGACCTGACCACGGGCCAGTCGACCACGGCCAACCCCGTTGGCTGGTACATGACCGGCGGCGCGGGCTCGACGCTCGACCTGCCCGATAGCTTCCGCTTCTTCATCGGTGGGGCCGACGGCAACACCATGGGCTGGGACAACGTCTACCTCGTCCCCGCTCCGGCTTCGCTGCTGGCCTTCGCGGGCCTGGCCGGTGTCGCCGGCGTGCGTCGCCGCCGCTGAGTATCCCTGCATCAACTCTTGATTCGATCTCCCGGAACCGCCGATTCATCGGCGGTTTTTTAGATTGCTCACGGGGATGTCAGCCCGGCCGGTCTTCGCGCTTGCGAGCGAGCACACGGACCTCGCCGTGCGCCAGCGGATGGCTGGCGTGGTTGCCGACGCGTTCCTTGATGACTTCCATGCCTTGGCTCGTGAGCATGGCGGCGAGGAGTTCGGGTGTGAAGGCGTGGGGGTGCATGTCGTCCACGGTGGTGCGCAGGTCGACGAGGATCCAGGCGTGGCCGCCCGGCTTGAGCACGCGGGCGATCTCGGCGACGACGCGGCCCGGATCGGCGACGTGGTCGAGGCAGTTGTCACACACGACCAGATCAAAGGTTGCGGATGTCAGCGGGAGCTGCTCGCCCGGCGCGGCGATGGGCGTGAACGTGATCGGTGGCGGGGGAAAGAGGTCGCATGTGGCGTAGCCGTCGTTGAGCGGGTCGACCGAGGCCGCGAAGCGCCATTGGCCCTGGGCGACCATGGGGTGGGGGCCGCCGCCGATCTCGAGGGCGGCGGTGGTGGCCTGCCATGTCTCGATGTCGCGAACGCCAAGCCACTGGCCGAGTTCTTTGCACCTATCAACCTGCCAGCGGGCGAAGACGGCGTGAAAGTCGCCGTAGGAAGGGTCGATCGCCTCGTGGGCGCCCGGCACCCGGACGGCCCTCACCCAGTAGGCAAGCTCGTCGCGCAGGCGGCGCTCGAGGTGGGCGTCGCCGATGGCGCTGGTGAGCGAGCCATCGAGCCCGCCGCGCCAGGCGTGCCAGCCGCCGGCGCCCGCGATGGCGTCCTCGATGGGGGCGAGCGCGGGGCGGATGAAGCGGCGGACGGCTCTTTTGCAGAACTCGAACGCGGCGTCGGACACGCGGTTGCGCTTGGGCGTCGGGCGGAACTCGATCGCTTCGGCGGGCCTCACGGGGCCCGGCGGCGCCGGCCTTTCGCGCCTGGTGGTGGTCTCTCTGGGCTCGGCCGGAGTGGCAGCGGTGGCCAGGCTGATATCCGGGTGGGTGTCCGGGAGCGGGCTGGTTTCGCTGCTGCGCATCGCCTACAGCGTACGCCCGATGGAGCGAAAGGCCTAGGATTGCCGATGGCTTCGAGTGATCGCCATACGAATTGATCGCTCCTCGCTGGCGGGAAGGAACCCACCACAATGGAACCACAACCGGCATTCGATCGCCAGGTCGGCGGGCAGGACCTGCCCCGCCAGATCGTGGGTCTGAAGCGGCAACTCATCAAAGAGGCGTCGTACGCGGTGGCGATGATCGAGCAGGCCCTTGACGCCCTGCTTCGGCTCGATCGGCCTCAGGCGAAGGCCGTCCGTAAGCAGGATGACGTGATCGATCGCCAGGAAATGGAGATCGAGGAGGCCTGCCTCGACCTGCTGCTGATGCAGCACCCGGTCGCGAGCGACTTCCAGGCCGTGCTGTTCGTGATGCGGGTGAACACTCAGGTCGAGCGTGTGGGCGACCACGCCTCGAGCATCGCCAAGTGCGCCTCGCGGATGGTCAAGGCCGGGTTGGAACCGCGCTGGCCGACGTCACTCATCGAGATGGCACACCGCGTCCCGGCGGCCTGCCACAAGACGCTCAGGGCCGTGCTGGACGAGGACCTGGACGCCGCCCGCGAGATCATCGACGAAGACGATCTGATTGATGACCTCGAGAAATCGCTGTTCGCCGAAACGCTCGAACTGATCCGCAACGACGTCCAAGGCGAACTGGCCGGGCTCTACATCTTCCGAGTCGGCCGGGAGTTGGAGCGGACCGCCGACGTGATGGCCAGCATCTGCCGGGACCTGATCTTCCGGGAGACCGGGGAGAACCTGCGGCATACCTGATCCGCCGGGTTGCCGGCCAAGCCGGCGGCCTTCCGGGCGTATATACTCCCGGCTCAGGGCGCATAGCTCAGTTGGCTAGAGCGCTGCCGTCACATGGCAGAGGTCATAGGTTCGAGTCCTATTGCGCTCATTTGAGTACGAGAAAGCCCCGGCGATCGGCCGGGGCTTTTCGTTCGCGCAAGTTTTCATCTTCCTCATTAGAGTGTCGCGAGTTTGGCATCGAGACGAGTCAGGCAACTTGCCCAGCCTCCGGCGTGGCTTTGGGCGCTCTCTGGTGAGGCCAGTCCTGTCTGCACGAGCGTCAGGTCGGTCTGCAAGCCAGCGGCGTGCAGTTCGATGGCGACCTCGGTCTCGGGCGAGCCGGGTTCGTCCCATCGGTGGGTGAAGGCGATCCGGCTCTTGGGCTCGATGGCGGTGAAGCGGCCGGTGAAGGTGTGGGTCGTTCCCTGGCATCGCATCGTCTCGTGGAGGCGGCCGCCCACGTGAACGTCCATCTCTTGAGTGACCAACTCGCACTCCATCGGCACGAACCAGCGAGCCAGCATGTCCTTCTCGGTTAAGGCCCGCCAGATGAGGCCTTGCGGGGCGTTGAATCGCCGGGAGAGCGAGACCTGTTGTCTTGCGGCAACGATCGAGGTGAGGCGAGCGCCCAGGCGTTGGAGCGTCTGCGTGCCGCCGTCGATAGCGCCGAATGCGACAGCGCCGTCGCGCTGCTCGGGGGTTGGGAGTGTGAGGCACAACGTGACGCGCGTGCTCTGGCCCAGGTCCTCGAACGTGACCTCCGCGTCGAAGCTGACCTTTTCGTTGGGTCGATCGCCCGATTGCTTGTACGCGAGCCGGCGCGGCGGATCGACCTCGGTGTATCGAACAAGGTTCGGATAGTCGATGCCGTCGGGCCCGTGCATGACGAAGCGCCAGATGCCGCCCGGGCGCAGGTCGTGCTCGCTCGTGGTGGTACGGAAGCCATGGGGGCCCCACCAGTTGCTGACGTGCGCGGGATCGGTGAAGGCCTCGAACACGAGTGCGGCAGGTGCGGCCAGCACGCGGCTGACGGTGATCTGACGGCTGCTGAGCGATGCGGCTGCTGTATGAGTGCTCATGGTGGGTTCCTTTGCGCCCTCAGGCCTTCCATCCGGCCAGTACCACGTCGAGCTTGTTGAAGCTGGTGGTGACGCCGTCTGGCATGCCGCTGGCGAGTTGGGCGTCGCGGGTCTCCTGGCTGTCGTAGGCGATGTGGTTGTTCAGCACGCAGATGTCGCCGTACTGCTCGAAGGTGATCGTCTCGAGGGCCGGATGGTCGCGTGCCTCGGGTGAGTCGAACACGAAGGTCTGCACGATGCGCTCGTTATCGACGATCTCCTTGTAGTCGCCGAAGCAGGTATAGGTGTTACCCTGGGGGTCGGCCATGGTGACGCGGTACGAGCCGCCCTCGCGGAAGTCGACGCTGCACTCGGTGACCTTGAGTTGGTCACAGCCCCACCAGCGGCGCAGGTTCTCGGCGGTCGTGAACGCTCGGAACACGAGCTCCGTGGGCGCCCGGAACGGTCGGCGTAGCACGATCTCGGTCTCCGAAGGCGTTGCGACGGTGAGCAGGCCGGGCGTCTTGTCGGTCGCCCGCCCCATCTGCTCGGCCAGGAACTCGTCCAGGCAAAGGAACGAGCTGTCCCAGCCGCCCACGACGCCCATGTCGCGGTGCTTCTGGCGATCGTCGGCGGTGGGGTGGATGATGCGGATGGTGAGGCGTGTGCGTTCGCCGCTGGTGCCCGGCGCGTCCTCGAAATCCATGACGACGCTCATGCCGTCGGGGAGCTCGGTGCCGTCCATCTGGAAGTCGTCGCCAAATTCGTCGGTGCTGACGATGCGATCCATCGGGGTGACCTCGAGGTACACGCCCTTGCTGGGATACTCGGTGCCGTCGGGGCCGATCATGATGATGGTCCACGACGCGCCGGCCTTGAGCTCGTGGTTCTCGACGCGGGCCGAGAAGCCCTTGGGCCCGTACCACTTTGCCATCTGCTTGGGCCTGGTCATGGCGTCCCATACCAGTTTGCGCGGGGCGTCGAAGATGCGCGTAAGCAGGATGTCTCTGGTGGAGTCGACGGGCGGGATGGCGGGGCTGGCATTCACTCTGAATCTCCCTTGGGGGTCCGGGATTGGGTCTCGTTGGCGGGTTCGGCCTGGATCTCCTGGAGGTACGCGTCCAGGCGGTCGAGGCGGCCTTCCCACAGGTCTCGATAGCGGTCGATCCAGTCGGCCGCCTCGCGGAGGGGTTCGGGGCGGAGGGTGCAGGGCCGGGTTTGGGCCTTCACGCTGCGTTCGATGAGTCCGGCCCGCTCGAGCACCTTCAGGTGCTTGGAAATGGCGGGCATGCTGAGGTCGAAGGGCTCGGCCAATTGGCCAACGGTGGCCTGTCCCTCCCGCAAACGGACCAGCATGGCCCGCCGAGTCGGGTCGGCGAGGGCGGAGAGGGTGAGGCTGAGGGTGTCTGTCGTCATTGTTTTACCAAATAGCAAAATAACCTAATGGTAAAATACAGCGTAATCGGCCCGTTGTCAAGCCGAAATGTGACAGATTCTGGCTTTGGCCAATAAAAGTGTTCTCAACGGCATAAATTCGTGTAGAATGGCCTAACGCCGTGGGGATGTTCTCGAATGGGTATTGAGCCAGCACACAGCCGAGCGAGGGGGTTCTGCCTTCCCGCGCGCGCCCAGCGGGGCGTGACGCTCGTGGAACTGCTGCTCGTGCTCGCGCTTCTCGGCGTGCTTCTCGGCATCCTCCTGCCAGTCCTGAGCGGCGCGATGGACGCATCGCGTTCGTTCCGCTGCCAGATGTCGCTTCGCAATGTCGCGTACGACCTGACGATGTTCCTCGAACTCGACGAGCACCGGCCCGAAGACCCGTGCGGTCGGCATGGGCACGTGGCGCTCGAGACGTTCCAGGAAAGCGTGTACGGCATCGACGAGTACTGGCGCTACGGCAGTGCCCGCTCGCAGGTTGCGCTCGGCGAGGCCGACGACGTACCGCTGCGGTGCGCCGCGGTTCGCGGCGATCTGATCCTCCGGCGCGACGCGCCGTGTTCGTCAGGTGGCGTGGCCAGTTGGAACACCGTGTCGTATGGCTTCAATGCCCGCATGCATCGCATCGACCGGCCGGGCGGCGGCAGCATGGGCACGTGCCTGACCGAGCACGTGCTCGGAGAGTCGATGGTGCCTCTGGCGTGGGACGTGGATGGGCTGGAGGCGACCGAGCGTGGCGTGAGCCCCGTGTTCTCGGCGCCGCCCGTTGGCGATGGCGGGATCTACGACGACGGCCTGAGTTGGATGCCCGCCTCGCGCCATGGCAAGGGCATGAACGTGGTGTTCATGGACGCGCACGTCGCCACCACGCAACGGCCCCTCGAAGAGGCCGGGTGGCGCTGGGACTACTACGCCCGCCACTGACGCCGGGTTGGCACCGTACAACTCGTGAGCGTGACCGATGGCGCTGTCTTCGTTGCGTGTCAAATTCGTGTTCCTGCTGGCCGCCTTCGGGCTGGTCGTGCTGATCAATGCGATGACGACGCTGTGGGGCGTGGTGTTCCTCGAGCGGCAACTCGATCGTCCGATGCGTGCGACCGAGACAGCCCTGACGCTGCTGAACCAGGCGAAAAGGGCCGCCGGAGAGCAGTACCACGACATCGCCAGGGGATCGGGAACGGCGGTGATCGGCCCAAGGCCGGCCGAAGACGGTGAGTCTACTGGGCAGCCAGATCCCAACATTCTGCTCGAACGAGCGGAGACGGCGCGACGCGCCACGAGCGACCTGCTTGCAGCCAAAGACCTCGAGATCGTGCTCGGTGGCGGCGTGCCGCACTACCTGAGCGACCGCGTCTCGCGAGCGAACGGAGAACTCCGGACATGGATGGATACCGGCGACGAGGGGGCCAAGGCCGAGACGTTGCGGCTCTTGTATGACATTCATGAGCGGATCGAGAAGACCGAATCGAATGTTGTGGAGAACGCGAAGCGAGCCAGCGCCCATACCGACACGATGCGCGGTAGGGTGTTGATATCGCTCGGCGCGAGCGTCGCTATTGCGATCCTGACGGCGATCCTGGCGGCACAGCTCGTGCGTCGGTGGGTGCTCGGGCCCGTGGCCGAATTGCGCGAGGCGGCCGAGCGTTTCGCGCGGGGCGAACTCGACTATCGGGTTGCGGTGGTGGGGCAGGGCGAGATCGCCACGCTGGCCAGCGAGTTCAACACCATGGCCGGCACGATCAAGGGCATGCAAGCCGAACGCATCGAACGAGAGCGGCTCGCGGCCTTCGGCACGGCCACGCAGCGCATCGTGCACAACATCAAGAGCCCTCTGGCGGGCATCCGCATGATGGCCGAACTGGCCAGCGAGGGCGCCGACGACGCCAAGGAGAAGCTTGCGCGCATCGTGTCGACCGTCGATCGCATGAACGTGTGGCTCAAGCGGCTGCTCGACGTCTCGCGGCCGGGCGAACTCAACATGGCCATCACCGGGGCGTCGCGATGGCTGAACGACGTGCTCGCGCCGATGCAAGCCCGTGCCCAAGGTGCGGGCATCGAGTTGGAGATCGATACCGCTCAAGGGCCAGAACTGGCGCGGTTCGATGGCGCCCAACTCGAGCAGGCCGTGGTGGCGTTGGTGTCCAATGCCCTTGAAGCAACGCCGAAGGGTGGGACGGTCCGGGTACGGACATGGTCTGATAAGTCCGAATCCGGGCCGCAAAGATGGGGGATCGATGTCGCCGACGAGGGGCCCGGCGTGAGCGAGGAGGCGTCCAAGAGTTTGTTCCAGCCGTACTTCTCGACGAAGAGCGGGGGGAGTGGCATCGGGCTTGCAATGGTCCAGAAGGTCGCGCGGGACCATGGCGGGGATGCCTGGCTGCGCGACGCTGGAGAGGGTTCTGGGGCGGTTTTTGCCCTCTGGATCCCCAAGGACTGACGCTCCGCGGGCCATGAGTGGCCGCTTGGAGGCCAAGAATGGCCGTGATTCTCCTCGTCGAGGATGACCAGGACCTTCGGTATTCGATCAAGGCCACGCTCGAGCGGGGCGGCCATGTCGCATTGGAGGCCGGTAGCGTGCCCGAAGGTCTCGAGATC
>JAUHYE010000012.1 GCA_030426395.1 Phycisphaerae bacterium
TACCGCCGTGCGGACCTGATCCGCGAGCAGATCGCCGAGACCAACCTGGCGCTGGTGCTGGCCATGGCCAAACGCACCCGCATGAGCGAGGTGGACTTCGCCGACCTGGTGAGCGAGGGCAACATGGCCCTGCTCCGCGCGGTGGACAAGTTCGACGCCGGTCGCGGCTACAAGTTCTCGACCTACGCCTGTCGGGCGATCCTGAAGGCGTTCAGCCGCCAGGGCATGAAGCTGAGCAAGTACCGCCAGCGCTTCCCGACCGACTTCGACCCCAAGCTCGAGAAGTCCAACTTCCTTGAGACCAAGCGGGCCGACTTCGAGCGTGACGCGGCCGAAGAGGTCAAGCGGATCGTCAGCGACAACCGTGCCGACCTGACCGATGTGGAACGCACCGTGATCGAGCACCGCTTCGGGCTCGAGAGCGGTGAGGAGAAGCCCATGACCCTCGAGCAGGTCGGGCAGATCATCGGCGTGACCAAGGAGCGCGTGCGGCAGATCCAGAACAAGGCGATGGAGAAGCTGCGTCTGGAACTCGAGGCCAACTTCCTGGGCCTGCGGCCCGAGGAAGAGGAACAGGCCGAGACCGAGGCCGCACCGGCCTGAATCTGAAACAAATCGACAGTGGGGGCCCGATTGGGCCCCCTTGTCGTGCGCGGAATCGGATTGCAGTCGGGCAGTTGAGATCGTGATGGAGATCGGTTGCGGAACCCATGGTGGCGCGCCTACGAACAGGGCCCAAGTCTGCCCGGGGCCTTCTCGGACGAGTGCCACCGGAACATTTTTGTGGTGTATAAGCAAAGATTGGGCCATTGCCGGTAACGGTCGGGGGGGGCAATGGCGCTACATTTAGGGCTCGACCCTTCGCCTGCTGGCGAGTGCGGGATGTTGGGGTTTGGCACGGTGGTGAACCACCACGCCGGGCCTTGGCGACCCCGGGTCGGTGCCTCGGACGATCCTCGGATAACGTCGCCGCGAGCGGCGACGGGAGTTGGCAGAGCATGAGCAGTGGACACACGGCAGTGAGCGACGAATCGGTGACGGGGCACACGGCCCCGGTGTCGGACTTCATGGGCGTGCATCGGGACCCCCACGCCACCCGGCTTGGCGAGTTCCTGAAGACCTGTATCAAGTTCGGGGCTTCGGACCTGATCATCAAGACCGACCAGCCGCCCAAGCTCCGCATGCGTGGCGCCCTCAAGCCTCTGGATACCGCCCCGGTGACGAGCGAGGACTGGAAGGCGATCATCAACGCGACGCTGGACGAGGAACAGCTCAAGGACCTGGCCCATTACGGCAGCGTGGACTTCGCGTACGACTACGACGAGAGCGCCCGCTTCCGCATGAACCTGTTCAAGGCCCGCGGTCGTATCTCGCTGGCGGCTCGCTTGATCACGAGCAACATCCTGCCGTTCGAGAAGCTGCACCTGCCCGAAGCCATGGGCAGGATCGCCCTGCAACCGCAGGGCATCGTGCTGCTGAGCGGCGTGACCGGTTCGGGTAAGTCGACGACGATCGCGTCGATGATCGATTACGTGAACCAGCGCAAGCCGGTGCACATCGTGACGATCGAGGACCCGATCGAGTACATCTTCCACGACAAGAAGGCGACGATCAACCAGCGCGAGATCGGCATCGACGTGCTGGACTTCCGCATCGCCCTGAAGGCCCTGGTGCGCGAGAACCCCGACATCGTGCTCATCGGTGAGATGCGCGATAAGGACACGTTCGAGGCCGCGCTCAACGCTGCGGAAACGGGACACTTGGTGTACGGAACGATTCACGCGTCGAGCACGACGCAGACCTTCAGCCGTATCTACGGCCTGTTCGAGACCGACGAGGTCGAGGGCATCCGCCGGATGCTGGCGTACCAGATGCGTGCGTTCGTGTACCAGAAGCTGCTGCCGACGCTGCACGAGCACATCCCGCGTATCCCGGCCATCGAGATCCTGATCAACGACACGGTTGTGCAGAAGCACATCCTCGAGGAACGCGAGGGCGAGCTTCGTGAGTACCTGAACTCCATCGAGGCCCAGCAGCAGGGCATGGTGGACTTCAACGCCTGGCTCGTGAAGTTGATCGAGGAAGAGTACATCCACCAGCGCATCGCGATGGAGAGCAGCCCCAACAAGGACGACCTCCAGATGCGTCTGAAGAAGTTCGGCGGCGCCTCGCAGAAGCGCTGAGTTCGCCCGGTTCGCCGCCGCGTGGCCACCGGGTCGCGCAGTCGATTGGCCCTTGAGATGATAAAGGAACGCCACTCGTGGATCTGACCCAGCTCTTGCTCGCTCCCGCGCCCTCGGTCATGCTGGCCGACACGAGCGCGTTCGTGCTCGCTTCCTGGTGGAAGGCGCTCATCTTCGTCGCGTTGTTCGCCGGTTGGGGGTGGTTCGTCTCCAGCGTGGCCGACAAGCACGCCGCCCGGTTCTATCTGCCCCGCGAAAAGTGGAACACGGTGTACATGGTGACGGCCCTGGCGGCGGTCGCGGTGATCGTGGTGAACCCGCTGCCGGGGATCCTGGCGTTTCTCGTGGCGGTGCCGGTGGTGGCGCTCCTGCTTTACGTGCCGCCGTTCGTGTACGTGCAGATGGCCAACAAGGACGAGCGTGTGCCCGAAGAGCACCGCCTTACGATGAACTTCGCCGAGTGGATGGAGCATCGCAAGACCGCCAAGGAGGCCAAGAAGGCCACCCGCGTGCAACTCGCGGTGGTCAAGCCCGACGGCATCACGATGGACCCGCCTGAGGATGGCACCGCCGAGATGATCGTGCGGGCCGCCGCCGAGAAGCTCTACATCGACGGTGTGGCGCACCGGGCCCACAAGATTGAACTGCTGCCGGCCGGCGACAAGGGTTACGTCGTAGCCCACACCGTCGACGGGCTCCGCACGATGGTCGGCGAGCCGATGGCGCCGCAGGACGCCATGCGTGTGATCGCGTTCTGGCAGACCGCTTCGGGTCTGGAGGTCGGGGAGCGTCGCCGCCAGGTGGGCGAGCCCGACGTTTCCAAGGGTGGCGAGCGTCACCACCTGCGCGTCATCAGCAGTGGCGGCCAGCAGGGCCTGAAGCTCACGCTGGTGGTCGATCCGGCCAAGGCCGTCCGGCGCAAGGTCGAAACGCTGGGCTTGCTGCCCCAGCAGCGTGAGCTCCTCAAGAAGCTGGTTGACGACGGTACCGGCGTGGTGCTGCTGGCCGCCCCCAAGGGCATGGGCCGCACGACGCTGATGTACACCGTGTTGAAGATGCACGACGCGTACACGTCCAACATCCAGACCATCGAACTCGAGCAGGCCGACACGCTCGAGGGCATCAGGCAGAATGTCTGGAGCCCGACGGGCGGTGGTCCCGACCACGCGACGCTGCTGCGTTCGATTTTGCGTCGCGACCCGAGCGTCGTGGGCGTGGCCGAGGTCGTCGATGAATCGACCGCGCAGGAGGCCGCCAAGGGCGACCTGGATCACACGCGCGTGTACCTCTCAGTGCCCGCCGACAATGCGTTGCAGGCCGTCGAGATGTTCCGCCGGGCGCTGCACGACAACGGCCTGGCTGCCAAGGCCCTTCGGGGCGTGATGGCGGGCAAGCTGGTGCGGGCGCTGGCCGAGTCGAGCCGCGAGGCCTATGTGCCCAGCCCGGACATGCTCAAGAAGCTGGGCCTGTCTCCCGAGAAGGTCAAGACGCTCTACCGCCATCGCACGCACGTGGAGGTCAACAAGAAGATGGTGCCCTGTCCCGAGAGCGGGGGCACCGGCTTCGTCGGTCAGATCGGCGTGTTCGAGTTGTACAACATCGGGGCCGAGGAAAAGGCCGCCATCGAGCAGGGCGACATGAACGCCCTGGCGACGGCCTTCCGCAAGCAGGGTGTGCCGAGCATCCAGCAGGCCGCCATCGTTCGTGCCGTCGAGGGCGCGACGAGCGTGGATGAGGTCATCCGCGTGACGGTGAGCGCCCCGAAGAGCAAGTCCGCCTCGTCTCCCAAGCCCGCTGCTGCCAGCACCTGAACGGGTCCGTACGCAAGGAGTTTTCCATGCTGTTTACCATCTTCGCTCTGGCTGCCGTGCTCGTGTTTACGTGGGTGTGGGTCATCCGTGGGTTCTTCAGTGCCTTCCTGCACATGCTGTGCGTGCTGGCCGCGGGCGCGATCGCGTTCGCGGCGTACGAGCCCGTCACGCTGCTGCTGCTGAGCCAGGCGCCCGATCGCGGCATCGGCACGATCCTCCGCGACACGGCCCATGGCATCGCATTGGGCATGACGTTCGCGATCGCGCTGGCGATCCTTCGAGCGATCGTCGACAAGGCTGTGCCGCATAATCTCAAATTCAACGACAACGTCGAGTACGTCGGCGCGGGCGTGTGCGGCCTGGCGACGGGCATCGTGACAGTGGGCATCACGCTGATGTCGCTGGGCATGATGCGGTTCGCCGCCGATAAGCCGGTGCAGGGCCTGGTGTTCACCCAGGAGGGCGGCGGCGCCCGTGGCAGCGTGGTGCGCAACACCTCGCCGTTCCGCCCGTACGTCGACGAGTGGACGGCTAAGGCTTATTCGTGGATGTCTCGCGGCACACTGGCGACTGGGGAGCCTCTGGCCAAGTGGCACCCGAACTTCCACGAGGAAGGTTCGGCGATGCGAACCACCTTCTCGAACCGTGCTCGCAACGCGTCGCGGCCCGAGGAGTTCAAGCTCATCCAGTGGTACGCGCTGGGCGATATCGACCGCGGTGGCAACATCGGCCAGCTGATGATGGATCGTTGGCAGCCCGGCTCGCAGCGGGTGATCGGGCTCGATGGTGAAGAGATCTCCAATGGCTACGTGGCCGGCGTGGTGGTGGAACTCGACGCCCAGGCCCGCGAGCTGGGCGGTGGCGCCAAGATCGTGCTGGGCAACGCGCAGATCCGCATGGTCGCCGAGCAGGGCGACACCGGGTTTACCAAGGCGTTCCACCCGTCGGCGGTCATCAGCCAGGCCGACGCGCAGGAGCCGACGCTGGCACGCTTCCGCTTCGATGCCGATGAGTCGTTCATCGCGTCGGTCGGTGGCGGGGCGAAGGCCATCATGGCATTCGAGTTCGCGTTGCCCCGGACGTATCGACCGATCGCGATCTACATCCGCGGTGCTCGCATCGAGCTCGATAAGGAGCCCGAGACGACGTTTGCAACCACGGCGCAGCGCGACGATTTTGTCAACGTCATGGAATACGGCGGCGTCGACCTCGACTCCATGGACGATTCGCAGGCCGTCATCCTGGAAACCAAGAACGGCCGGCAGGATCTCTCCCCCGAAGAGTACTTCCTGCACCTGCAGTCGAGCTTGCCGGGGCGGATCCAGATCAAGAAGGGCACCGAGCGTGGCCTGGAGGTCTCCAAGGGCGATAGCGATCGGTACTATTCCATCGTGGGTGGCGTGGAGCAATACACGTCCAACCAGTTGAAGGGCCAGTTCATCGATCCGGCCCTGCGAATCGGCGGCTTCGCGCAGACCCGTGAGGTCCGGATCGTGCAGGCCGACGTGGGCCGCGACTCGAAGATTGCCCTGAACAGCCCGGTTTTCCAGAGCCTGGACGGGAATCTGGCACCCATGCTGGTCGATGATCGCGGGCAGCTCTACCCGCCTGTGGGGTACGTCTGCGTCGAGGATGCCAACACGTTCATCGGGTTTACGCCCGGCCAGCCGATCAAGGACCTGAGCACGCTGCCGTTCACGGTGAGCCGCAGCCGTGCGGTGCAGGACACGCGCCTGATCTATCGTGTCAGCGGTGGTGTGACGATCGTGGCGATGGTCGCCGGCGATACCATCATCGCCCGGTGGCAGCCGGGCGTCGAGGTCACCGTGGGCCGCTGATCTGGCCCGCCAACAAGTCCCCTTGCCGCCGGCGTTCCGCAGGGAGCGTCGGCGGCTTTCGTTCCTACCCTGTGGACATGCCAATCACCGAGACGCCTTCGTTGTCGCCCGACGCCCGCCAGACACACCACCGCTGGCTGAGCGAGATCACGAGCATTCCCACGGTCGCGGGGCGAGAGGGCCGTGTGATCGCGTGGATCAAGGCGTGGGTTCGTGAGCGGCCCGAGCTGACGCTGTCGGCCGACACGCACGGCAACCTGACGATCCGCCGTACCGAGCCGTTCGCGCCGGGCGAGCCAGTGTACATCACGGCGCACCTTGATCATCCGGGGTTCGCGGTCGAGGCGATCGAGAGCGAGACCGAACTGGGGCTCGCGTTCCGCGGCGGCGTGATGGACGATTACTTCGAGGGCGCACGCGTGCATGTACATCCGGCGAATGGTGAGGCCAAGCCGGCGACCGTCATCGAGCGTATCGAGCCGGCGGATGGCGAAGAAGAACTGTTCAAGCGGTATCGGGCCAGGCTCGACGAGGGGAACACGACCGACGGCCTGACAACCGCGGACATCGCAACATGGCTGCTGCCCGATTCGTTCGTGGCCGAGGGCATCCTGAACGCCCCAGCGTGCGACGACCTGGCGGCGGCGGCGGCGGCGCTGGCGGCCTTCGACGAGTTGCTCAAGCTCAAGGCGGCGGGTGAACCGGTCGGGCGCGATGCGCGGGTGTTCTTCACGCGGGCCGAGGAGATCGGTTTCGTCGGGGCGCTGGGCGCGTGCCGCAGCAAGACCATCCCCGAGGGCGCTCCGGTGATCGCGCTGGAGAACAGCCGGGCATTCGACGATTCGCCCATCGGCGGCGGACCCATCGTGCGTGTTGGCGATCGGCTGACGGTGTTCACGCCCCGATTGACGGCGGCGGTCGCGGCGCGGGCCGAGGCGGTGGCGGGCGGGCCGGCGTCGCCCACGGCGGCGCAGAAGCAGAGCGACCTGCCGACGTGGCGTTGGCAACGCAAGCTGATGGCCGGCGGTGCGTGCGAGGCGACGGTGTTCTGCGCCGCGGGTTACGAGGCCACCTGCGTGTGCCTGCCGCTTGGTAACTACCACAACATGGCCGACCTGGCCGCCGTCCAGGCGGGCACCAACACGACCCCCCCGGCGATTGGCAGCGAGCAGATCGCGTTAAGCGATTTTGACGGCCTGGTCGACCTGTTGATCGCGTGCGGTCGAGAGTTGCAGCCGGGCGGGGGGATCGAGGCGCGGCTGCAGAAGATCTGGGACGAGCGGGGGTTCGTGCTGGGGGAGTGATCCGAGCGCGAATTACCGGGATACGTCGCCGATCTCAAGCCAGAGCCATCCATCGCGTGAGGTCAGGCGGCCCTCGACTGTCACTGGCTCGGCGATCATCGAGCGGTAGTGTTCGGGCATTGGCTTGCCGTCGGCGGCGATGAGCAGTGCGTGATGGATCTCACCTTCGCCATCGACCCATGACACCATGGGCGGGATGCCGCCGGTGATGCAGAGCGTGGCGCACGCCTTGTGGCCCATGCCGTCGCCGGGCTTCATGGCGCCCATGTAGCACTTGCTGTCGAGGATCTCGGTCGCGATGGCGTGCTGGCCGAGATCGGTTTGTTGACGGTCGTTGAGTGAGGGCAAGCCAGTGGCCGCCTCGGCGCTCTGGGCCTCGAGCATCCGCATGCCGTGACGTTCGAGCCAGAAGCCCGTGGCATTGGCGGCACTTCCAGCCAGTGCGATGGCGTCTTCGGGTGGCCCAAACTTCCCTACGCCGACGAGCAGGACGCCGGCCGAGCCATCGTCCGGCAGCAGCATCGGATACGGCTCGGCCACGATCGTGCCGGTCAGGGTGATTGCTTGGCTGGTGTCCCACTTGGCCGGGCCGGGATCACGCTGGGCGTGGGCGGTGGCCGCGGCGGTTCCCATGATCATGCCAGCCAGGCCGCCGACTGTCGCGAGCACGAGTGTCAGCAGCGTCGCTGGGAGCGGGCGGTAGATGACGTAGATCGGTTCGCGCTCGCTCATGGGTTCGCGCTCTCAGGAATTGTCACCGGCGTCGTGGGTGTGCCGGGTGCGTTGGCGCTCGGGTTGACCTCGACGCGGCCGCCTCGGATGCGAAGCTCGTATGTGGGGATTTTCTCGGTGAAAGGCGGCGGGCTCTGGCCGTTGTGGGGCCGATACTGGTAGCCGTGCCATGGGCAGGTGGCGCAGCCGTCGATGATCTCACCCTCTCCCAGCGGGCCGCCCTGGTGCGCGCAGACGTTGCTGAGCGCGGTGAGCGACGAACCGTCTCGGAAGACCGCGACCCGCTCGCCTCGACCGATGCACACGACTCGGGCGCGTTTGTCGGGGATGTCCGCGGTGTCGCCGATGTCGATCCATCCGTCGTCGGAAGCGGTGGGGTTGTTCGAGTCGCGCCGCCACTCGCGCACGCCGGCGATCAGGTGCAGCGTGGTAAGGGTTAGCGCGCCAAGTGCCAGCAAAACTGGGTACAGCAGCGACGACTCGGTCTGGAGCACGCCCCACACGACATGTGCGATGATGAGGACGTACGCCACGTACACCATCATGTGCATGGCCTTCCACACTTGATGCCCAAGGAAGGCAAGCCAGAAGTCGTGGCTCGTTGCGGCCATCATCAGCAGGATGAGCAGGGCGAGGAAGCCCAGGAACTCGAAACCGACGCCGCCGTCGGGCCGCACGAGCACCGCGAGGATCGGGTTCTGTGTGCCGAAGCCGCCGTAGAACCCGTAGACCAGCATGGCGTGCATCCCTGCGACGAGGAATGTGGTGACGCCCAGGTGCCGGCGGTTGGCCAGCAGGAACGTGGTGCGCGGCCAGAGTCGCGCGATTGGGCCGATCGCCAGGATGACGTGCAAGAGCACGATGGCAAGGGTGCCTAGTGCGCGCAGGAGCAGGATTGGCGGAGAGATCTCGTTGGGTGGCCGGTTCACGATCAGGCTGACGCCGACAAAGATCGCGACGAACGCCACGCACGCCACCGCGAGTACGAGGTCGTACTTTTTCTTGTGTGGCGTCCAACTGACCGCTCGGTAGCGTGCGCTCATGGTGCCGACTCCGCGGCACTGGCGCGGACGCTCGGCCCGGCTGGCTTGGGGCCCTTGCGTAGGAGCGCGCCCAGCACGATAATGGTGAGCGTGACGGCGAGCACCAGCACCCACAGCACGACATGCAGGCGTCGCTGCGTCGGATTCATGATCGGTCCGCCTTCGGCAAGCGGGCAAGCACCAGCGGCCACAACACCACGAGGCCAGGCAAGGCGATGAGCCGGAAGCCCAGGGTGCCTTCGGCCGCGGCAGGATCGAACCTGTTCACGCCCCGCAACGCCATCGGGACAGCGACCAGCACACCGAACGCACCATACACGAAGACTGCGGCAATGAACCCCACGGCCATGGCTGGATGTTACGCCCGATGGCGGGGGTCGCGCGAGGCGATCGAGATGGAGCCCCCGCGGCGAGCTGACCCTCTTCGACTTCCTGGCGTTCCAGACTGTCTTCGACGCCGGTTGCGAGTAAGAAGAAGCCCACTCTGGCAGCCAGGTCCGCCTATCGATCGCCTCGGCCGGGCGTGGCCGTGCCCAGCACCCCCTCGGCCTGCTCGCGCGTCTCGATCACGCGGTCGGGCAGGCCGGCCTGCGGCAGCGAGCACGCCTCGACGCGGCCGAAGACGCGGTAGCGGTGCCGGGCGACGAAGCGGTAGGCCGCATCGCGGATTGGGCGGGGGATGATCCTGAACATAACAGCCAGCGACCACGGGAAGCCCAGCAGCCGGGCCGTGGCGATGGCGGCGTCGCTCTGGACGCGGGCGGTGCCGGCGTGGACGAGGACGATGGACTCGATCGAGTCGGGGACGTCATGATGCTGGAAGAGGTAGACCGCCGCCTCGCTCTGGAGGGGGGCGAAGCGGAAGCGCTCGCGGCGGTCGAGGCGGGCCACCAGGCGCACGGTGCGGTCGCACAGGCCGCAGGTGCCGTCGAAGAGGAGGATGGGGTGGGGCTCGGGCATAGCGCAGTGCTTGCGCCCGGGGCGCAGGCTTGGATGGGAGAAGGAGCCGCCTGTCGGACTCGAACCGACGACCTGCGGTTTACAAAACCGCTGCTCTACCAACTGAGCTAAGGCGGCCAGCGTTGGCACCGCTGGAACGTGTGGGGAAGCCCCATTGGCACGCCAGTTGAGTGTATCCGCCCGCGGGCTGGCCATACGCCGTCCGGGAGGCAGATCATGCGCCAAGCCCACACCCCGAACACCCCTGCCGCCCAACCCCAGAGCGAGCTCGCGCGGCGGCTGGCGGCGGGGGCGAGCGTGCAGGACATGATGCGGCGGGGGGAGATCGGCGGTCAGGCGCTCGGGCTCATCCAGATGATGGCGGCGGGTGCCCAGGCGGATTTAGGGCCGCGTGCTCACGCACGCGGTACTGAAAGAACCCCCTTGGGGGTCAACTGAATGCAGCAAGGCATGCGCATCTCGGCGTCGGGGGCGATGGTGTCGCTGTACCGCACCGACGTGGCGGCGGCCAACCTGGCCAACGTGAACACCGTGGGCTTCAAGCCCGACAGCGCCGGGGCCCAGAGCCGCGTGGTGGTGCGTGAGGAGGACAACCTGCCCTTGCTGCCCAGCGACCGCGTGCTCGAGCAGCTCGGCGCGGGCGTGCTTGCCGGGCCACGGCGGACCAGCTTCGAGCAGGGACCGCTCCAACAAACCGGCAACGATCTGGACGTGGCCATCGAGGGCGATGGGTTCTTCATGGTGGGCGTGGCGAGCGAAGATGGTGGGGAAACCATGCTGACTCGCGATGGTCGGTTCACCCGCGACGACCGGGGCCAGCTCGTGCAGGCGGCCAGCGGCCTGCCCGTCCTCGGGCCGGGCGGCTCGCCCATCGCGCTGCCGATCGAGGGCACCGTGACCATCGACGCCCACGGCTTCATGTACGACGAGGCCGGCGGCCTTCTGGGCCAACTGGGCGTGGTGAGCGTGGCCGACCGGTCGCAGCTCCACAAGCAGGGCGAGGGGCTGTACGCCGCGCCGCCCGGGGTGCTGGACTCGGCCATCGCCCAGCCCTTGGTGACTGGCGTGCAGGTGCACCAGGGCATGGTGGAGGGCTCGGCCGTCGACCCCATCAAGGCGATGATGGAAGTGACCAACGCCGGCAAGTCGGTTGCCGCCAACAGCCGGATGATCGGCTACCACGACCAGTTGCTCGACCAGGCGATCAACACGTTCGCACGCGTGGGCTAGGCCCAGTTACCCGAGATAAAGGACCACGCCCATGGCCATCATCGCACTGCAATCCGCCGCCTCGGGGCTCAGCGCCCTGTCGACCAAGCTCGACGTGGTGGCCAACAACCTGGCCAACGTGAACACCGAGGGCTTCAAGGCCAGCCGGGCGAACTTCCAGGACCTCTTGTACGTCGAGCGCGAGCAGCCCGGCGTCGAGACCGCCACGGGCGACCAGCGGCCCACGGGCCTGTACGTGGGCCTGGGCGTGAAGGTCAGCGGCACGCAGGTGAGCTTCGAGCAGGGCGCCCCCATCACCACGGGCAACGACCTGGACATGTTCATCGAGGGCGAGGGCTTCTTCCAGGTGCAGGTCGAGGACTCGATCGCGCCCGGCGGCATCGCCTACACCCGGGCGGGCAACTTCGCGCTCAACGCCGACGGCGAGATCGTGCTGGCCAACAGCGAGGGGCGCCGCCTCGAGCCGAATATCACGATCCCCGACGATGCCATCCGACCGATCCAGATTTCGGCCGACGGCCGGGTGCTGGTGCGGCAATCGGGCAGCCAGGCGTTGAACGAGGTCGGCCAGATCGAACTCGCGAACTTCATCAACCCCGCGGGCCTCAAGCAACTGGGGGCTAACCTGTTCGCCGAGACGGTCGCCAGCGGGCCGCCAATGGAGGGTGACCCGCTCCAGGACAACCTGGGCGGCATCCGCAACAACATGCTCGAGTCGAGCAACGTCGACCCCACGAAGGAGCTCATCGAGCTCATTCGGACCCAGCGGGCCTTCGAGATGAACAGCCAGTCGATCCGCACGGCCGACGAGGCGCTCTCGACGATCTCGCAGCTCCGCCGATAGGCCGCCAGCGGTTTGGCACGCCAGTTGAGGTTGCATGGGCGGAGACCCGCCATGCGCACCATCATCACCATCCTGATCGGCCTGCTCGCCGGCGTCACACTCGCCGGGGAATCCTCGACCATCACGCTGCGATCCACCGTGCTCGTGGGCACGGGGCAGCCCGTGACGCTCGCGGACGTCGCCGTCCTGACCGGGGACGAGGCGAAGCGCCTGGCCGACACGGCCATCGACCTGACCGCTGTCAACGCCGACCCGGCGGGGTGGCGCAAGATCGACGCGCAGGGAGTGCGCGAGGCCCTGGAATCCGCCAACCCGCTGTGGGGGGCGGTTCAGCTCCGCGGCGGGCCGTGCTATGTCCGCTCGGTGGCGCACGATCCGCAGTTGGTGGAAGAATCGACCGATCACCCCAACCTCGACCGCCCCGCCGCGCCCGGCACGGTGCGCGAGCTGGCCGAGCAGTGGATCGCCGGGGTGTTCAAGGCGCCGCTGCGAGATGTCGAGGTCCGCTGGGTCTCGGCCACCGAGGGCCTGCTGGATCACACGACCACAAAACTGCTGCCGCTCATCGACGACGCGGGCCGCTCGAACCGGATGTCCCTGCGGATCTCGCTGTACGACGCCGACGCCAACGTCGTCGTCGAGGGCGAGGCCAGGGCCGAGGTCCGCATCCGCCGCGACGTGGCCGTGCTGACCCGGGATGTCCGCAAGCGTCGCATTCTGACCGAGGGGGACGTGCGGATCGAGCGGCAGTGGACCGATGCGACAGCCTCGCCGGCCGACACGAGCGCGATCGTCGGGCGCGAGGCGGCGATGAACCTGAAGGCCGGGGGCGTCGTCGGCGCGAGCGACGTGCACACGAGCGTGGCGATCAAGCGCGGCGACCGCGTGCAGGTCCGCATCATCACCCCAACCGTCACCGCCACGCTGCTAGCCCGGGCCCTGTCCGACGGCCGGCCCGGCGAGACCATCGAGTTCGAGTCGATCGCCCCGAGCCGCAGCGACCGCATGCGTTTCGACGCGCGGGTCGAGAACGCGGGCTCGGCGGTCGCCGTCACGGGAGTCACAGGCCGATGAAGACGCTGCTGACCATCTCGATCCTTGCCATAGCCGGCTCGGCGAGCGCCCAGCTCTCGCGCCAGCCCAACCCAGCGCCCACCACCTCCGCCGACCCGGCCGAGACGCTGTACGAGTACTCGCTCTTTGCCGTCAAGCCGCCCGAGCCCAAGGAATACAAGCGGCACGACCTGATCACGATCATCGTGAACGAGTCTTCGACGCAGACCAGCGAGCAGTCGCTGGAGACCAGTAAGGAGACCGACGCCTCGGCCACGCTCGGCGCCACGCTGAGCGTCGAGGAATTGCTGAACCTGCGCCTGGAAAACAGCAGCGTGAGCGACCTGGAACTACTCCGCTACGCCGCCCAGCGCGAGTTCGAGGGCGACGGCGAGTACGAGCGCACCGACCGCATTACCGATCGGCTGACCGCCACGGTGATCGACGTGAAGCCCAACGGCGTGCTGGTGCTCGAGGCCCGGCGCTTCACCGCCAGCGACGACGAGACCAAGACGTTCATCCTGAGCGGCAATTGCCGCACCGAGGACGTCACCGAGCAGAACACCATCCAGAGCAACCAACTGGCCGACCTAAAGCTGGAAGTGCAGCACGAGGGCGCCGTGCGCGACGCGGCGACCAAGGGCCCGCTGACGCGCTTCATGGAGTGGCTGCTGCCGTTCTGAGTTCTTGATCCCGAAAGCGAGCCGACATGCGACGGACGATTCTGACCATCCTGGGCCTGATGCTCGTGTATTCGACTGTGCGCGCACAAGACGCGAGCCTGTCGAGCCTCCAGGTGCTACCGCGGCGGGCAGAGCTCGACATCCGCGAGATGGTGGACTTTGCGAACACCACGACTTCGAGGCTTGTCGGCGTTGGACTGGTGACCGGCTTGAATGGCACCGGCAGCGAGGCTGGGTCGAGCGCGGTGACCGGCCCCCTGATTGCGGTTCTCAAGAGCCAGGGCGTACATGTCGCAACCGCCGAAGAACTCGAAGAGTCGCGCAGTGCGGCGTTGGTGTTGATTTCGGTGCAGATTCCCAACACCGGCGCTCGAGTGGGCGACAAGTTCGACGCCATCGTGACGGCCCAGCTCGGCGCGACGAGCCTCGAAGGCGGACGATTGCTAATGTCACCGCTGCGCCAGCATCTGCCGGGTGATGGTGTCATTGCGTTCGCCGCGGGCAGCATTGCGATCGAGAACCCGCTGACGCCAACCGGCGGCCGCATCCGCGGCGGCGTCGAGATGATCGGCGACATCATCACGCATCAGGTCGGCCACGAGTTCGACCTGAAGGTGAAGGCCCAGTATGGCGGCTTCGCGGCCACGGAGCTCGTCGCGTCGACGCTCAACGAGGCGTATTACAACACCGACGAGCCGGGCCTGCCGCCCATCGCCCAGGCTGTGGATGATCGAATCGTTCACGTCACGGTGCCCGAGGCCGACCGCGGGGCGATCGCCGCGTTCATGAAGTTCATCTTGAGCCGCCGCGTGCGCGACCCCGAGTTGCTGAACCTGCCCGCTCGTGTCATCGTCAACCGCGATACCGGCGCGATTATCGCCACGGCGGACGTCGAGATCAGCCCCGTAGGCGTGACGCACGAAGCCTTGCAGTTCACGGTGACCCAGCCGGCATTGGTCGCCACGCCCCAGGCGCCGATTACCACGCAGGAGCGCTGGGCCGAGGTTGCGTCTACAGCCAACCCGAACGAGCGTGCCAAGCTCTCCGATCTTCTGGCGGCCCTTCGGGCGCTGGATGTGCCCGTGGTCGACCAGATTGAGCTGCTCGTGATGATGGAAAAGATGGGAACGCTGCACGCCGAGCTCATCGACGAGGACCAGTAATCATGCGTGTGAGCCCCACCACCACCGGAGCGGCGATGATCGAGCGTCAACGCGACTTCTCGGCGGTCATCGCGCGTGACAACACGCCCAGCAGCGCCGAGGGCTCGGCCAGGCGAGCGGCCGAGGACTTTGTCGCCATGGCTTTCGTCGAGCCGCTCCTGGCCGAGCTGCGCGAGGGCAACAACGCCGCACCGCCCTTCGCCCCCGGGCCGGCCGAGAAGCAGTTCGGCGAGATCATGGATCAGGTCATGAGCCGGCAGATCGTGCGGGCGTCGAACTTCGGGCTGGTCGATCGGCTGGAAGCCGACATGTCGCGGCGGAGCGCGCAACTGTCGCAGGGGGTGGTGGCGTGAGTGCCGTGATCGAGACAACCGGACGGCTGATCGTGGCTATCGAAGCCATCGCGCGCGCCAACGAGGAGCTGGGCGAACTGGCGACCGAGCAGCGTATCGCAATCTCGAAGATGCAGTCGCCAGACGTGGCCGCCATCGTCGCTCGGCAGCGCGAGGTCGGGCGTGAACTGGCCGACGCCGAAGAAGCCCGGCGTCGCGAGACCGGACACCTGTGCCGAGCGCTTGGGTTACCGACTGGAGCGAGCATAGCCGATCTCTCGCGCGCGGTTGGGGCGCACGATCGTGAGGTCGGGCAGGCGCTCGCCGAAGCGGCCGGGCGTGCGAGGCAGGCGATCCTGGACTGCCAGAAGCGGCAGCGCGTCGTCCACGCCGCCGCGACGGGCGTTGTCGCGCATCTCGATGGGCTGGCGAGACAAGTCATGGCGCGACTGAATCAAGCGGGCGTGTACGCGGCCAGTGGTTCGCTCGCGGGCGGCCAGACGCCTCGGGGGGTGGACCTTGTCTCCTGAGCACTACACCCAACGGAGGTCGCCATGGGCCTGACCAGCGCTTTGCGCATCGGACAGAGCGCCCTGAGCGCGAGCCAACTCGGCGTGCAGGTCACCGGCAACAACATGGCCAACCTGGCCACGCCAGGATACGCCCGCCGTTCGCTGCTGCTGACTCCGCTCGAGTCGGCCGATCCCTTCCAGCGGCTGCAAGCTGGCAATGGCGTGGGCGCGCAGTCGCTCACCCGCGTGATTGACGAAGCGGTGCTCGCACGCCTCCGCGGCCAGATCGCCCGAGAGAGCGAGGCTAACCAGGTCGTGCAATCGCTCGGTGCGCTCGAATCGGCCATCGGTGAGCTCAGCGAGACCGGACTGACCACGCAGCTCACCGAGTTCTTCGGAGCCTGGTCCGACCGCTCGACGCTGGTGGCCTCCGACGGCGTGGTCGTGCAGCAAGCTGAGACGCTGGTGAGCAATATCAAGCGATTGCGCGCCGACCTGGTCGACCAGAAGGCCCAGACCGATGGGCTGCTCGACACGCTCGTGCCGCGCGTGGACGATCTGCTGACCCAGGTCGCCGAGATCAATAAGGACGTGGCGCGCGCGAAGGTCGGCGGCGGAGACACTTCCACCTTGCAAGATCAGCGCGATCGCGTTCTCGATGAGCTTGCCTCGCTGATCGACGTGAACACGGTTGAACGTTCGTCGGGCGCGGTGGACGTCTATGTCGGCAGCACGCCCATGGTGCTGGCCGGCCAGAGCCGGGGCATCGAGCTCCGCCGTGACGCGGTGGATGGGCAGACGCGGGTTTCGCTTCGCTCGAAGGCCGATGGGTCGGAGCTCCCAGTGTTGTCTGGCCAGGTGGGTGCGCTGCTCGAGGCTCGTGACAACGCGGTCGGCCGCACGATCGAGCAACTCGACCGCCTCGCCGCCGAGTTGATCTACCAGACGAACAAGATCCATGCCACGGCGACCGGGCCAGACGGCCTGCGCGAAGCGACCAGCCAGCTCCGCATGCCACCCGAGGACCGGGCCCTGCCGCTCAATGGCCCAGGAAACCCGAGCACGGCCGACCTGCCGTTCGAGATCCGCAACGGCTCGTTTCTGGTGCACGTGCGAAACCCCGTGAGCGGTACGAGCGAGGCGACGCGCATCGAGGTCGATCTGGACGGGCTGGGCGACGACAGCAGCGCCACCACCGTTGACGACGCGTCGCTCGAAGCCATCCGCCAGGCGCTCGACAATGTCGAGGGGGTGCGGGCCGACTTCACCGCCGATGGCCGCCTTCGAATTCGTGGTGAGAACGGCGCCCGCTTCTCCTTCAGCGAGGACAGCAGCGGCATGCTCGGCGCGATCGGCATGAACGCGTTCTTCGAGGGAACCGGCGCCGACGACATCGCTGTGCGGCAGGACCTGGCCGACGACCCGGCCCGCTTGCAGGTCGGCCGCATCGGCGCCGACGGCGAGTTCCGCGAGAACGCCGCCGCCCTGGACATGGCCAAGCTGCAGGACCGCGGCTTCGAGGCACTGGGCGGCCAGGGGCTCAACGGATTCTGGGCCACGGTGGCCGGCGACGTGGGCGCCCAGACCGACGCGGCGCTCACCAACGCCGAAGCCGCGGCCGTGGTCCGGGAGTCGATCGAGGCCCAGCGGGCGGCGGTCAGCGGCGTGAGCCTGGACGAGGAGGCCATCAACCTGGTGACCTACCAGCAGGCCTACCAGGGTGCGGCGAGGTTCATCTCGGTGGTCGATCAGTTACACCAGGAGCTCTTGAGCATCTTCTAAGAAAGATGCCAACGCGAGCGAAGGGAATCACGCCATGAGCGGCATCCCAATCGGGCTATCAAGGGCGCCATCGTTGTTCATGGCCCAGATCCAGCTCAACCGCATCAACCGCGGCAACGTGGACCTGTTCGGCGTGCAGCAGCGTCTGGCCACCGGCCAGGACATCAACCGCGTGAGCGACGACCCTGTGAAGGCCGCGGCCATCGCCTCCATCAACCAGTCGCTCGATCGCTCGAACCAGTGGCTGCGGAACTTCGACACCGCCGGCACGGCGCTGGACCTGCTCGACGGCGCCCTCGACGACGCCCAGAATGCCGGTCTGGAAGCCAAGAGCATCGCCCTGGAGTACATCAACAGCACGTTCAACGCCGAGGATCGCGCCGGCGCGGCCGTCACGGTCGAGAGCCTCATCGACAAGATCTTCGCCGTCGCCAACCGCGAGAGCAACGTGGGCCACATGTTCGGCGGCGATCACCCCAGCAACCAGCCCGTCAAGGCCATGCTTGGTGGCTACCAGTTCAGCGCTTCGGGCGATGGGCTCAAGATCGACCTGGGCCCGGGCGTGGACGTGCCGCTGACGCTGGGTCCGGGCAGCCCCCTGGGCGGCACCTCGGCCCGCGTCCGCGGCTTCACCGAATTGCGGCCGCCCGTGGACAATGACACCCCTATCTCCGACCTGCGAGGGGCCCGGGGGCTGGGCATCGAACTGGGCGAGATCGAGATCCGCATGGGCGGCGAGTCCGAGGTGGTCGATCTGGCCGGGGCCGACGTGGCCGGCGACATCGCCGACGCCATCGAGGCGGGCATCCGCCGGATCGAGGATCGCACCGGTCGAGAGCTGCTGGGCCCGCAGGGTGTGCGCCTCGAAGCGCGGTCCTTGCGCATCGACCTGCTGGCCGGCGACGAGGATGGGGCTCTGCCGGGGCTCACCTTCGAGGAGGTCGCCAGGGGCACCTCGGCCACCGACCTGGGCCTCATGGACAGCGGCGCCTTTACCGCCACCAACGGCGATGGCGGCGACCTGAACCCCCGCCTGACCTGGCTCAGCCGCCTGCCGAACATGGACGATGTGCCGCTGGGCACCATCCGGATCCGCAACGGCGGGCAGACACGTGTGGTCGACCTCAGCGAGGCCGAGACGCTGCAAGACGTTCGCAGCGCCATCGAGGCCACCGGCCTGGGCGTACGCGTCGAACTCGACCCCGAGAACGGCACCATCGATCTGGTGAGCGACTTGGCCGTCGCCGTGGGCAACGGATTGAGCGTCGAGGAAGTCGCGGGCAACTTCGACACCGCGCAACGGCTGGGAATCCGCAGTTTCGCGGCCGAAACCGAGGCTTCGAGCCTCAACGACGGTCGGGGTGTGCGGATCATCGACAACCAGGCCGACCCGGTCACCGGGGAGATCGACCCCGATCGCAACACCGACTTCCGTGTCACGCTGGGCGACGGCCGGACGTTCGACGTGGACCTTCGTCCCGAAGACCTGACAACCATGGGCGCCATCTCGGATCGCATCAACCAGGCCGCGGCGGACGCGGGCATTAATGTACCAGATGCGTTCGAGGCCGGCGTGGTCTCGACCGGGCCGGGCGGGCTCGCGCTGCGACAGGCCGGCGGGTCGGCCCCGCTGCGAGTTGAGAAGCTCAATAGCTCCCCGGCCCTGCGCGACCTGGGGCTCGACGGCGTGGTGTACGACTCGGACACCGACTCGCTGGTTGGAGAGGACGTGGGCCAGGTCCGGGTGCGCAATATCTTCAGCGACTTGCTGGATCTGCGCCAGGCGCTGCTCAACAACGACGAAACTGGCATCGGCTTTGCGGGGGAAGCCGTGGAGACCCGCCTCACTGAGATCGCTCAGGTGCGGGCCATCGTGGGTGGCGATGCACGGCGTGTGCAGGAAGCCCACGAGCTGCGGGAGGACATCGTGCTGCTGGACGAATCGACTCGGAGCGGACTGCGGGACACCGACTTCGCGCAAGCGGCGGTGGAACTGAGCCAGCTCCAGATCCAGCTCCAGGCGGCCCTCCAGGTGACGGCCACGAGCCGCCAGCAATCACTGCTCGACTTCCTGGGGTAAGGGCCCTAGGTGAACGGAATCGAAGGATCGGACTCGTAGGACTCAAGTAGACATCGGCACCAACGTGGGCGAACGCCCGGCCGGAGGAGTACGGCATGCAAGTCAAGACGACCAGATTCGGCGTGGTGGATATCGCCGACGACAAGGTCATCACGTTTCCCCAGGGCCTCCTGGGCTTCCCCGACCACAGGCGGTACTGCCTGCTCGAACCCGGGGAGGACGCGTGCTTCTTCTGGCTCCAGTCGATCGACGAGCCCGCTTTGGCGTTCGTCCTGACCGACCCCGCCCTGTTCTTCAAGGAGTACGAGGTGCCGATCCGCCCCGAGCAGGCCGAGACGCTCGGGATCGACAAGATGGAAGATGCGCAGGTGTTCGTGATCGTGAACAAGGTGGGCCAGGTGCTGACGGCCAACCTGCAGGGTCCCTTGCTCATCAACACGCTGAACCTCAGCGGCCAGCAATTGGTGCTCGCCGACAAGCGTTGGTCGACGCGTCACACCATCATGCAGGTGGGCGTCGAACAGGGCCAGGCCGCGACGGCCTGACGGCAGTGGCGAAGATGGAACGGAGCCACCAAAGCAACCCCACCCAAGGGGGCACGGAGCGCACGGATGCTGGTGCTGTCAAGGCAACGAGACGAAACGATCATGATCGGCGACGCGGTGGAGATCACCATCGTCGACATCCGCGGGGACAAGGTCAGGCTGGGCATCAACGCCCCGTCGCAAGTGGCCGTCCACCGCAAAGAGGTGTACGAGGCCATCAAGGCCGAGAACAGGCGGGCCGCCGAAGCCCAGGGCGCCGAATTCAACGCGCTCAGCTCGGCCATCAGGCCCGGACGCCGCGCGGGGCTCAGCCCGGCGGGGCGAGTGGCGGGCACCAACGGCGCGTCCGGCAACGGGCAAGCCACCACCCCGCGAACGCCAGAGAACAAGGCCAACCCACGGAGGCAGGCATCCACCTGACTCTCGAGAACGCTTGCGGGCGAAACGCCCTCGTCGCTTCGACGGAAAGTTCCAGCAGGCCGCGACGGAGTGCGGCTGAGGCTCACGGAGGATCGCGATGACTCGCATCAACACCAACGTTCCCAGCATGATCGCTCGATCGAACCTGACGCGGACCAACCGCGAGTTGGACACCAGGCTCGAGCGACTCTCCACGGGATTGCGGATCAACCGTGGCGCCGACGACCCGGCCGGCCTCATCATCTCCGAACGCCTGCGCTCCAACATTCGTGGTGCCGAACAAGGCATCAAGAACTCCGAGCGTGCGTCGGCGGTGATCGCCACCACCGAGGGCTCGCTCACCGAGATCAACGAGTTGCTCAACTCGATCAAGGCGCTGGTGGTCGAGGCGGCCAACACGGGCGCCTTCTCCGACGACGAGATCGCCGCCAACCAGGCCCAGATCGACTCGGCCATCGACTCGATCACCCGAATCGCCGACACGGCGCGGTTCGGCGACCTGCGGCTGCTCGACGGCTCGCTGGGCTACCAGACCTCGGGCATCGCCACCTCGGCCATCGCCAAGACAAACATCCGTGCGGCCAGCTTCTCGCAATCCGACTCGCTGGACGTGAACGTCGAGATACTCAACTCGGCCCAGCAGGGCGGGCTGTACCTGCGAGGCGACAACCCCGCACCGGGCGACCCGCTGAACGGCACCGTGCTATCGACCACGCTCATCGAGGTCCGAGGGCCCGATGGCGTCATCAGCCTCGAGCTTTCCGAGGGGCAGAGCTTCGGCGATGTCGTGGAGTCCATCAACCGTCACACACCGTCCACGGGCGTCATCGCCGAGCTCATCAACGGTGATCCAACCAGCGGCATCGTGTTCCGCAGCGAGGGCTACGGATCCAGATCGTTCGTCTCGATCGACCGCCTGGGCGAAGGCACCGAGGCGAGCGCATGGGCAACGTACAAGTTCGGCGACGACATCGAGATCGGCGCGAACGACCCCTTCCCGTGGGGTACCGTGGGCACAGATCTCCAGACGGCCGAACGCGACGCCGGCCGGGACGTTGGCGCAATTATCAATGGCTCGCTCGCCAATGGCGACGGGCTCAATATCAGCACCGCCAGCAGCCAGCTCTCGCTGGAGCTGACCCTCACGGCGGACTTCGCGACCCGCGTGGGCGAAACCTCCACTTTCGACATCACCGGCGGCGGCTCGCTCTTCCAACTCGGCGCCGAGGTCGTAGCGCAGCAGCAGGTGAACATCGGCATCAACTCCGTTGCGGCCACCAGGCTCGGCGGAACCCTGATTGACGGCGAGCTCGAGTTCCTCGAGTCCTTGAAGAGCGGGCGAGAGAACAGTCTGGCCAGCAGCAAGGAGCGCCGCAACTTCACCGCCGCCAGCCGCATCGTGGACACCTCCATCGACGAGACCACCATCATCCGAGGCACCCTTGGCTCGTTCGAGCGGAACACGCTCCAGACCAACATCCGCTCGCTCGCCCTGACGGTTGAGAACCTGACGGCCAGCGAGTCGATCATCCGCGACGCCGACTTCGCCGCCGAGACCAGCCTGCTGACGCGGGCCCAGATCCTGGCGAGTTCGGGCACCACCGTGCTGGGGCTGGCCAACCAGCAGGCCCAGAGCGTGCTGCAGTTGCTCGGTTAATTCCGATAACACGATCAAACGCCGCTTAACCGCGGTTATCAGACTCTCATCGCACGCCTCACGGCCCGGTTTGCCCCGGGCCGCGAGGCGTTTGGCGTCGATTTTCTCGAATTGACCAAGACGGACTGAATTGGCGTTTCGGAACCGTCGATCCACCAACCGAGCACGAAGTCGGGTCCCGGTAAGGAAGCCGGGACGGCGGCGTGCGAAGTTCAGCGGGGCCTTGCCCCGCAGTGGCACCCGGTGCCGCAGGTATGCGGGGCTCGGGTTCACGGAGGATCGTCGTCATGAGTCGGATCAACACAAACGTTCAGTCGCTTCTCGCCCAGCGTGTGCTCGGCCAGAACAACCATAACCTGAGCCAGTCGCTTGAGCGTCTGTCGACAGGTACCCGTATTAACCGTGGCAAGGACGACCCTGCGGGTCTGATTGCTTCTGAGAACCTGCGTGCTGAGGCCACCGCCCTGACGGCCGCCATCGGCAACGCCGAGCGTGCCGACCAGGTGGTCAACATCGCCGAGGGTGGTCTTCAGGAAGTTTCCAACCTCCTGAACGAGCTCCAGGGCCTGCTGACCACGACCGCCAACCAGGCCGGCCTGGGCGAGCAGGAGAAGCTGGCCAACCAGCAGCAGGTCGACTCGATCCTGCAGACCATTGATCGCATCGCCTCGGCCACCAGCTTCCAGGGCACCAAGCTGCTCAACGGCAGCTTCGACTACCGGGCCCAGAACGTCGCCAGCGACGTGACCGACTTCAAGGTCAACGGTGCCAAGTTCGAGAGCGATGAGTTGGACGTCAACACTTTGGTCACACAGTCGGCCCAGCAGGCCGGCTTCGTGCTGTCGACCACCGGCACCCTGGACCTGAACGGCAGTGGCGATGACTTCCGCATCGAAATCGGCGGCCGACTGGGCAGCCGCGAGTTCAGCTTCAGCGAGGGCGCGACCAACGACCAGATCGCCAAGGCCATCAACGACTTCAGCGAAGTCACCGGTGTCACCGCGTCGGCTTCGGGCGGCACTGTCGCCCTGATCTCCGACGAATTCGGCGACAAGGAATTCGTCTCGGTCAAGGTGCTCGAGGATGCAGATATCCAGGGTACCGGCGTCGGCATCTACGGTTTCGAGGCCGACGACTTCGGCACTGTCAATACCACGATCGTCAGCACCTATGCCGCTGCGACCAACGAGCAACGCGACGTGGGCCAGGACATCGCCGGCACCATCAACGGCATCCGCGCCGTGGCCGACGGCAAAAGCCTTCGCATCAACACCGACTTCCTCGACATCGAGATGACTCTCGAAACCACCGCCGCGCAGACGATCGGCGCCGTCGAGGCAAGCTCGGGCGAGCCGACCCTCCAGATCACTGGTGGTGGTGCCGACTTCCAGCTCGCAGGTCAGGTCGATGTGGGCGGTAAGGTCAGCCTGGGCATCTCGAACGTCGCCGTTCGTAACCTGGGCAACTCGACCGACGGGTTCCTGGGCGACCTGGCTTCGGGCAAGAGCCTGAACTTGGCCGACGGCGAAGACCTCAGCGGCGCCCAGAAGGTCGTTGAGGAGGCTATCGCGCAGGTCTCGACCCTGCGTGGACGCCTCGGTGCGTTCCAGAAGAACACCGTGGGCGCCACCATCCGCAGCCTGGGCATCTCGCTCGAGAACACCCGCGCTGCCGAGTCCGTGATCCGGGATACCGATTTCGCTACCGAGACGGCCCAGCTGACTCGCAGCCAGATCCTGGTGTCCTCGACCACCAACATCCTCTCGCTGGCCAACAGCCAGCCCCAGTCGGTCCTCCAGCTCCTCGGCTAACCCCCGATAGCCCGGACCTTCTGAGACACAGCACCTTGAAGGCCCGTCCCGATCTCGGGGCGGGCCTTTTGCCATGCGCCGAGCCAGCGAGCCGATACCTGCTCTCGTGGCACAGGCCCCGTTCGACATCCCGGGCATCGACGACCTGCCGGCGGCGTATCGCGACACACTTCGCGGGTTCCTGACATTCCTGCGCATCGAGTGCGGCCTGAGCCACAACACGCGCATGGCCTACGCGCGGGATCTTCGTGACCTGGCCGCCGATCTGGCCGAACACGGCATCGCCGAGCCTTCGGGCATCCACCCCCGCGCCCTGGCCGACCACCTTGGTCGGCTTGCGAGCCAGCAGTCGCTCAAGTCGCCTAGCCAGGCGAGGCACCTGGCCAGCATCCGGGCCTACTGCCGGTGGTTGCAGGCGCGAGGGGTGGTGGAAGAAGACCCCACCGACCTGCTCCTTCGCCCCGCACGCTGGCGGCGGCTACCCAAGGCCCTCTCGCCCAGCCAGGTCAGCACGCTCGTCGAGGCACCCCACCCGCCACCGCACGGCAAGGGCCCGCCGCTCTGGCTCCGTGATCGGGCGATGCTCGAGCTCTTGTATGCCTGCGGCGTGCGCGCCAGCGAGGTGTGCGATTTAGCGGACGATGACCCGGTACGCGACGTGGCCATCCTGCGCGTGCGTGGCAAGGGCGACAAGGAACGCGTCGTGCCCATGGGTATGCCCGCGGTGCATTGGATCGCCCGGTATCGCCAGGAGTGCCGACCGCTGCTGGTGGCCCGCGGCAACCCGCACCTGGGCCGACTCTTCCTGTCTCGCACGGGGCGGCCCTTGGAGCGGACGGCCGTGTGGGTCATCGTGAACCGCTGGGCCAAGCGGGTGGGCCTCAAGGGCATCCACCCGCACATGCTCCGGCACAGCTTCGCCACCCACCTGATGACCGGCGGGGCCGACCTGCGCGTGGTGCAAGAGATGCTTGGCCACGCCAGCATCGCGACGACCGAGATCTACACCCACCTGGACTCGAACCGCTTGCAGGACGTGGTGAGCAAGCACCTACCGCTGGGGTAACGCCCTCTCACTCGCACCCCGCATCGAACGCCGTCTGGAAGGCCAGAAAATCGAAGATCGTCAGCTCCCCATCGCCGTCGAAGTCGGCGGTGGGGTCTCCGGCGTCGAAGAGGTTCATGAAGGTCAGGAAGTCGAAGATGGTCAGCGCGCCGTCGGCGTCGAGGTCGGGGGTGCACGCGCCGCAGGTGGAGTCGAAGAAGTAGGCGGCGCCGATCAAATCGAACGAGGCGTCGACCTCCTCGGGGGCACCAACGAGCGTCCTCGTGCCATACAACGCCAACGCGTTCCCGTATCGGCGTGCGATCACAGGCGGGTCGATCTCGAGCGTGCCCGTCTCCTGCCACCGGCCATCGGCATCGCGTTCGAAGCGGTACACGCGGCCGGCGACCGAAGGCGGCGTCGAATCGCCAGAGGCCGACGCCAGCAGCAGGTCCCCTTGCACCTCGACGGCGAAGCCCAATCCGTCGGCCACCTGTGGCTCGTTGTGCGTGAGCTCCTGCTCGAACACCCAGCGTTCACCATCGAACCGATACGTCTGCACCACGCCCTGGTCACGGACGTCCCGATCGGCCGCGACGGCCCCGATCGCGAGCGTGTGGCCGTCGAATCCCATGCCGGCACCGAAGTACCCGGTGTCGGCGGGCGCGATCTTCTGCACGAACTCGAAGGTGTTGTCGGCCCGCTTGCGATACGCGTACACGGCGCCGTTGCGCGTGCTCGGTGTGGACTCCAGGTACGCCCCCAGGAACAACCACTCGCCCAGCGCGGTCCCGGTGCAGCCGAAGCAATCGTTGTAGACAAGCGGCTCGGGCGGTGGCACCGCGCCACGCAAGACCCATCCATCATCGGTCTGTTCGTACCGGTACGCGTTCCGCTCTGGCATGCCCGACGTAGCGATCGCGATGTCACCCGAAAGATAAACCGTTCTGCTAAATTGCTCTGTCACCTCTGCCGGCGGCTGGAGCCTGGCGACCTCCACCCACTGGCCATCCTCAAGTTCGTAGATGTACGCGACCCCCTGGTCGGTCGCCGCACCGGGCCACCCGGCCCCACTGCTGCCGACGATCAGGCGATTGCCATCGACATCCATGGCGCCACCAAAGCCGTCGTAGAGCTGTACATCTGGTGGCACCACGGTCTGGACAAGTTCGAGCTGCCCGTCGAACTCCCGATAGACGAACACGGCCCCCGTGCCACACTCGAGCGCCGAACCGCCGCACAACGTGCGGGCGGCGCCATCGGACACGAACCAGTACTCGCCGTTGGTCACGATGTCACGCCCGAACGAGGAGGTCGGGATCGCTGGCGGCGAAATCAGCCGCTGGGGCTCGCACGTGTCGGCGGGCTGAGCGAACGCCGGGCAATGCGAGAGGAGTACAAACGGGACAGTGATGGGCAGGAGTGAACGGCGCATACCCAGTATTGTGACCGAATCCGGCTCGGGTTGCAAGGCGATCTGCACAGTACTCAAGCGGATTCCGGTAACCGCAGCGTAAACGTGCTGCCCTTGCCCGGCTCGGACTCGACGGTGATGGTGCCGCCGTGCTGCTCGGCCACGCGGCGGCACAGGGCCAGCCCGACGCCCGTGCCCGGCACGTGCGCCTTGACGTTCACGCGCGACAGGAAGCGGAAGATGAGCTTCTGGTCCTCGGGCGAGATCCCGATGCCCTCGTCGCGGACCGAGATGGCCCAGGCCGAGCCCGAGTCGCTCGTGGGGTGGTTGGTGGGGGAGTTGATGGGGGCGCCGTGGCTATCCGATTCGGCGACGGCCCCGAGCCCGCCGGGTTCCTTCTGTGCCGACACATGGATGCGCGGCGGCTCGTCGCCGGCGTACTTCAGCGCGTTCTCGATGAGGTTCTGCAGGAGGCTGCGCAGGGCGACGGCATTGCCGCGCACGGTCGGGAGCTCGCCGCGCGTGACGCTCGCGCCGCTGGCCTCGATCAGGTACTTCAGGTGGTCGACCGCGTCGTCGTAGAGCTCGTTGAGGTCCACGTCCTGCGGCTCGAACTCGACGCCGCCGACGCTGGACGCGTAGCGCACCAGGTTCTCGACGACCTCGATGATCTGGTGGCGGCCCTCGGTGATGCGCTCGATCTGCTGGGCGGCCTTCGGCTCGTCGCCCACGAGCCGCTTGAGCGAACTGGTGGCCAGCGTGATGAGCCCCATGGGGTTGCGGATCTCGTGGGCGACCATGTGGGCGAAGCGCTTGAGCTCGTAGTTCTTGCGCTCCAGGGCCTCGTTCTTCCTGTTGAGCTCCAGCTCACGGTGCTGGACGTACGCGCTCACGCTCTCGGACACGGCCTCGTCGAGCGCCGCCGACACCGTCATCACGTCGTCGGTGTCCAGTTCCACCGTGTGGCGCAGGTGGGCCACGAGCACGCGCCGCAGCACCATGAAGTCGCGCGTCAGCGAGGTGACGTCCCAGCCGATGCGCCATCGCTGGATGCCATGCTCGATGGCGAACGTCCGTGGCACACGCACCGCGCCCTGCGAGAGCGTCTCGCCCAGCCGCTCGAGGAACTGGGGCAGGCTGTTGCGAAGCTGCCGCCGCTGCTCGTTGCTCGCCTCGGGATTCTCGGCCCGTGACTGCCGCTCCCACGCCTCGATGATGGCATCCCGATGGTCGAGGATGCACCTGCCAAGGTCTTGCGTGTCTTCGAGTTGCTGCTTCATGGCCTCCAAGTATAAACGAGAATTCATCCAGGGATCACGGATTTCTCAGGCTCCGTGCCGATAGTCCCTCGGAAGGGCCCAGAGCATGCCGACACGCCTCCTCATCGTGGAAGACCAGACCCGCCTGGCGGCCGCGATGGCCGCGTCGCTGCGGGCCAGCGGCTTCGATGTGGGGGCGTACCCATCGGTGGCCCTGGGCCTCGACGCGATCGGCGCCCACGGCGTCCAGATGGCCATCCTGGACATCAACGTCGAGGATGGCTTCGTCTACCCGCTGGCCGATGAGTTGGACGCCCGGGGCATCCCATACGCCTTCTGCTCGTCGATGCACCCGGGAGATGTGCCCGCCCGGCACGCGCGGGTCCCGTTCCTCCGCAAGCCGTTCGACATCGACGAACTGGTCGCGATGGCTGCCGGGCTCGAGGATCGGCTTGCTCAAGATCTGCCCCGGGCCGATCACCAGGACGCCCCGGCGTCCCGTTCGGGCCGCTGATTTCGCCCATTTGGCCCGTCAACCCGGGCCCGATCGGGTTCGTATAGAATGCCACGGACCCCCTTTGCCGACGGGCCCAAAACGCTCGCCACGCGAAGAGTCCCATTGCGGCACGCGACTGGTCGCGTGCCTTCCGAAAGGAAGACGCAGGCATGCCCTATTACACCAAGCTCGGCAACCTCCCCAAGAAGCGGCACACCCAGTTCCGCCGGCCCGATGGCAAGCTGTATAGCGAAGAACTCTTCGGCACCGAGGGCTTCGTGGGGCCGACGAGCACGATGTACCACATCCACCCGCCCACCCAGGTGACCGGCTGGAAGAACCTGTACAGCACCAAGCCCGAGTACGTCGAGATGGACACCATGCGCATGCGGCACCTGAAGACCGGGGGCCAGTTCACACCGCCCAAGGGCGACAGCGTGACGGGGCGCATCGTGCTGTTCGGCAACGGCGACGTCGAGATGAGCGTGTGCAACCCGGCCGAGGCGATGGGGTACCACTTCAAGAACGGCCAGGGCGACGAGTGCCTGTTCGTGCACTTCGGGAGTGGGACGGTGCGGACGTTCATGGGCACGCTCAAGTTTGGTCCCAAGGACTACATCGTGATCCCCAAGGGCATCATCTACCACATGGAATGGGACGAGCGGCCCGACAGCGGCGACGAGGACAAGTTCGGCGGGCACAGCAAGGCCGAGATGCCCTTCGGCAAGTTCGTGGGCTTCGAGACGGCCAACGGCAGCCATATCCTGCCGCCCCCGCGGTACCTGAGCAAGAAGACCAGCCAGTTCCTCGAGCACGCGCCCTATTGCGAGCGCGACCTGGTGCTGCCCGTCGCCGACGACGAGCACCCGCTGTTCACCGACGAGCTTGGCGAGTACGAGGTGCGGATCAAGGCCCGCGACACCGTGCACTCGTACATCTACGACTACCACCCCTGCGACATCGTGGGCTGGGATGGCTGCTATTACCCGTACATCTTCAACATCGATGACTTCGCGCCCATCGTCGGCCAGCTCCACCAGCCGCCGCCCATCCACCAGACCTTTGAGGGCCACAACTTCGTCATCTGCTCGTTCTGCCCCCGCGTGCTGGACTTCCACCCCGAAGCCATCCCGGTGCCGTACAACCACAGCAACCTCGACAGCGATGAGATCCTGTATTACGTCGAGGGCAACTACAAGGCCCGCCGCGGCATCGAGCAGGGCTCGATCACCGTGCACCCGCAGGGCATCCCCCACGGGCCGCACCCCGGCACCGTCGAGAAGAGCCTGGGCGCCAAGTGGACCGACGAGCTGGCGGTCATGTGCGACACGTTCCGCCCCATGTTCCCTACCAAGGCGGCGCTGGCGATGGACGACGAGGCCTACCCGGCGAGCTGGACCGATGCCCCCGCGCCCAACGCGCACGCCAACGGCAGCGCGAACGGCGCGGCCGGCAGAACACCCACGACCGCGAGGCTCGACTCATGACACGCTCGGCACGCGCTCCCTTGACGGTGTTGCTCGCTCTCGGGCTCGCGACGACCGCGTTCTCCCAAACCCAACCGGCGCCATCCAGTCCGGAGGACCGCATCGCGGCGCTCGAGGCCGAGCTGGCCGAGGTGAAGGCCGAGCGTGACCAGCTCCGTGTCCGCATGGCCGAGGCCATCGAGATGCTGCGCAACCTGGGCTATGCCCCGCCCGCCCCGATGCTGGCCGAGCCCAGCGATCCGATGGCCTCGACCATCGCCGTGATGCAGACGCTCCGCCGCCGCGCGCGGCTGGAACTCGCCTCGATGCCGCGCGAGAGTTCGGCGGATCGCGCCGCGTACCGGGAAGCCGCCAAGGACTGGGTCGAACGGATGAACAAGGGGCTCAGCGGCGAGAAGGACTGGCTCGTCCGCGTGCTGCGCGTCTCGCTGCCCACCAGCAGTTCCACCTCGGCCCGCGCCACCGCCGAGGTGCAATTGTTCGACAAGTCGACCGGCGCGCCGTTGTCGCTGCCCGTCGAGGTCAGCGTGCCGGGCCGCATCGGCCGACGCATGGCCGACGGCGGCCCGAACCAGGGCTGGATGGCCCATGTGAAGCTCGCGACCAACGTGCAACACAACCCCGACCGCCAGGAGCGTGGGCCCTTCGACCACCCGCCCTACCTCGCGCCCGAGGTCGAGGCGACCGTGGGCGTCGAATGGCTGCGTTTCGAGACCACCGACGTGCCGGAGGGCTTCTTCCCCGCCATGCCGGGTGAGGACCCGCTGGCCGTTCCGAAAGAATCACCGCAGGCCGTGCCGAACGAGAGCCCCGACGCGGCGCCCCCGGCCCGCCAGCCGCGGTGAAGGTGGCGATGGACATCGCGGCGATCGCGCTGGGCGGGGCGCTCGGCGCCTCTACCCGGTATGGCGTCGCCCGCACCGCCCTGGTGTTGCTCAAGGAGCACCCGCTCGCGCTGCCCGCCGCCACGCTGGCGGTGAACGTCGCGGGTTGTCTGGCCATCGGCATGGTTTTGCCCTGGCTGCTCGCGCGAGAGGAGGACGGCGCGGCCCACCACATGCGGCTGCTCGTGGTGGTGGGGGCGCTGGGCGCGTTCACGACCTACAGCACGTTCGGCGTCGAGACCCTCACGCTCTGGCGCGAGGGCAAGATCGGCGTCGCGCTCGCGTACGTCGCGATGCACCTGGTCTTCGGCTTCGCCGCGGTAGCGCTGGGCGCGATGCTCGGCGAGCGAATCATCGCGTGAGAGAATCGCCTAAGCCTTGGGCTTCTTGTACAAGGGGTTCGCCCGCACCTCGGCCTCAAGGTCGAGCTTGCCGGTGTCGATGGCGACTTTCGTGCCCGGCACGTTGACGGCCTTGTCGATGATGCCCATCGCGATCGGCACGCCCAGCGTGGGGCTCATGCACCCGCTGGTGATGATGCCGATCTCCTTGCCGTCGGCCTTGACGGTCATCCCCTGCCGCGGCGTGCGCTTGCCGTCGACGACGAAGGCCGCCAGCGTGCGCGCGGGCCCGCCTTCGGCCTGGGTCTTCCTGAGCGCCTCCTGCCCAATGAACGGCTCGGGCATGTCGCCCTGGTCCTTGTCCATCGCGATGGCGAAGTCGACGCCGCACGACAGGGCGTTGATGTCCTCGCCCAGTTCGTGCCCATACAGAGGCATGCCGGCTTCCAGACGTAGCGTGTCGCGGGCGCCCAGGCCGATGAGTTTCATCTCGCTCTGCTCGGCGTCGAGGTCCACGTCCTTGAGCAGCAGCTTGAGGGCCATGTCAACGATGCTCGCCGGCAGGATGACCTCCACGCCGTCCTCGCCCGTGTAGCCCGTGCGCGAGACCAGCAGCTTGGCGATCAGCAGGTTCTTGACGGTGAAGCGGTACCGCTTGAGCGTGGGCACCTCGCTGCTCACGCGGCTCACGAGGTCCATCACCTTCGGGCCCTGGATGGCGACCATCGCGGTCTTGGTGGTCTGGTCGTCCATCTTGACGACCAGTTCTTCGGCGGCCACGACCTGATTGAGGTGCTCGACGATCTTCTCGCGGTTGGCCGCGTTGACAACCATCAGGAACTCGGTGTCGTCCATGCGATAGACCAGCACGTCGTCCTTCACGCCGCCCTGCTCGTTGCACACCAGGCCGTAGCGGCACTGCCCCGCCTGCATGTCGCTGATGCGTCGCGAGCACACCCGCCCCAGCAGCCGCCGGGCGTGCCGGCCGGTAATCTTCAGCCGCCCCATGTGCGAGACGTCGAACATGCCGCCGCTGGTGCGCACCTGGGTGTGCTCCTGCTGCACCGACCCGTAGCTGATGGGCATCTCCCAGCCGGCGTACTCGACCATCTTGCCGCCGTGGTCGTGGTGGAGCTTGTTGAGCGGTGTCTTGAGCAAGGCCGGCCTCCGATTCGGGGAACACGAAACAGAACGCCCGGCATCGGGCATCGAAGGGCCAAGGATAGCGGCCATATCGGGGCCCTATAGGTCGAGCAGGGGCGAATCCGCCGCCAGGGGCCACGCCGCGTTGTCCAGCAGCCGTGTCTGCCCCAGCCGGCAGGTGACCAGGGCCCGCAGCGGCTCGGCACCGGCCCGCGTGCCAGCCTCAACCCGCTCAAGCGTCTCGGCCCGCCGCACGGTGGCGTACTCGATATCAAGCCCCGCGAGCGTCTCGCGCATCGCCGCCTCGGCCTCGCCCGCCGTCTTCGCGTGGGAGGCCGACCGGAGTGCCCTCGGGATCGCCGCCGCCGCCCGCCGCTGCTCGCCGCTCAAGAACCGATTGCGGCTGCTCATCGCCAGCCCATCAGCGTCCCGCACCGTCGGCCCGGGCACGATGCCGATGCCAAGCCCCTCCTGGGCCACGAGCGCCCGGGCGAGTTGGAACTGCTGCCAGTCCTTTTCGCCGAATACCGCCGCGGCTGGCCTGGCGAGGTCGAACAGCCGTACGAGCACCTTCGCCACGCCCACGAAGTGACCGGGCCGGTATTGGTCTTCGAGGCCCTTGTCGACGACCACATCGGGCAGCGACGGACCCGGCGCATCCAATCCATCGGGGTACACCATCTCCACGCTCGGCGCGATCACCACGCTCGCCCCGGCCGCCTCGCACTTGTCTGCGTCCTCATCGAGCACGCGCGGGTAGCGATCGAAGTCGTGCTTCTCGTCGAACTGGGTCGGGTTGACGAACACGGTGACCACGCAGCTCGCCGCCAGCCCCCGCTGCCTGGCTTCTGCGGCGGCTTGGCGGATCAACGCCTCGTGCCCGGTGTGCAGCGCGCCCATCGTGGGTACCAGCACCCCGCCTGGGAATTCGCCGATCTCGCTCTGGTACCCGGCAAGCTCAGCAGCCGAGCGGATGATGCGCATGGCGCAGCATTCGGTGGTCGGGGGCCGAGGTCAAGTCATGGGGCCGGGGCTACCGCTGGGCTTCCCACTGGCGCAACTCGTCGCTCACCGGTTTGGGCATCAGTTCCACCTCGATGGCGTACAGCCCCTCGCCCTCGTAGTCGCAGGTCGTCACCCGGCCGGCCAGGATTGTCGGCTTGTCGTCGATCAGGTGCACCGCGATCATCAGCAGCTTCTTGGGGTAGCACATCCGCCGAGACCGGAAGCCCAAGGTCGAGCGGTTCACCGAGGTCGACCGGGCCGACCACGTGGTCACGGGCCGCAGACGCTCATCGAGTTCGGCCACGTCCAATTCAGCGTCGAACTCGTGGAAGGTCGGGGCGCCCGCCGTGCCGCTCAGATCCTCGGCGATTGGCTCTGGGGTCTTCTGGGGAGGTTCGGGGAGCGGTTCGGGATCGCCCTTTGGTGCCGGCCTGGCCGTGGGCTGGGGTGCCGGTGCTGGGCCGGTGTCCGGAGTGATCGACGGCCTGACCTTGGGCGGCGGCGGCACCGCGCCCCACTGGTCCCATACGCTCACGCCGGGATCGATCCAGGCGTATCGATCGCCGCCCTGCGCGTGCTGGCCCTGGTCATCGGACATGCCCTCACCATCGGCCGCCTTGCCGGCCCACACCAGCCCAACATCGCGCCACCCCGTTCGAACCCATGGTTACAGGACCAAACGTGCCCGATTCCGCCCTCCAGCCGTGGATCATCCGCCTCCGAGCCGCAGTGGGCCCAGATCCGCTGGCCGGCATCGACCCCGAGACCTTCGCCGACGAGAACGGCAACCGCCGCGCCGTCGACCGCCCGCTGCTGGCCTGGCTGCTGCACCTGACCTCGCCGCCAACGAAGGACACCGGCCTCGACCTGATCCTCTGGCAGGCACTGGCCAACGACACGCCGATCGATATTGAACTCGCCGGGCACGGCCCACTCCAGGACGCCAACGCCCCAAGCCGAGGCGAGGCCGCCATCGAGGTCTGGACCGAACGCGAACTCGCCGCCATACAGGCCCTGTGGACGCTGGGCGTCCAACGGCACGAACCTGAGCTCACCCGTCGGGCCGAAACGGCGGCCCGATGGTGCGTCCAAGAACTCCAGCCCGACAACGCCACAGCCCACCCTTGGGCAGTCAACGCGTTCGTGAGCCTGGCCGCCCAAGGCGACTTCGAAGCCGACCTCTACGCCCAGACGCTCGTGCATAACGCCCAGGTCGGCACAAGCCGCCCCGGGCGTTTTGCATCAATCGTGCTGCTCGCTTCGCTCAAGTCACTCGAGATGAGCTGAGTCTCAAGCCGGCTGCGTCCGCTTTCGTGGCGTCCGCAACCACCGCTTCACAAGCGTCGAGATCTCCTTGGCGCCTTCGGGCTCGCCGTCCCTCGGGCCCATCGCCACCCGCCGGGCGATCGCCGCCGCGCACAAGCCCATGAACATCGGCTGGGGCTCCAAAGGCCGGCCCGTGAGCTCGGGGTGGAACTGTCCTGCGATGAAGTAGGGGTGCGTGGGGCCGTCGTAGTCCTCGTCGTGGCCGGGCTGGGGCAGTTCGAGCACCTGCATGATCGGCTGCGTCGGGTGCCGCCCGCTGAAGACCAGCCCCGCCTCGGTCAGGCGATCGATGTAGCCCGGGTCGACCTCGTAGCGATGGCGGAAACGCTCGCGGATGCTCTGACGGCCCGAGTAGAGGAAGCTCGCCAGTGACTCGGGCGACAGCGTCACGTCCTGGGCGCCTAGCCGCATCGAGCCGCCCAAGCCCTCGATCTTCTTCTGCTCGGGCAACTCACTGATGACCGGATGCGGCGAATCGGGGTCGAACTCGGCCGAAGCCGCGCCCGCGAGCCCGAGCACGTTGCGGGCGTACTCGATCACCGCGACCTGGAACCCAAGGCAGATGCCCAGGTACGGCAGTCCCGTCGTGCGGCAGTGCTTGACCACCGACAGCTTGCCCTCGACACCCCGAGCACCGAACCCGCCCGGCACGATCACCGCGTCGATGTTGCTCAGTTCTTCGGCGATGCGTGACTCGCTCAGGTCGGTGGTGTCGAATCGTTCGACCTCGATGTTCGCGTGCAGATTGGCGGCGCAGTGCTCGATGGCCTTGTCGATCGAGGCGTACGCGTCGCCCAAGTCGGTGTACTTGCCGGCCAGGCCGATGCGGATGGTGTGCTCGGGCTCGTTGGTCAGCCCCCGCACGAACGCCCGCCAGCGTTCGCGTTCGCGGTCTTCCTGGCCCATGTCCACGCGATCGTGCAGGTCGAGCACGCTGAGGATCTCGCGGTCGAGCCCGTCGCGACGCATCTCTTCGGGGATGAGGTAGATGCTCTCGCGGTCGTGCATGCTGAACACGCGACGCAGTGGCACGTTGCTGTACATCGCGATCTTCTGCATCGCCTGGCCGGTGACCGGGTTATCGCAGCGGCACGCGATCATGTGGGGCTGGATGCCCGCCTCCATGAGCCGCTGGATGCCCAGTTGGGCCGCCTTGCTCTTCTGCTCGCCCAGCACCTTGGCCTCGATGACATACGTCAGCGCCACGAAGCACACCGAACGCGGGCCCTCCTCGAAGGCCAGCTCGCGCAGCGCCTCGATGTAAAACCCGTTCTCGTAGTCGCCCACGGTGCCGCCGACCTCGACGAACACGACGTCGGCAGGCCTTCCCGAGCCATCGCCGTACATCGCCAGCTCGCGGAGCTTGCGTTTCACCTCACCGGTGACGTGGGGGATCATCTGCACGTCGCGGCCCAGGTAGTCGCCCAGCCGCTCGCGCTCGAGCACCTCGCTGAAGATCTGGCCCGAGGTCGTGAAGTTCCGCCGGCTCAGGTTCTGGGCGAGCAGCCGCTCGTAGGTGCCCAGGTCCATGTCGCACTCGGTGCCATCGTCGAGCACGAACACCTCGCCGTGGCGGTAGGGGTTCAGCGTGCCCGAATCGATGTTCAGGTAGCCCTCCATCTTGATGGGGGCAACGCACAGGCCCTTGTCCTTCAGTAGCTTGGCGCCGCTGGCGGCGAAGATGCCCTTGCCTAGCCCGCTCATCACCGTGCCCAGCACAGCGACGTACTTCGTGCGGCCTCGCCGGTATCCCGGCGGAACGGGCGAGTAGAACTCGGTGGTCAGCGAGCCTTCGGCCGCTTGCACCAGCAGTTCGTCGGCGCGCCGTCGGCGGGCGTCCTCACCCAGCGTCCGATCGGAGGGGGTGGGTTCGCTGCCGACAGGCATGGGCCAGTCGTCGTGGGATGGGTCATTGCCGTGCTTCGAATTTCGTTGGTCGGGCACCAGAGAGGATAGCCAAGTCGATCTCGCCGGTCACGCGCCGCGCAAGCGACAGTCACGCTTTCGGAGCGCTCGCCCGGTAACGCTCGACGAACGCCGCGTACTGCTCGGGTGTGTCGATGCCCTGGTGCCACGCCTGCCGCACCGCGACGGCGATCGGGAGCCCGTGCTCCAGCCAGCGGAGCTGTTCGAGCTTCTCGCTCTCTTCCAGCGGCGTCGGCGGCAGCTTCATGTACTGCTCGAGCGAGAACACGTCGTAGGCATAGATGCCCACATGCCGCAGCGGCATGGCCGCGCCGCAGTCGTCGCGATCGTGGGGGATCGCCGCTCGCGAGAAGTAGAGCGCCCGTCCCACGCCGACGTCCGGTTCGATGAGCCCCAGCACCACTTTCACGATGTTGGGGTCATTGATGTCCTCGGCCTCCCGCAGCGGCGTTGCCACCGTGCCCAGTCGTGGCAGGCGATACATCGAGGGCCGCTCGACCGGCCACACCTGCTGGGTCATCGCAAGCAACGCGGCGTCGATCACAGCGGGGTCGATCTCCGGTTCGTCGCCCTGCACGTTCACCACGGCCTGGTCATGCTTGAGCTTGAGCACCGCCGTCGCTTCGGCCAGCCGGCTGGTGCCGTTGGGGTGCTCGACCGAGGTCATCACAGCCTCGAACCCAGCGGCCTTGACGGCATCGGCGATCTCGTCGCTATCGGTCGCCACCACGACCCGCGATACGGTGTCTGCCATCGCCGCCCGCTCGCACACGTGCACGACCATGGGCTTGCCGGTCTCGCTGGCCAGGGCCTTGCCGGGGAATCGGGTCGATCCCAGGCGTGCCGGGATGATGGCGATGGCCTTTGAGGTGGCCATGGACGCTCAGCCCTGCCGCAACTCGGCCAGCAGCTTCTTGATGGCGTCGCGCTTCTGGCGGATTTCCTTGAACCCGATGTCCTTGATGGCGATGCCCGAGGCGATCTTGTCGGCCTCGATGGCGGCCTCCAATTCGCGGTGGTCGGTCGCCTTAGTCAGCAGCGCATCCATCAGGCCGTAGTTGATCTCCATGCCCGTCGAGTCGCTGTCGCGACCGTGGGCATCGAGCGCCTGGCGGAAGGTCGTGACCGCCTCGTCGCCCCAGCCCATCGCCAGGAACGACTGGGCCAGCATGTGCAGCGTGCGGACGCGCAATTTGGGCTCGCCCTGGGCCTGCTGCAGGTTGGCGATGGCGTCCTCGAACTGCCCCAGGTCGAAGTACCGCCGGCCGAGTTCGAACTTCAGCTGCATGTCCGTCGGGTACGCCTCCACGCGGGCGGCGTACACCTTCGTCTCGGCGTCCAGCACGTTCTTGCGTTCCTGGACCAGCTTCTCCTGGATCGCCGCGTCGTCGGGGTTCTCGATGGCCTTCTTCTCGAGGGCGGCCAGTCGCCGGCGCCACGCACGCATCTTGATGTCGTCGGCCGCCTGGCGGAAGCGGAACTCCTTGGTAAGCTGATAGGCCCGCTTGTAGAGCTCGTAGGCCTCCTTCTCATCGTTGGGCGTGCCGCGTTCGATGAGCCGCTTGGCCAACGCGCTGATGGTGGGCGGGTCTTCGGGCCGCTCTTCCAGATCGACGCGGGCCCGCTCGATCAATCGCTCGATCGTGCCCTCGTCCTTCGAGATCGCTTCTTCGTCCTGCAACTGTTTTTGCTTGGCCGCGTTGCGGATGTTCTTGCGGAAGCCGCCTTCTTCGCCGACGTTGTCGTACCCGCCCTGGCTCATGGTCGCCTGGGCCGAGAAATTCTTGACCGCGTTGGCAAGGTCGGTGTCGGCGGGGTTGATCTGCACCGCGATGGTGCCGGCCTCGACGGCGTCGTTGTACGCGCCCACCTCGGCAAAGAGCTGCATGAGCTTCTTGAAGGTCAATGGGCTCGGACGCTTGGCCTGCTTGGCCAGCGTCATCGCACGCTCGAGGCACCAGTAGCCCTGCTCTTCCAGGCCGGCCTTGGCGGCGGCCTCGCCCGCGCGCATGGCCGCATCGCCGTCGGTCAGCCTCGTCGCCCAGTTCAGCAGGGCCGCCAGGAATTTGTCCACGGGCGTCTTCACCTGCAGGTCGACCTTGGGCTTCTTCTTCGAGTTGGCGGCTGCGTAGGCCGAGGCGGAACGGAAGAAGCTCTCCATCGCCGTCATGTTGCTCGCGTCGAGCCGCAGCCCGCTGAGCCACAGGTTCATCGCGTACTCGTAATTGGTCGTCTCGTGGGCCGTGCGGGCGTGATCGAAGAACCGCTCGGCAGCCTCTGGGTTGAAGGTCGGTCCGGGCTCGGCGCCGCCCTTGCCACCACTGCCGGTTCCCTTTCCGCCCTTGCCGCCGCCATCGGCGCCCTCCCCAGCGCCCTTGGCTTCGGGAGCTTCCTGCCCGTTCGCTTCGGGAGAACCCGCGTCTTCCTTCTTCTTCTTGCCGCCGAAGATCGCCAAATGCCTGCTCCCGTTTGCTGCTAGGGCCCGACCGACCGGGTGTGGGGGCCGATTCTAGGGCCTACCGCCACCCGCCCCGAGCGGGCACAATATCATCCCCGCGATGCCCCAGCACGCCCCAAGCACAACCGAGCCTATCGGCTCGATCGACCCCGGCACCCTGCACCTCCGCCTCCACCCCGATGCCGTCCTGCGAGCCAAGGCCCGCCCGGTCGGCGAGGTGACCGACAACGTCCGCGAGGTCGCCCAGCGGATGCTCCAGATCATGCACGAAGAAGAAGGCATCGGCCTGGCCGCCCCGCAAGTGGGGTTGCCATGGCGGATGTTCGTGTGCATGGTGCCCGCGGATCCCAAAGCCGGCGACCTGTCCGAGGGCGTCCGAGAAGACACCGCCGGCAACCCGATGGTCTGCATCGATCCCGTGCTCACGCCAGGTGGCCCCCTCGCCTCGGTCGAGGAGGGCTGCCTCAGCCTGCCGGATATCCGAGGCCAGATCAACCGCCAGGTCGAGGTTTCGATGGAGGCCACCGGCCTGGACGGCAAGCGATTCACCGTGAATGCCGCCGGCCTGCTGGCCCGCTGCATCCAGCACGAGGTCGATCACCTCGACGGCGTGCTCATCATCGACAAGTTCGGCCAACTCGACCGCCTGCGCACCCGGTCGGCCCTGCGCCGCCTCGAACGCAAGGCCCGCTGAAACCCAACAAGGGCAGGGAGGCCCGGCATGAGAGTGGTGTTCTTCGGCTCGGGAGCCTTCGGCGTGCCCACGCTGCGCGCGTTGGCCAGGCAGCACGAGGTCGCCGCCGTCGTCACCCAGCCCGATCGCCCCGCCGGCCGCGGCAAGTCGCTCAGCCCCACGCCCATCGCCACCGAAGCCCAGTCGCTCCTGCCCGGCGTCGAACTCCTGAAGCCCGAGAAGGTGAACACGCCCGACATCCGCGACCACATCCGCGGCATGGGAGCCGAGGTGTGGGTCGTCATCGCCTTCGGCCAGAAGCTCGGCCAGAAACTACTGGCCGACAAGTTCGCCATCAACCTCCACGCCTCGCTCCTGCCGCGCTGGCGCGGGGCCGCGCCCATCAACGCCGCCATCCTCGCGGGGGACGACACCACCGGCGTCAGCGTCATTACTCTGGCCGACGAGATGGACGCCGGCTTCGTGCTTGGTCAGGCCTCCCGCCCGCTCGACCCAAGCCTCACTATCGCCGAACTCCACGACGTGCTGGCCCAGGACGGCGTGCCCGTCGTCCTCGAAGTCCTCGACCGCCACGCCAACGGCACGCTCGAACCCATCGAGCAAGATGCCGACAGAGTGACCTTCGCGCCGAAGCTCTCCAAAGCCGATGGCTGGATCGACTTCACAGACACCGCCGAGGCCTGCCGCAACCGTGTCCACGGCCTTACGCCCTGGCCCGGCGTGAGCATCAACCTCGCCGGCGCCACGCTCAAGCTCCTGCGCGTTGCCGTCGAGCCGTTGAGCCACTCCGCAATGCCCGGCACGCTCATCGACCCCGCCGGCCTCATCGCATGCGGCCGCGGCACGGCCCTTCGGGTCGTCACCATCCAGCCTGCGGGCAAGAAGCCCATGGACTTCACTGCCTTCGCCAACGGCCGGTCACTTGCCGCCGGCGAGGTCGCCACCTCGGAGCGACAGCCATGCGCACGCTCTGGGACCTGATCCCCCGTCGAAAGCCCGCGCCGCCGGCGCGGCCGGTCGCCGTTGTTACGCCACCGCGAAAACGCTCCACGCCCGCGGCCGATCGCTACGAGGCCGTCGCGCGCCTCATGCTCGCGAGGTACAACATCCGCGTACGCAAGTGGCGCAGCAGCACCAGCGGGGTGGCCTGGCAGGTCATGTACGCCGACGGCACGATTTCAAGACTCATCGAGAGCCCACGCCCCCGCGGCCCGATCTCCGTAGCCGTGTTCCTGCACGAGGTCGGCCATCACGCCATCGGCCTTGGAACCTACAAGCCTCGCTGCCTCGAGGAGTACCACGCCTGGCTCTTCTCTTTGCAACAGATGCACGCCCACGGCCTGAACATCACGCCCAAGGTCCACGAGCGCGTCGATCACGCGCTGCGATACGCCGTCTACAAAGCCAAGCGCCGGGGCATCAAGGCGCTTCCCGTTGAATTGCTTCCCTACGACGGGAAGGGCCCCGTCACGCCGCTCCCATATCTTGACGAATGACGACTCGACACGAGGCCCTGGCGCGAGCCTGGACTCACTTCAGGCCGCACGATCCTTCGGCGGCCCCATCTTTCGCGCGGGCGGGCTGCACAAGAGCGCGCCCTTGCAGCTCGGGCACATGGAGTTCGACACTCCGCGGATGTCCTCGCCGCAGCGTGTGCACACACCCTCTCTCGAAGCCCACGCCGCGTGCGTGGCCCACCGCAAGAGCGAGCCCGCCGCCCCCGCGTGCCACGCAATGATCGCCGCGAATGTCGTGGTGGGTGTGTCCTGGTGCGAGATCGACGCGCCAGCGACCAGCCCCGTCAGCACCAGCACGTGCCAGAACACCGCCGCCGACCCGGTGCCCAGGTACAGCATGGCGCTGGTCGCCACCCCGCCAGCCAGCAGCACCATCGCGTAGGCCACCGGTTCCAGGAGCGACTGCGGCAGGCCCCAACTGCCGATGTGCGGCGCCAGGGTCTCGGCCCCGAAGTCCTGAGCGATCGGCAGCCACATGCCGAAGCCCGCCACCCAGGCCAGTGGCAGCAGCGCCGTCAGCCCGGCCGTCCGGCGCGCCAGCCCGAACGCTGCCAGCGTGTACGCCATGCACAGCAGGCCCAGCGCGAACAAGCCCGCCTGGGCATCGAACGGCAGCACCCAGTGCGCCGTCGCCGCGGCGCCGAGCACCGCCAGCAACCACACTCCAACCGCCGATCGCGCGACTGTCGATTCTCCCGGCATCGCGAACACTCCTCGACTTGGCTATCGGCCATCGACAGCTACTCCGGGCCTCCCAACGCAAAAGACGCCCGAATGGGCGTCCATCTGCGCGGGCTGGGTAAGCCCATGGGCTGATAACCGGGCCGGGGCTACTCGATGTCTTCCATCACGGCCCGCACCGCCGCCTCGAGCTGCGGGTCGACGCCCTCGACCTCGTCGCCGGGGTCGACCTCGACCAGCACGTCGGGCACGGCTCCGTTGTTCTCCATGTCGGTGCCGTCGGGTAGGTACCAACCTCGGAACGGCCGGCGGACCGTGGTGCCGTCGATCAGGCGATACGACCCGGTCGAGATGACCGCGCCATACGTCTCCTGGCCCACCAGCGGCCCACGCTTGGTGGTCTTGATGGCGTGCGAGAAGATCTCGGCGTTCGAGTACGAATTCTCGTTGCACAACACCGCGATCGGGCGCGAATAGCCGTAGATCAGTCGGCGGTCACGCGGGTACGCGTCCTCAGGCACGTCGTCCGGGTTGGCGCCACGCGGGATGGTGTACGCGTGCCGCGGCGCCGTGAGCGAGCTGAGCAAGATGTCGGTGGTCCAACCGCCACCGTTGTCGCGCACGTCGATGAGCAGCCCATCCTTGCCGTTCGCGGCGGCGTACAGGTCACGCTCGAAGTCACGCAGCGAGGGTTCGTTCATGCCGCGAATGTGCAGGTAGCCCACACGCCCGCCGGACAGCTCCTCAACCTTGGCGCGCCGCTGCCGCACGCCGTCCTCGTACCGCAGGTTGCTGTCGCCGCCCGACGACGTCGGCACGACCAGCACGTACCCAGACCCGGCCGGGTCGGCGGGCCGCACGTCCAGTAGGGTCTCTTCGCCCGCCGTGCCGGCCATCGCCTCGCTCAGGTCCATGGTGGGCATGCCGCCCTCGGGCGCCAGGGGCTTGCCGTTGATCGCGGTAATGACGTCGCCCTCGTGCAGCTTGCTCGCGTCGCGCCACGCTGGCCCCTCGGGGATGACGTAGGTCACCTCGTACCCGCCATCGACCGGCTTGGTCTCGATGCCCAGGTAGCCCGTGCGGATCGACGGCGCGTCGTAGAGCTGGGTGCCGCCCCAGATGCCCAGGTGCGAGCCGTTGAGTTCACCCATCAGCAGCCGGCCGACCTGGTAGAACTCGCTCGGCGTGCGCGTCACGCGCGCCAACTCCAGGTACCGCTCGGTCAGACCCTCCCAGTTGAGCCCCTTGAGCGTGGGGTGGTAGAACTCGCGACCCAGCATATTGGCCGCATCGCGGAACTTCTGGGCCTGCTCGGCCGCCACGTCGATGCGCACGGTCGCGTTGATGCCCAGCGTGTTGGCGCCACCGCCAGACGGCTTGGCCGTGGCCGCCTGCCCGCCGCGGATGAACAGCGCCATCGAACCGTCGGGCGTCACGCGAACGCGCGACACGCCGCCGCTCTGCACCGTCTTGCGGTCCTGCCCGCGGTAGTCGACCGAGAACAGGCTGGTGCTGCCATCGATGCTGGCGCTGAACAGCACGCGATCGCCGCCCGGCGTGAGAGCGAGATCGCTCACGCCATCGAAGCTCGTCAGCCGACGCACACGCTTCCACGCGTCGTCGGTGTCGAATTCCAGCGGCTCGCGCTCGGCGGGTTCGTCGAAGTCGGGCGTGTCGATCTTGCCCGCCTTGCTCACCGCCTTGGCGGCGTCCTTGAAGTACTGGGCTAGTTCGTAATCGGTCTTGCCCTCCAGCGACCGATCGAGCAGCACGGCGTAGGCGTCGTACGACCAGTTGTTGCCCGCCCGATCGCTCAGGAACACGAGCATCTTGCCGTCGTGGCTGAGCCGGGGCGATGTGTCGATGTCCGGATGCCGCGTGATGTTCACCGGCTCGGCGCCGTCACCGTCCAGGTCCAGCAGCCACACGTCGGCGTTGAAGTCCAGGTCGGCCACTTCGTAGATGATGTGGCGGCTGTCCGACGCCCACTGCACGTCGGGCTCATTCCAGCTCTCGAAGACCAGCGTGTCCTGGCCGCTGGCGAGGTCGTGCATCCACAGGTCGCCGCGCTCGCGCAGGTACAGCACGCGGTAGCCATCGGGCGAGGGCATGGGCCGCACGGTTCGCTCGTCGCTATCAATGAACGGCTCGACCTCGAACCGCAAAGCCTGCGACCAGCGCTTGCCGTGGTCGATCTTGTCTTCCTTCTCGTCCTCGGCCTTGTCTTCGGCCGGCTCTTCTTCCTCTTGAGCCTCGTCCTCGGGCTGGTCCTCGCCTTCATTCTCCTCGGCCGCCTCGGCTTCGTCTGCTGCTTCATCTTCGGCGGCTTCATCCTCCGCGGCCTCGGGTTCTTCCTCGGGCTCGTCGGGCTCGATGTCCTCGCGGGAGAGCGCCACGGTCGCGCGGTAGATCGCGAACTCGCCGCCCTCATCGCTCGAGAAGTAGAGGTACTGGTTGTCCGGGCTCCAGGCGATGTCCTGCTCGCGGCCGCTCGTGAAGGTCACGCGCCGCGTCGGCCGATCGTCCTCGGTGTTGCGGATGAACACCTCGCCGCGGGCCACGACCGCCAGCGTCTTGCCATCGGGGCTCAGCGCGGCCTCGTCGACCTGGCGGTCGAGCGTCTCGAGCCGCGTGTCGAGCGATTGGCTGTCGCCCGAAGCGTAGATTTCCACGGCCTGCGGCGTCGCGCCGCGCTGGGTCAGGTTGAGCGTGTACAGCGTGTCCCACACAAGGAATACGGCCGTCGAACCATCATCGGATACGTTGAGGTCCAGCACGCCGTGGCCGATGGTGTGCTCGCCATCCTCGGGCGCGAAGTTTGTGAGTCGGCGGGGGCCGTCGGCATCGGTCCGGCCGGCGGGGATGCGCCAGACGTTGTTCTGCCCGTGCCGGCTGGAGACGTAGATGGTCGAGCCGTCGGGCAGGCCGAACGCGTTGGCGTCGTTGCCATCGAAGTTCGTGAGCCGCTTGAACCGGCCGGTCTCGGTGTTCATCTCCCAGACCTCGCCCGCGGCCGCACCCTGGTACGCCGGGCGGTCGTACACGTCGCGCTGGCGCGAGAACAGCACCCGCGAGCCATCGCTTGCCATGTGCGGAGCCAGGCCGAACGCATCGGTCAGCCGCGTGATGGGGCCACCGTCGATCGGCACGCGATACATGTTCACGCCGCGATACATGCTCGGTTCCAGGTTCGCGGTCACCAGCACGGCGTCACCCGAGGCGTCAAAGTCCGAGAGGCTCAGCGAGCGGTCGCTCAGCGTGATGCGCCGCACCACACCGCCCACGGTCCGCCCGTTGCTGGTCGAGATCGGCATGGCGTACAGATTCGTCGAGCCATCGCGCGTCGACTCGAACACCAAGGTCGAACCATCGGGGCTGAACGCGCTGGCAAGGTCGTCGGCCGGATGCGTCGTCAGCCGCGATGCCACGCCGCCCTTGGCGCTGACGGCCCACAGGTCGCCCGCCCACGCGAACACGATGGTCGAGCCATCGGGGCTCAGGCTCGGCATGCGGGGATAGCCCACGCGGGACTGCTCGGCCATCCACGCCGCGCCGGCCCGCGCTCCGGTCTCATCCGGACGGCTTGCTGAAAGCGACGCGTCGGCCGTGGTCGTGGCGTTGCTGGCGCAGGCCATCTGGAGCGAGGTGGTGCCCGCCGCCAGCGCCATGACGAACGCGGCCGACACGCGGCACCTTCCGAGTAGGTCGAACCCTGGCATGGCTGGTCTCCTGATGTCTGGGGCCGGGCGGGCCCGCTGGGGTCGTTAGCGCACACAAACCGCCCGAAGGCCTTCCCCCTCGCGGCGATGCCTGACAGGTACAGACTACAGCGGTTGATGCGCTGGGTCTACCGCCCTGTCGCCCCGACGGGGGGAGCCCCGGCAGATTGCGCGCTTAATTGGTGGTGGGCGAAGGGCCTGCTACCGCGTCGCCGTCCGCTGGGTCTCGCCAAGCTCGTCGTCGCCCTGCCCCTCCCGGGCGGCCGCCAGCCAGCGGCGGGAGATCCGACGCTCCAGGGCGTCCACCTCCCCAAAGTGGCGCTCGAACCGCTCCAGGTGCTGCTCGGGTGTCTGCTTGCCGGCCGGCAGGTCTGCCAGCTCGGCCAGGTACGCCGCCAATTCGTCCCGCTGCGTGCGGTGCAGCTCCTTGAACAGACCGTACGCCGTCGCATACAGCGGCCGGGCGGTGTAGGCCTGCATGTTCGTGTTGTCGTCGAGCACGACCAGCTTCTCCAGGCTGGGCAGGTCGCCGTCGAGCACCAGCTTGTCGAGCTCCTGCTCCCGCGGCTCGTACTCGAACGCGAAGCCGAACTGCCCGCCAATGCTGTGCGACTCGAAGCTGGCCGCCAGCCCCTCGCTCACCCACAACGGGTACGACGATCGGCGGTCCTGCAATCCGGTGTTGAACGCGAGCAAGTGGACCGCCTCGTGAAGCACCTTGGCGACGCCGAAGCGGAGCACCTGGTCCTCGATGCGTTTGCGTTCCTTATCCAGATTATCACTCAGGTCGTTGGCGGCGTCGAGCAGCAGTTGGGCCTGCTCGTCGCGTCCCACGCGGTTGGCTTCGTTGGCCTGGTCGATGAGCTGGGTGATGCGGTCCTCGTAGGTCGCCAGCTCGCGCATCACGCCGATGAGGCTGGGCGTGGTCCGATCATCGTGGATCACGATGGCGTTGTGACCCATGCTGTAATAGCCAGCCGTCCAGCCCGCGTCGAAGCCGTCGTGCGTGCGCGCGAAGTCGAGGTAGTCGGCGTGCTGCCCGAAGAACACGCACACCAGCCGATGGGCGTGGGGATGCACGGGCACGCCCAGGCGATCGATGTCCCGGAAGTACTGATCCCGGGCGCGTTCCAGCAGGGTGATGCGATCGCGGGTCCAGTCATCGGGCGCGTCGCTGAGCACCATGTACGAGCGAGACCGGTACGTCTTGAATCTATTACCGAGCTTCTCTTGCAGTGGCTCGATGATCGAAGTGTCATCGCTCGAGGAGAGCCGGGCGTCGCGCTCGAGCGAACGTGCCCGCTTGGCGGCCTCGTGCCGGAGCTCGGGATCGCTCCAGGCCTCGATGTAGGCGTCGAATGCCTCGCGGTGCCTACCGTCGGCCTCGGCCTGCTGGGCCCGCAGGAACGCGTCTCTTGGCGAAGCGAACGCCAGGCCCGCGAACACGAACATGCTGGCACAGAACGATAATCTCGAACGCGGACGCATGGGCGGTCCCCCTTCCGGCTTGACCTATCGGCCAGTGATCGGGGCCCCACGCGTCGGGTGGGCGGGGCGTGCGTCCGAGAAGGCCCATCACGCGTCCGTTGTGCCGGTCGTTCGCATTGCACCGCCGGCGGGCGTCCCAGCTACCATCGCCGATGCCACGCCGCGCCGCTGTTATCTGTGCCCTGCGAACACCCGTCGGCCGCTTCGGCGGAACGCTCGCGAGCGTCCGACCCGACGACTTGGCCGCTCACGTCATCCGGGCCGTGGTGCAGCAGTCGGGCATCGATCCCACAACGATTGACGACGTCTACTTCGGCGCCGCCAACCAGGCGGGCGAGGACAACCGCAACGTCGCACGTATGGCGGCTCTGATCGCTGGTCTGCCCACGAGCGTTCCCGGTTCGACCGTCAACCGGTTGTGCGCGTCCGGGCTCGAGGCCGTCAACATCGCCGCCCGCATGATCGAGGCCAACCACGGCGACGTGTTCATCGCCGGCGGTGTCGAGGCCATGAGCCGAGCGCCCTACGTGCTGAGCAAGCCCGACACGGCCTACGCCCGCAACCAGGAGATGCACGATACCTCCATCGGCTGGCGGTTCGTGAACCCGAAGTTGGCCGAGTTGCACCACCCCTACGCGATGGGCGAGACCGCCGAGAACGTGGCCCGCAAGCACACCATCAGCCGCGAAGAACAGGACGCGTTCGCCCTGTCCAGCCAGCAGAAGTGGGCCGCGGCCCAAGAGCGGGGGCTGTTCAAGGACGAGATCGTTCCGGTGCCCATCCCCCAGCGCAAGGGCGAGCCGATCCACTTCGATACCGACGAGCACCCGCGGCCTGATACCACGATGGAGAAGCTCGCCAAGCTCAGGCCGGTGTTTGCTCAGGATGACCTAGGCACGGTGACCGCCGGCAATTCATCGGGCATCAACGACGGCGCCGCCGCGATGCTGCTTGTCGAGGAGAGCCGAGCCAGGTCGCTCGGTCTGACTCCGTTGGCCTTCGTGGGCCCGAGCGCCTCGGCCGGTGTCGATCCGGCGTACATGGGCATCGGCCCCGTGCCCGCGATTCGAAAAGCTCTCAAACGTGCGAAGCTCTCGGCGCACGACATCGGCCTGTTCGAGATCAACGAGGCCTTCGCCGCCCAGTCCGTCGCGTGCGCGCGAGAACTCGACATCCCCAGTGAGAAACTCAACGCACAGGGCGGCGCGATCGCCATCGGCCACCCGCTTGGCTGCACCGGCGCCCGGTTGGCGACGACGCTTGTCCACCAGATTGTCCGCACCGGCACAACCCACGGCGTTGCGTCGCTCTGCGTCGGTGTTGGCCAGGGGCTGGCGACGATTTTTGAGCGTGCCTGATGCTCAGACGCCCGCGGCCATCTTCTCGAACCCACGCCCGAATGCTGCCACGAGCTGGTCGATCTCAGACTCGGTCATCGGCGTCGAGAGCGTGGCCGAGCAGGTGTTGATGAGGATGAAGCCCTCGGCGAACATGTGCTCGAGCAGGGCTTTCAATCGAATGTTCTCTTCGGGTGTCAGATAGGACTCGCGGAAGTTTCGCGGCGGCTGCGGTTTCATGTGCACACGGAACATCGATCCGCCGCCGGTGACACACGCGGGCACGCCCGACTCTGCAATCGCCGCCTCGATTCCCTTCATCGCCCGATCCGCCAGCGCGTTCAGCCTTGCCACGGCGGCCTCGTCGAACAACTCCATCGCGACTAAACCCGCCGTCGTGCTGATGGGGTTGGCCGAGAATGTGCCCGAGTGCGGGAACAGCACCCGCTTCGCGCGTGGGTTCAGGACCTCCATGACCTCGGATCGCCCGACCACCGCACCCACGGGGAATCCGCCGCCGATCATCTTGCCGATGGCCGTCAGGTCGGGAGTAACGTCGTAGCGGGATTGCAACCCGCCGTGCTCGGTACGGAACGTGATGACCTCGTCGAGCACGAGAAGCGAGCCGTTCCTGGTCGCCCACTCGCGGATTACCGTCACGAAATCGGGGTCCGCCGGCTTGAGGCCGACACGATGGGGCATGAGATCGAGCAGCACGCACGCCAGGTCGTCGGCGTGCCGATCCAGGATCGCGATCGCACGCTCGGGGTCATTGAACGGGATGATGACCACGTCGCCCAGCGCCGAGGCGGGGGTGCCGTGCACGAGCGGCACACTCTCGGGCCGGTCGATGCTGCCCCAGGTCTCCGGACGCGGGGCCTGGCTCACCTCGGCGTAGTCGTACACGCCGTGGTACGCGCCCTCGACCTTCGCGATCTTCGGGCGGTTCGTAAAGGCGCGCGACGCCTTGATCGCCACCATGATCGCCTCGGTCCCCGAGTTCACAAACCGGAGCTTCTCGAAGGCGGGGTTGCGCGAGCACAAGTGCTCGGCTTTCGTGTTCGGCGACTACACAGTTGTCGCGCAATGGTTACAGCCGATCGACGGTCATTTTCTTGGTTTGTCATTGAAAATAACA
>JAUHYE010000134.1 GCA_030426395.1 Phycisphaerae bacterium
GCCGCCCGGGTGATCTCGTCGCGGCCGCCATAATTGAAGGCAACGACCATGCACAGGCCGGTATTGTTGGCGGTCTTGGCCTCGGCCTCGCCGATCAGGGCTGCGATATCGTCCGGCAGGGAGTCGCGGGAACCGATCACCTGGATGCGAACGCCCTGACGATGCAGGCGGGCAAGGTCGCGCCGGATGAACATCCGCAGCAGGCCGAACAGGAACTCGACCTCGGCCGGCGGGCGCGTGAGCGAGAACTTCCAGAGCGACCTGCGCGATGCCGATGCGGTGATGGCGCTGCGCATCCAGCACGAGCGGGGTGGGAGCGAACTCGACGCCGCCGGTGCCGACGCGGCGTATCGAGAGCGCTACGGGCTGACCGTCGAGCGATCGCGAACACTCAAGGCTGGCGCAGTGGTGATGCACCCCGGGCCGGCGAACCCGGGGGTGGAGATCGACGCCGAGGTGATGGAACAGCCGCGGTCGATCATCACGCGGCAGGTGGCGCTGGGGGTGGCCGTGCGGATGGCGTGCCTGGAGGCGCGCGGGGCGGTCACGGGTCGGACGTGATGGCCACCCAGGCGTCGTTGTTGTACGCCTGGATCTCGGCCAGGTGGGGCGTCAGGGCCGCCATCTCGTTGCTGTAATGGTTCCAGCGGAACATGAGCCAGGTCAGCACGACCATGCACACGATGGCGCCGACCTCGCCCGCCACGCTTCGGCGGGCGCGCCACAGCAGCCAGGTGCCCAGCAGCAGCGTCATGCACTTGAACATCGCCAGCGTCGCCGGCGTGCCGAATTGGAGGATGAACCGAGCCAGCGGGTTGCTCTCGTACATGCCCGGCCCGACCATGTGGTCGAGGGTCATGACCAGATCGGCCAGGCTCAGGAAGACGATGGCCATCAGGAAGAGGTTGACACGCCTGGCCCGGAAGTCGGGGTTTGCCCACTGCTGGCGGAGGGGCATGCGGACCCACTTGGGGGAGCCGCCCTTGCCCAGAGGGTTGTCCAGGGCGTCCGAGAATCGAGCCTCGGGCGTCGCCGCCGCCGCAACCGAATGTGCCATGCCCGTTCCCCCGTCCCTGCGTTGCGATGGGATCGGGCGTCGGTGGGGGCTTGTGCATGGTGCGCGGGCCCCGGCGCATCGAAAGGGGTAGGGTCGGGGGGGTTAGACTGGCCCGGCGCGCGGGCTGAGCCGATCAGGCTGGGGTTGCCGTGCGTATGGACGACGGCGGAGGTCCTATACGGTGAGGGCTTTGAGCGGCATCCCACGTTTGGTAAGCCTCGCGGCTGCGGCCGGGCTGGCGCTGTCGGTGCTCTCTGGCGCTGCGCTGGCCCAGGACGAGACGAGTTCCATCTATGTCGACGACTCGACGGCGACGCAGAGCACGCTGAAGTCGCTGCCGGCCCTACTCAGGGCGGGCAACGAGGCCGAGGCGGTGCGGGCCCTCCAGGCTTCGCTCGACACCGGTCCCGAGCGGCTGGTGCCCAGCGAGGACGACCCAGACCTGTTCGTGTCGGTGCGCGACGCCATCCATGCCAGGCTGCTGGCCGAGCCCGAACTGCTCGCGCGGTACCGGCTGGAGCACTCGGCCCGCGCGCGGCGGATGATGGGCGAGGGCCGGTTTGCCGAGGTCGAGCGGAGCTATCTATTGACGCCCGCTGGCTTCGAGGCGGCGCTGGACGTGGCGCGCGAGCGGTTCGGCTTGGCGCGGTTCGCCTCGGCCGCGCGGGTGCTGGCGCAGCTTGAGAATCACCCGAACCGCATCGACGACGGTGGCGCGGCGGCGGAGTTACTCACGCTGGTGTCGGCGCAGCTCGACGACGAAGACGTGCGCGCGATGGCCGAGGCGTGGCGCCGGCAGGCGAATCTCGCCTCGGCCGATTACGACGCATTGGCAATCCCCAAGCCGGGGCCGGTGGCGCGGCGCGACGCGAGCGCGCTCATGGGCGGCGAGCGCCCGCCGCAGTTGCCCGGAGAAGAGCCCTGGTCGCAGGCGATCGACCGCGACCTGGCGCCGGGGCCCGACGACGAGTTGCCCTCGCCGCCGCCCATCGAGGCCAAGGGCGGGGCGTTCTGGCTGCTGCCGACGGTCGCGGGCGACACCATCCTGATCAATGACACGGCGACGCTGTCGGCCTGGGACCGCTACTCGCTGCGGCTGCGCTGGCGCGCGAGCCTCATCGGCGACGAGGAGTTCATCGCCGACATGGCCGAGGTGCGGCGCGAGGCGCAGACCTGGCGCACGGTCGAGGCACCCAACACCGTTGCCGTCGACGCACGGGCGGCGTACGCGTCGATGGGCCGGCACTCGGCGGGCGCGCCCGACGTGGCCTCGGGCATCATTGCCGTCGATCTGGAAACCGGGCGGCGGCTGTGGGCGACCGACCCGCGGGGCATCGACCCCAGGTACGCGCTCGCGAACGCGCGAGGCGGGCCGGTGGCTGGCGAGGGCCGCGTGATCTTCGGACTGCGCGAGGACAACCAGGCCGGCCGGCAGGTTGGCACGGCGCTGGTGGGGCTCGATGCGCTCACGGGCGAGCCGGCGTGGATGCGCTCGCTGGGCAGCGCGGGCACGGGATGGAGCCGCTCGAACCGCAACGTCGGCGCGGGCGGGGTGATCGAGGACGGCGTGGTCTACTGGTACGAGCCCATCGGCATCGTGGCGGCGATGGACGCGCACGACGGTCGGCCCATCTGGGTGCGGCGCTTCGACACCAGCACGCAGATGCGCCGGCCGAGCGGCGAGGGGCCGTGGATGGTGCGCCCCCCTGTGGTGACGGGAGACTCGGTGCTGGCGCTGGTCGATCGTATCGAGATGGTGTATCGGCTGGATCGCGAGACGGGCCGGCAGCTCGGGCGCGTGTCGTCGATCGCGTTGGGCGACGCGGACTACCTGGTCGGTGTGGGCGAGCATGTGGCGGCTATCGGCGGCACGAGCGTGTGGTTCTTCGAGCCGGATGCCGTGCAACCCGACAGCGGCCGCGGCGGGCGGTTGGAAGGCTTCGACCTCGCCGATGGGTTCGAGGCGCAGATCACCGGCCGCGCGATGGAGGCCGGTGGCCACTTGCTTGTGTCGTCGGGTGCGGCCGCTGGGCTGCTCGATCCGGCCACGGGCGAGCTGGTCGCGCCGATCATCGCGTTGCCCAGGCCCGGCAGCGTGGTGACGCTCGATGATCAGATCGTGGTGGTCGATACCGGCGTGCTGCAGAGCGTGATGGGTGCCGACGTGGCGGCCATGGCGCTCACCGAGCGGTTGCAAGAAAATCCTGATGACTTCGCTTCGCTCGTGAGCCTGGTGCTGCTGGCAGAGCGGCAAGACGTGCTGAACGCGGTGCCCGCAGCGGCGGAGCGCGCCCTCGAGGCATTGGCTGGGGCGAACGAGAACGACGAGTCGGCCCTGCGGGTGGCGCAGTCCGAGGCGCGGCGGCTGTTCGAGGCGCTGTTGTCCATGACCCAGCGCATGGTGCGGCTGGAGCCCGAGGCGCGAGACGACGAACTGGCCGACGAGCTGGCCCGCCTGGCGTTTGTTGCGGCGACGGGCTCCAATGGCCGTGCGCGGGCGTTGCTCACCGCCGCCGAACTGCGTCACAGGCAGGGCCGCGGCGGCGAGGCGGTCGACGCGTACCTCGAGGTGCTGGCCGAGGAGGGGCTGCGCTCGACGCGCATCGAGCCCGAGAACGACCCGGCGGGCGTGGTGGCGACGCGGCGGCTGTACAAGCTGCTGCCGCTGCACGGGTACGCGGTCATCGAGTCGCACGAGGCGACGGCCGCCGCGGAGCTGGCGAGCGTGCCCGCGGGTCCATCGGGCGACGCCCAGCGGTTGGCGATCGCGGCGCGCGTGCCGGTGTCGATGGCGGCGCTCGAGGCGTACTCGCAAGTCGCGCGGCTGGCGTCGGAGCGAGGCGACGTTACCCGCTCGGCCCGCGCCTGGCGGCGGGCGCTCGACATCGCGCGGCTCGTACGCACGAGTGGCGGGCCGGTCAGCGGGCAACAGGTGGCAACGCTCGGGGCGAACCTGGCGCGGGCGCTCGACGAGAGCGGGCACGTCGCGGCGGCGGCGCGGGTCATCCGGCAGTTGCGCGCGGTCTCGCCAATCGAGACGATCGATGCGCCGGACCTTGAACAACTCGCGGCTTTGTTCGAGCGGCGCGAGCGCGGGGCGAGGCTGGGCAACCGGCCCGTCGAGGTCAGCCAGCGGCTGGACGGCTGGGTGCTGATGCCGCAGATCTCGACGATCGTCGAGACGGCCGTGCCCGAGCACGTGGTGATGACCACCGGCAGTCAGGTGGGCGTGTGGGCGCTCGCGCCCGACATCGGACCCATCGCGGGCGAGCCGTTCGAGGCCGACCCCAAGGGGCCGCTCGAGCTCGTGTGGACGGCCGGGTACGACCCGGGGCGGCCGCCGATGCTGATGCGGCAGGACAAGCAGCGGGCGCTCTTTGTGTGGCAGAACAACGGCTCGACCGAGCTGCGCAGCGTGTCACTATTCGACGCGTCTTCATGGCAGAGCGGGGCGCTCGACGAGCTCTTCGACGAGGCGGTGCGGGCGCCGGTGCTCGGCGAGCGCGGGCCGCGCGTGACGGCGCTCATGGCCACAGGGCAGCAGGCCGACCCGATGGGATGGATCGTCGCCAGCGACGGCGCGCACATCGCCATCGCGCGGCGTGATGGATTGCTCGCCGTGCTCGACGCGGCGACGGGCGAGAAGCTGTACGCCGACCGGCCAGCGATCGGCACGACGATGGACGTGGCTGTTGGTGGTGGCCGTGTCTGGGTGATGGGCTCGACCGAGCCTCCCGGAGCGCCGATGGCCGGCTCGATGGATACGTCGGGGCTGTGGGGATTCGGCGTCGATGGTTCGGAGAGCTTCCGCCGGATCGGCGCCGTCGAGCCGCCGCGCTGGGTGGCGGCGGTTGGTGACGGCTCGGTCGTCGTGGGCACGCACAGCTCGATCAGCAGCTACGGCATCGATCCCGTGGACATCGAGGGCCGAGAGCTGTGGACCAGCAACGACGAGGCCGCGTTCAACGCGGCGCTTGGATGGGTGCTTGATGACTCGCTGCTTATCATGTCTTCGCGTGGGAATCTGTCGTTGGCGCGAGTGGCCACGGGGAAGTTCGAGAACGAGGCGGTCTCGCTCTTGCTCAGCGACGGCGAGGCGCCACGGCTCTCGCGTCAGGGCGACCGCGTGGTGGTGATGACCACCGGCGGCGTGACGGTGCTGGGAAAGGACGGCCAGGTCGTGGGCCGCGACGCGCTGCGCAGCACACGCGAGCGGCGGCACGAGAAGGTTCCGCCCGCGCTGGGCGACAGCCGAGTGCTGCTGGTGCCCCAGCGGAGCTTCTCGATCAGCAACAACCAGGGCGAGTACATCGTTTCGACAGTTGACACGACATCGGCCAAGGTCACCGGTACCCGGGCCATCCTGTTGCCCGAGAGCCCTGTCTCGGCACGGTTGGTCGACGGCTATGGGTTGATCTCGACGGGGCGGCGGACGGTGGTGCTTCGGTTCGAGTGAGGCTCAGGCCGAGCCCAGCGGCGTGCCCAGCATCAGCCCGACGACCGGCTCGTCGGTCTCCTTGCTGAAGACATACACGAAGTCGCCCGCCTCGATGCGCGTCGCGCCGCGCGCGGGGACGAGTTGCTCGCCGCGAACGACCAGGATGACCGAGGCCTCGTCGGGGAATCGCAGCTCGGCGAGTGTCGCGCCGCACGCGGCCACGGTGGGCTGGACGTGATACACATGGAAACGGCCGTTGATACGCCCCAGGGAGTGGACCTCGAGTGCGGCGGCGGGCTCGGGTAGCTCTGGGCTGTTGAGCTTGAGCCATTTCGTGAGCGGCACGATGGTGGCGCCCGGCACGAACGCGCTGACGACCACGATGAAGAACACCAGGTGGAACACGCCTTGGGCGTTCTCGAGGCCGGCGATGACCGGGAAGCTGGCCAGGATGATCGGCACCGCGCCGCGGATGCCTACCCACGAGACGTACAACCGCTCGGTGTGCGAGAACTTGAAGGGCAGTAGGCAGAGCCAGACGACCAGTGGACGTGCGATGATCGCCAGAGCAAGGCCCAGCGTGAGTCCGACGCCGATGACGGGTAGGAGCTGGCTCGGGAAGACCAGCAACCCAAGCATGACGAACATTCCGACCTGGCTGAGCCACGCCATGGCGTCGTGCACGCGGCGCAGGCCCGCGCGATAGGGGGGCGAGCCCGCGCCGATGACGATGGCGGCCGTGAAGACGGCCAGGAAGCCGCTGCCGTGGATCACCGTCGCGCCGCCGAAGGCGATGAACGCGCTGGCCAGCGTGAGCACGGGGTGCAGGCCGCTGGTGGTGAAGCGGGCCCGCGTGAGCGTCAGGCGCGTCAGCCAGCCTGTGAAGAGCCCGAACAGGGCGCCGATCACGAGTTGGAGGGGAATCTGGAACAGCAGCGACCAGCCGGGCGGGTCGGTGGCGGCCAACGTCTCGACGACGGCCACGGTGAGGATGACGGCGGTGGGGTCGTTGACGCACGACTCGACCTCAAGCGTGGTGCGGACGTTGTCCTTCACGCGTAACTTACCACCGCGCAGCACGGCGAACACCGCGGCGGCGTCGGTGGAACTCACGATGGCGCCCACGAGCAGCGCCTCGGCCCAGCTCAGGCCCAGCACGCGGCCCACGAGGGTCATGATGCCCGCGGTGCCGACGACGCCCACGGTGGCCAGCACGCTCGCGGGCGCGAGGCCTTTGCGGATGGCGCGCACCGACGAATTCATGCCGCCATCGAACAGGATGAGGATGAGCGCGACCATGCCCGCGCGCAGGGCGAAGGCGTGGTTGTCGAACTCGATGCCGCCCAGCCCCTCCGAGCCGCCGATCATTCCCAGCAGCATGAACCCCAGCATGATCGGCACGCCGAAGCGGCGAAAGGCGCTGGCGAACACCAGGCTCAGCGCCATGAGCAGGCCCAGGATGAGCAGCAGCCCGGCGATCGCGCCCGGCTCGGCCAGCCCCAGCATGATGAAACTCGTTGTGCCGGTCATCGCTCAGCCGCCCGGCGTGACCTCGATCGTCTTGCCGTTGTCCCCGTCGCGATCGCCCGTGGCGCAGTCGACGATGATCGTCGCGACCGTCTTGGGGTCGAGCACGTCGCTGCTTGGCACGGCCTCTTCATCGAAGAGCGCTCGGAACATGGACGTCTCGGTGGCGCCGGGTGCGACGGCGAAGGCGCGCACGCCGGCGGCCTGGCCTTCGCTGGCGATGCTCTTGACCATGAGCTCAACACCCGCCTTGCTCGACGCGTAGGCGAAGAAGCCCGGGTAGGGGTCACGTGTGGCCATGGTCGAGACGTTCACCACGCGGCCCTTGGAGGCCGAGAGGTAGGGCCACGCCGCCAATATGAGCTTGGCCGGGCCGATGGCGTTGGTGGCGTAGCACTGGTCGATGAGCCCGGGCGTGTGCTGGGCAAGGGGAACGAGCGGAGCGACGCCGGCGTTGTTGATGAGCACGTCGATGTGGCCGAAGGCCCGCATGCACGCGGCGACGATGGCGCCCGGGCCGTCGGGCTTGCTGACATCGGCGCTGCAGCCCTGGGCCTTGCCGCCCAGGGTGTCCAGGGCCTCGCCCAGGCGCTTGGGGTCTCGCCCGACGACCAGCACGCGCCAATCGCGCTCGATGAGGAGCCTGGCGGCGGCCAGCCCGATGCCGGCGGTGCCACCGGTAACGATGGCGGCCTTGGAGTCGGTCGGATGGGTCGGGTGGGCCATGGCCTGAGCGTAGACTGCCCCCATGCGTTGGACGGCCGGCATCCTGGGTGTGTTGCTCGTGGTCCTGCTGGCCCTGCCGTGGGCGGTTCGCCCGAGCGGCACAAGTAATGAGCAGGCCGGCGGCCCGACGCTGGTCATCATCACGCCGCACACCGAGCAGATCCGCTTCGAGTTCGAGCGTGCGTTCTCCAAATGGCACGAGGACAACCACGGCGAGCCGGTGACCATCGACTGGCGCGCGCCCGGCGGCACCAGCGAGATCCGGCGGTTGCTCATCGACCAGTACCAGGCCGCCATCCGCAACAACGAGTACGAGCTGGTCGGCGGCGAGGTCGTCATCGAGCCGG
>JAUHYE010000013.1 GCA_030426395.1 Phycisphaerae bacterium
GTGGAGCAGGCCGAGCGGTACCTTCGCAGGACGCCTCGGAAGGCCAAGGAGTCTCCGCCATCGCGGTTCGACCTTGCCATCTTGCACAATCCCGAAGACCCGATGCCACCGAGCGACAAGAAGGCACTGGCGAGGTTCGTCGAGGCGGGCGAGCGCATGGGCATCCGCTGCGAGCTTGTCGACAAGAGCGAGGCGGCCCGCATCGCCGAGTACGACGCGCTGTTCATCCGCGAGACGACGTATGTGGACCACCACACCTATCGCATGGCCAGGCGTGCGGCGGCCGAGGGCATGGTCGTGATCGACGACCCGCAATCGATCGTGCGGTGCACGAACAAGGTCTTCCTGGCCGAGACGCTCAGCCGGCACAAGGTGGCCACGCCGCGAACGCTCGTGCTGGCGCGGGATAACGCGGTGGAGGGGCTGCGCTCGCTCGGCTTCCCGTGCGTGCTCAAGCAGCCCGATAGCTCGTTTTCCGCCGGCGTTTCGCGGGTCGATAGCGAGGAGGGGCTCGAGGCGGTGCTCGACGCGCAGTTCGAGCACACCGACCTGATCGTCGCGCAGGAGTACATGCCCACCGACTTCGACTGGCGCATCGGCGTGCTGGCGGGGCGGCCGCTGTTCGCGTGCCGGTATGGCATGGCGCCCGGGCACTGGCAGATCGTGAACCACGAGGACGGCGGCAAGGGCAACAACAAGTACGGCGACTGGCAGACGCTGGCGATCAGCGACGCGCCCAACGACGTGGTCAAGCTGGCCGTCAAGGCGGCGGCGCTCATGGGTAACGGGCTGTACGGCGTGGACCTGAAGGAAGTGGGGGGCAAGCCCGTGGTCATCGAGGTGAACGACAACCCGAATATCGATTCGGGCGTGGAGGACCAGGTGCTCGGCATGGACCTGTACCGCCAGATCATGCAGCACTTCTTCTGGGAGCTCGAAGCGCGATGAGCACGGCGGCGACCAGTTGGACCAACCCCATCGCCCTGTTCGGCGCGTACGGCGTCGAGCTGGAGTACATGATCGTCGACGCGCAGACGCTCGACGTGCGGCCCGTGGCCGACGATCTCTTTGCGATGATGAACGACGGCGACCAGAGCGTGGGCGAGGCCGAGCCCGACGGGCCCGATGGCCCGGTGAGCTGGTCGAACGAGCTGGTGCTGCACGTGCTGGAGCTCAAGACGCAAAAGCCCGCGGCATCGCTCGACGGGCTGGCCGGGCAGTTCCAGCGGCACGTGGGGCTGGCCAACGAAAAGCTGGCGACGATCGGTTGCCGGCTGCTGCCCACGGGCGCGCACCCGTGGATGAACCCGCTGACCGACACCAAGCTGTGGCCGCACGAGTACACCGAGGTGTACCGGGCCTACGACGCGATCTTCAACTGCCAGGGCCACGGCTGGAGCAACCTCCAGAGCACGCACCTGAACCTGCCCTTCGGCAACGACGAGGAGTTCGGCCGGTTGCACGCGGCGCTGCGGCTGGTGCTGCCGCTGGTGCCGGCGATCGCGGCGAGTTCGCCGATTCTCGAGGGCCGGTGGACGCCCGTGGCCGATCAGCGGCTGGAGTTCTATCGGAACAACTCCAAGCGCGTGCCGCTGATGGCCGCGAAGGTCGTGCCCGAGCCCGTGTACACGCGCGAGGGCTACGAGCGAGACATCCTGGGCAAGCTCTACGACCAGCTCGCGCCGCTCGACCCCGGCGGCGTGCTGCGGCACGAGTTCGCCAACGCCCGCGGCGCGATGGCACGGTTCGATCGCGGCGCCATCGAGCTGCGGCTTCTGGACATCCAGGAGTGCCCGGCCGCCGACATCGCCGTTGTTCGGCTGGTCAGCGAATTGGTGCGCGCCCACGTCGAGGAACGCTGGATGCCCTACGAGCAGCAGAAGCAGGTTTCCACCGACGCCCTGCACGACGTGCTGCTGGACACGATCCGCACGGCCGAGCGCACGCGCATCCGTGAGCGCGGCCTGCTCGACGCTCACGGCGTGTCGGGCTCGCTCGTGTGGGCGGGCGACCTGTGGAAGCGGCTGGCCGAGCAGGTGATGCCCGCCGGCCACGAGGACACGGCGGTGATGAACAAGCTGCTGAACGCCGGCACGCTGTCGGCCCGCATCGGCAAGGCCATCAAGCGGTACCCCACGCGGGCCGAGCTGCGGGCGGTGTACGCCGAGCTGGCCGAGTGCCTGAGCAGCGGAGCGCTCTTCCGTGCCTGAACAACTCTCGTGGCGGCCCGACGTGATTGTCCTCTCGTGCGAGCACGGCGGGCACGAGGTGCCGCCGGCGTACGCGCACCTGTTCAAGGGCGCCGACGACGTGCTGGCCAGCCACCGCGGGTGGGACATCGGCGCCCTGGGCGTCGCCCAGCGCATGGCGTGCGTGACGAGCTCCCCGCTGGTGGCCTGCACGTTCACGCGGCTGCTGGTCGAGCCCAACCGCTCGCCCGATTCTGGCAAGCTGTTCAGCAGGTACACCGAGTCGCTCGACGACAACACAAAGGCGGCGATCACGCGCGAGCACTACGACCGCCACCGAGCCTCCATCGAGCGGCTGATCGCCGACGCCATCGCCGCCGGCCGGCGCGTGCTGCACGTGGGCGTGCACTCGTGCACCGACGAACTCGAAGGCCACGTCCGCGAGTTCGAGGTGTCGCTGCTGTTCGACCCAGACCGCGAGAGCGAGGCCGACGTGTGCCACCCCTGGAACACCGAACTGGCCATGCTCGAGCCCACCTGGCGGCTGCCCTTCAACGAGCCCTACAAGGGCACCGACGACGGGCTGACGACGTGGCTCCGAGGGAAGTTCCTCGCCGAGCGGTACGCCGGCGTCGAGGTCGAGGTCCGCCAGGGGCTCATCGCCGGCATGAACGCCCGCCGGCACGTGGGCGACGTGCTGGCCCGGGCCCTCGGGGCGGCCCTGTCGGCGTAGACTGGCCCATGATCCACCCGGCCCCGACCACCCGAATCGCCCCCGGCCTGGCCCGGGGCATGTTGAAAGAGGCCGTGCCCGCCACGGCCACCAAGCCCGCCCACGTGCGCCTGGGCTTTGCCAACACCAGCTACGTGCTCTACCTGCTGCCCACCGGCCCGGTGAAGGCCGAGCCGGGCGACAAGGTGTTCGGCACGATTTTCGCCCGGGCCCGCCGCGTCGACACCGTGCCCAGCGGCGGCCAGTTCGTCGAGCCGGTCATCGGCCGGCCGCGGCGGGTGCAGGGCCGCGTGGTGGCCAAGGCGGGGGACAAGATCGTGGTCGACGCGGGCGTGCCCATCCACTGCTCGCTGACCGACGGCCGCCAGCACGCGGCCGACTTTGCCATCGGCGACATGGTCAGCTTCGACGTGCTCGACGGCGCGAGCTTCACGCCCAAGGGCGACGAGTAAGCCCGATTGGTGGTGGGGGCCCATGCCCAGCGACGATCGCCCAAATCTCGATCCACTGCCCGAGCGCGGCCAGGCGATCCCGCCCAATCTGCCCGGCGAGATCACCGAGTCGGCCAATGCGCCGCTGTATGCCAATTCGAAGTCCGTTCCCGCGATGGCGGCGCCCCCGGTCGAGCGTGACAACCCGCTGACGCGCTCGTGGGCCGGCATGCTGGGCATGGGCTTCCTGGTCGCCACCATGGCGGTGTGCCTGCTGGGCCTGTTCTTCACGCTGGGCGATGCGCCGAGCACCTACCCCGGCGTCAGCGAGGGCGCGTCGGCGCCGCGCTACAACGCCGGCAGTGCCGAGTATGGCCGGCTGCCACCGTGGTGGGCCGTGGGCGACGAGAGCGCCCTGAAGCTCAACGCGCTCGTGCCCGCCGAGACGGCCGAACAGATCGCCTTCGAGTTCCGCGTCACCGAGCGCGAGGCGAGGCTCGCCACCGACGGCGACCTGGCGGACGCGATGGCCGAGCACTGGCCCTACGAGGGCAACCGATTCGCGATGGTCCTGGGCACCGACGTGCTGGGCCGCAGCCTGCTGTACCGCGTGATGACCGGCGGGGGCATCTCGCTTGGGATTGGTCTCAGCGCCGCCCTCATCAGCGTCTTCATCGGCACCCTGTACGGCGCCATCTCGGGCTACGCCGGCGGCAAGACCGACGCCGCCATGATGCGCGTGGTCGACGTGCTCTTCGGCCTGCCCTACATCCTGCTCGTCGTGCTGCTGGCCGTCGCCAGCGACGCGGCCATCGACGAGTACGTCACGCGGCAGAAGTCCCGCGCGTCGTGGGTCGATGGGCAGGAGGCGGTGCTGGCCAGCGAGGTTGCCGGCGCCAAGGCCACCGAGACCCAGGTCTCGGCGTGGCGCGACGAGCCGTACGCGGGTGAGCCATCGCCGCTCTCCGAGCTCGTGGTCAATCTCGGCATGGCCGATGTCGTGGCCGAGCTCGAAGCCGCCGACGACGCGGCCCGGGCCGAGGCCGCGACGCAAGAAGAAATCGATTCGATCGTGCTCACCCACGGCGAGGTGCTCGACGCGATGGCGTATCGGGTGCGCCCGCCGCGCGCACTCCTGGATTCCACTCGCCTGGTCCTCGACCTGGTCGTCCTGCTCGTGGCCATCGGCGGGGTGAGCTGGCTGACCATGGCCCGCGTCATCCGCGGCCAGGTGCTGAGCCTCAAGAGCCTGCCCTTCATCGAGGCCGCGCGGAGCGCGGGCGCGCCCACGCGCCGCATCTTCATCGTGCACCTGCTGCCCAACCTGCTCGGGCCGATCATCGTCTACGCCACGCTGACGGTTCCGCTGGCGATCCTCCAGGAATCCTTCCTGAGCTTCCTGGGCATCGGCGTCAAGCCCCCGCTGCCCAGCTGGGGCAACCTCGCCGCCGACGGCCTGAACGAGCTCAATCCCTATGAAAGCTTATGGTGGCTCATCCTCTTCCCCTGCCTGCTGCTGGGCGCCACGCTGCTGGCGCTGAACTTCGTGGGCGAGGGCCTGCGCGAGGCCTTCGACCCCAAGCGCGGCCGACGCTAGGAACGTTCTGGAACCGTCCTTGAAGGAGCCCGCCCGTGCGATTGGATCACGTGGGACTCGTCGTCGCCGATCTCCAAGCCGGGCGCGCGCACCTGGAAACCTTCTACCAGGCGTCGCCCCGGGGCGAGCCCTTCGACGACCCCAACCAGCAGGCCAGCGTCTGGTTCTTCGACGCCCACGGCGTCACCATCGAGCTCATCGCGCCGCTCGGCGAGTCTTCGCACCTGCAAAATGTCCTCAAGCGCAGCGGCGAGCACCTGGCCCACCTGTGCTACGAGGTCGACGACCTCTCGGCCACCATCGAACGCATGCGGGCCAACAAGGCCATGCTCATCTCCCGCAAGCCGGCGATCGCCTTCGGCGGCCGAGACGTCGCGTTCGTGCTGCTGCCGAATCGGACGATCGTGGAGCTGCTGGCGAGTTCTTGAGGGCTCTGCTGACGGGGGTTTCTTGAAGTTTCACCGCTCGGCGGGGCGTCCCTGAAGACAGGGCCGCCGCGCCAGCGCTCGCCTGTGTAGGTTGTTCTTGAGCGCTCCCTTCGGTCGCTTCGGCCTAACGGCCGGGCGGCTCAGCCGCCGCGCCGGAGCATGCGCTTTCGCTCGAAGACTCGCTCGGCGGATGCTCCGGCGTTGTTTTGTCGCTTCGCCAGCGGGGCCGTTCGCGGGCTGCGCCCGACGCGGGGGGCGCACGGGAACACACGAGTGTCTCGCGACGGGGCATCCGCCCAAGCCGTCTTCGGCGCCGGGCGCATGTCCCGGCGCGGCCGCTGAGCGGCCCGGGCGATAGCACGCCTCCAGAACAACCAAAACGGGAGGCAACCCCTCCGGGCTACCTCCCCTTCTTGAACTTCAATCTACAACTCCTACCAAATCTACCAACTCGCGCCGGGAGGGCTCCGCCCCCACCAGCCCGACAAATCGCGAAGCTTCTTAGGCGACTCTCGCCATCGGCCCGCCCTGGCTCCCGGCCGAACCGAAGTTTGCCCGGGCGCTGGTGCTGAACTCGCTGGCGCCGCCGTTGCTGATGCGGGCCCGCACGCGGTAATCGACCGCGCGCACGCCCACCGGCACGGAAGGATCGGTGTACCGTTTGTCGCCGATGATGGCGATGATGGTCCACGGGCCCTCCGAACCGTCGAGGGCCAGCACTTGGCGCTGCACCTCGTAGAGTGCCGAGCCGCCGCTGGTGACCTCGAAGCTGAAGACGACCGACCCATCGGTGGTGATCTGCGTGGGCAGCACCAGCGGCGTGGGCGGCGCGGGCCGCTCACCGCCGCTCTTGGGCGCGGGGATCTGGGCCCGCACCCACACACCGGGGTCGTCGGTGTTGCGGCCGTAACCGTCGATGGTGGTCATGATGCTGCCGAGTTGGCGCACCATCTCGTCCAGGGAGGCGTCCTTGGCTTCGGTCGCCGCCCGAGCGGCGCTGACCGCCGCCCCCTGGGCCGCCAGCTTCGCCTCGACGTCGGAAACGGCAAGGTCGAAATTGTCGGCCATCTGCTGAGACACCCCGATGTCGGGCAATACGCCCTGGGTGCCCTTCCAAATGTTGGCGTGGGTCCGGGCCCAGTCAACGAGTTCCGCCTGTCGCGACGGATATCTGTGCGTCGTCATGACGACTTCTCCAAACAAGTGGCCCGGGCGGCGAAACACGAAACGAACCAACAAACAAGCCCGAAGCCACGTCCACCCGGCGGCCCCCCGACACACGTTGTCGGGGCGAACACCGCCGGCTGAATGTGATTTCGGGACGTTCGGAGGGCGACTTTATTGGTTCTGGGGTTTTCGGGGTGACTTTTTTGAGCGGGTGGGGCGGATGGGCTCAAGGCCATGCTATCGCGCGTGGCGCAAGTGGCGCCGTGTCTGCGACTTATGTGTCAGCCGAGCCCATCACTCGTGACGCGCGAGCTTGGTGAAGCTGGCGGCAAAAAGGGTCGCCACGATCCAGCCCATCGCGATATGGATCGGCAGGTACACGTTCTTGACGATCCATCGCCAACTCAGAATCGGCCCATCAATCGGCGTCCAGTATTCCTCTTGATGAAAGTCGACGAGGGGAAGAAACGCGTCGAGGGAGTAGACGACGGGATGAAACTTCGGGTAATCGCCCAGCCACCCTCCGGTTGGATGGCCGAGGAACCAGGCCACAAAACCATTGGCGTCGGACCATTGCCAGGGTGGCAGTGGCTTGCGGGAAGGCGTTACAGAGTTTTGGCTCCATTCCCGGAGTGCGATGCCTTGGGTCGGTTGCATGGTGGGGCCGGCTGGAACACTGAACAAGATCGTTCCCAATACCCACATCCCGATCAGCCACCACAAGGGACGAAAGTGTGCGTACCCGTGACCTACCACGGCACCATACATGAACTCCGGGATTCCACGGAGAAGTGCCAGTGTCTTACTCTTTTTCTGTCGTTGGCGGTATTTAGCGAAAGCGCGTCGCCAACCAAGGCAAATCATGACCTCGGTTGCGTCACGTTCACGGCCTTGCTTTCGTAACACTCCCGCCAGCCACTTGTACGGGCCTGGATCCGGCGGAATACCTTGGCCCAAAAATCGCTCGAGCGTCTTATCGTGGTTAGCTAGCCACTCCAGCCGCCCGCGCGCGTCAAGACATGAGCCGAGATGGATCGCGTCATAGCGGCAATCAGCAAGCACAATGGATTCCGGCCACGTGGGGCGTTGTGCGGAATCGTGCAAGTAGCCTATGCGAGTTCTTGTTAGATCTACTGTACCCTTGGTAGCGACCTCTCGAAAAAGGAAAGTGTCCATAGTGGTGCCGCTGAGATTCAGTGCATCGCCGTTAGGATGGGTCAGCCGTGCGTTGCTGCATTCAAAGCTGCCGGACACAGTCGCATTCTGTAGTTTGACCTCTCCATGACTTGTGAAGCCATGGCGGAGCTGAATGCCCGAAGCCTTTAGGCCATCTCCGACAAGCGCAAGGCCGGCTTCATTTTCTATGTGCGCCTCTCCGCAGTTAAGGCTGTTGCCAATCACCGTGCCAATCAACCTAACTTCACCAACCACGTGGGTACGCGGGCCCAGATTAAGCGCACCACCAATGGTTGCGCCCTGCGCGGCAAACGCAATGCCACCTTTGTTCTGAAAGCGCGATCGGCCACAGTCAAGGCTGCCACCGATGGTGGCTGCATTTAGTCGAACCTCGCCCACTGCGAGGAAGCTGTCGGTGAGTAAAACGTTTCCCGAGGTCCTCAGATTGTCAGCCGCGAGCGCAAACACGCGATCATCGTCGCTAAGAAATCGCCCTCCACTACAATCAAAGTCGTCTCCAACATGGGCTCCTGGTAGGTATACGCCACCGTATGAGCAGAAGCCGGAGCGAAGGAACAGCCCGCTTCGGGTCGCGAGTCGATCGCCCAGCAATCGAGGTACGTGGGAGCCCGGCAGGCCAAGGCAATGCATCCGAGCATCTTGTGCCAACAGGTCTCGATCAAGGCCACAGTGCACAAGCCAAAGATCAAACGGAATGTGGGAGCCAGCGAGGTCGAGCGTACCGCTGACTCGGGCATTCATCAGTCGTAGGCCAGCCGAGTCTATTTGTTCCTGCGCGTCGCGAGACAAACAAAGGGCCCGTATCATGCGCGCACGAATAGTCCTATGCGGACCCCAATCTTTCCAGCAGTAGCCCTGGGACGCAAGGCTTAGTAGTTCGTGGTCGCCGACACCCAGATCGCACCACTCCCCCAACACCACCGCCCGCGCCAGCTTCTTCTCTGGCTCGGTCAGTTCCCCGCACTCGCGCGTGAGCAGTTCGATAAGTTGCTCGATGCGTTCCTTCGGGCCAGCGGGCAACTGGTTTGGCTTGGGGTCGGTCATGCGGGACTATACCGATCGCCCGCGCATCCGCCGCCACGATCCGTAGGCCGCGCCCCGGACGCCCCGGGCCGCGCCCGACGCCCTCGAGGCCGCGGCCGGAGCCTCCCGGGCCATGGCCGAGACGCTCCGGGCCGTGGCCGACGCCCTTGGGGCCACCGCCCACGCCGCCCGGGCCGTGGCCCGAACTTTCCAGGCCGTGGCCCGAGCGTCCCGGGCCATGGCCCGAGCGTCCCGGGCCATGGCCGACAAGCCCCCGGCCATGGCCAACACGATCCAGGCCGTGGCCGGAGCGTCCCAGGCCGTGGCCGGAACGCCTCAGGCCATGGCCGAAGCCTTCCCGGCCATGGCCGGAACCGTCTCCACCCGCCCCCAACCCCCACTCAGAGCCTCCCAGCCCCGTTTCCATATCCGGACGCGCAGGGATTGCGCCTCAGCCGGTGGGATCGTCGGGGCGTGATTCGGTCGTGGTGCCCGGGGTGGTCGAGGTCGTCGTCGAGGTCGTGGTGGTGGTCGTGCTGGCGGGGGTGGTGCTGGAGGTGGTGGTCATCGTCGTGCTCTGGGTCTCGGTCGTCGTGGTGTCCGGCGCGGCGTGCACGAAGGCCCAGGCCACCAGCAGGATCCACAGCACGCTGATGACCCAGTGGCCCAGGGCGTTGCCCAAGCCGCCCCACCAGCCGGCCTTGCGGTAGTGGACCAGTTGGCCGAAGCCCAGATCTTCCTGCTGGGCGGCCACCCGCTTCGTGTAGCGGCCCATGGCCAGGCCGGTGACGCTCGAGGTCGCGTTCTGGGCGACGAAGGCCGCGGCGATGAACAGCCGGCTCCACGGCTCGTGCACCTTCTCGACCACCAAACCCAGGGCCACGAAGTTGACCGTGTGAAAGACGGTGTAGAACTTGATGTAGATGTCCCAGGCCTTGAGCACCTGGTCCTGCAGGGCGATGGCAAGGGCCCGGGCGTCGTCGGAGCCTGGGGGTGGGCCTGGGGGTTTGGGGTCTTGTGCTGGTGCTGGTGGAGGTGTCGGGGCAGCAGCGGGGTGTGGTGTGTCCATGGCGTTGCGTCTCGTTCAGGAGGCGCCGTTGCCGCCGGGCTCGGGCTTCGCGGGTGCCTCGGCCGGGTCCGGATCGGGCTGGGGCTCGGGCTGGGTTTGCGGCTGGCGTTCGCCGTTGGCGGGCTCTTGGCCGCCCTGGCCACCTTGGACTTCGCCCTGGCCCCGGTTCTCGCTTTGGCCATAGCCCTCCAACTGCTTTTCCAGGGCCCGCACCGCGTTCTGGGCGCGGAGCATCTCCGCCTGGGCCTCGAGCATCTGTGTCTGTTGCTCGAACTGCTGGGTTCGGGCGTTGAGGTTCGCCTTCTCGCGGTTGGCGGCGAACAGGTCGCCCCAGGCCGAGTTGCCCTTCTCCATCCGCTCCTTGGTGTCGCGGTTCTGCTCGCGCACCGCGTGCATCGCCCCCTTGATCGAGAACGAGAAGGCGTAGGCCTTGGCCTTCTCGAGGACCTCGTCGGTGGTCAGGGTGTCCAGACTGGCGGCCGCGATCATCTCGTCGATCTCCAGGGACAGCACCTCGCGGTACAGGTCCGCGGCCTCCTGCATCGTGGTGTAGTCGTTGACGTCCAGCCCGTCGAGGAATCGCTCGTTGTAGATGCTCAGGAGCAGGCCTGCGCCGGTCAAGGTGGCCCCGACGACCGGCGACACGAAGACACCGGGGATGCCGCCGCCGATCAGGGCGTCGCTGACGCCGTCCATCGCGTCCATCACCTCCAGCTCGCCGATCATGATCCCCCAGTAGGTGTCGCCGTTGTGGCGGGCGGCGGTGAGCAGCAGCTCGTTGATCTTCCGCAGGCGGCGTTGGTATTCGTTGTTGTCCTTGGCGCCAAGGGATGGGTTGAGCAGCATGCCCGACACGTCGACGATGATGTACGCGTCGCCGAGTTCGGCGGTCTTCTTTGGGTCCAGGAGGCTGCGGTCCCAATACAGGAAGGGGAGATCCTGGTGGCCGTTCTTGGGACGCCACACGGCCACGCGCACGAGCGCATACTTCTTCGGCGGGAGCAAGCGCATTTCTGACGCGGCCTCCCGTCCGGGCCCGGTGGACTTGGAGTCGCGCTTGCCCTTCGCATCACCCGTGGTGTTGCTGCCCAGCGCCCAATCACGGTGCATCTTCCGCTCTTTCGCCTGGGCCGATTCGTACTCGGCGCGCTCGGCCTCTGGAATGGCGTACAGGTCCAGGTCGAGCGGCGGGACCGCCTTGTCCTCGTCCGAGCCGAGCACCCCGAGCAGCGGGACGACGCCCAACTGGTGCGACGTGGCCGACATCCAGCAGCCTTGAGCGCACGCCACCATGAGCGCGAACGCGAGCGTCAGAACGCCTCTCATATCGTGTTTCCCCCGAGCCGAGATCGGATTCCGGGCCTGTCTCGGCGTGATCCGGCCGAACGGTATCGCCCCTGGGCGATCGGGGCTATCCCCCTGTTTGGGTGGGCACGATCGGCGAAGGTGGCCCACAAGGCGCGCCACGCCGCCTCGGGAGGCTCCGGTGCAACAGCGCGGGGCCCGGGCCGGTATAGGCCCGTGGGTTTCGTGGAGAAGCGCCACAGGCTATACGGGCCGCAGGGGTGGCCGGGGGAGGGGTTGCGATGGGGTTCGAGACGAGGAACCGGGCTCTCTGGGCGGGCCTCCTTCTGGCCGCGTGCGGAATTCCTGCCGCGGCCGACACGCTGGTGGTGCCCAGCACGGCGTACCCCACCATCCAGGCGGCCCTGGACGCCGTCCAGGTGGGCGACGAGGTGGTGCTGGCGGCGGGCACCTATACCGGTGCGGGCAACGAGGCGCTGGTCGCCCCGGGCGTCGCCTTCACCCTGCGGGGCGAAACCGGCGACCCGGCCGACGTGGTGCTCCAGGGGCCCATCGACCCCTACGAGCGCATCGTCCACGCCATCACCTTCGCGGCCGGCGACTCGGGCACGAGCGTGGAAGACCTGACCATCGCCGGCTTCACCGGGCTTGCCGGCGCGGCGGTGCGCATCACCGGGGCCGACCTGACCTTCGACAACTGCGTCTTCTTCCAGAACGCGACCGGCTCGATCGACTGCTTCCAGGACGGCTACGGCGGGGCCCTGCACATCCGCGACTCGGCGACGCGCTTGGTCGACTGCGTGCTGCGGGGCAACTTCGCCACCGGCACGGCGTGCGCGGGCTTCGGCGGGGCCTCCGGCGGCGGGGGCGTCTACGCCGAGCGCAGCGCGCTGACCTTCGAGCGGTGCCTGCTGGAGGGCAACCGCTCGTGGTCCGAGGCCGATTCGCCAAGCCGGGGCGGGGCGATCTCGGCCGCGGGCTCGACGGTGAACCTCGTCGACTCGATCCTGCGCGACAACGACGCCCTGGGCGGCGTGGCCCGGGGCGGGGCCGTGTCGGCGTCGGTCGTCATCGCGCGGGGGACCGACTTCATCGACAACAACATCGGCTGGACGGTCGAGGGCGCCGAGCACCACGGGGGCGCCATCGCCGCCGCGACCGTCGTGGCCGTGGGCTGCGACTTCATCGAGAATCGCAACTTCAGCGACGGCACGGCCGTGGGCGGGGCGATCTCGGGCACGGACGTGACGGTCGTGAGCGGCTCGATGATCGCCAACGACGTGGGCGGCGGCGGGACGCTCGAGGCCCGCGGCGGCGCGGTGAGCGCGAGTAGCTCTCTGGAAATGGTCAACGTCGTGGTCGCGGGCAACACGGCGGTGCAGGGCGCGCCCGGCACGCAGGCCCTGGGCGGGGCGGTGCACGCCGGCGGCGGCGCCACGCTCGACCACGTGACCCTGGCGGGCAACGAGGCCTCGATCGGCCGGGCCATCTCCGCCGATGCCGGGCCGATCGTGCTACGCAACTGCGTCGTGGACAACGGGACGGACTGGCTGTCCGCATCGGCCCCCGCCACCGTCGCCTGGTCGTGCGTCGTGGGCGGGTATCCCGGCGAGGGCAACATCGACGCCCACCCGATGCTCGACACCGAGCTTCGCCCGCTGGCCGGCTCGCCGGTGATCGACGCGGGCAACACGACGCTGCTGCCCGCCGATACCTACGACCTGGATGGCGACGGCGACACCAGCGAGCCGCTGCCGCTGGACCTCGCCGGCCTGGCCCGGGCGGTGGACGACCCCGCCACGCCGGATACCGGTGTTGGTTCGCCCGGTGTGGGCGTCGTGGATATGGGGGCGTACGAGGTGCAGAGCGTGTGCCGGGCCGACCTGGACGGCGATGGCGAGCTCACGCTGTTCGACTTCCTGGCCTTCCAGAACGCCTTCGACGCGGGTGATCCGGTCGCGGACTTCGACGGCGATGGCGAGCTGACGCTGTTCGATTTCCTGGCGTTCCAGAACGAGTTCGACGCCGGCTGCCCGTGAGGACCCGCGTCCTTACGACGTCGCCAGGAACAGGATCACCAGCCCCAGAAACGGCAGCAGGTGCAGCGTCCAGGCGATCATCGCCAGGCGGCGCTGGGCCGCGGGTGGCAGGGCCAGGAAGGGGCGGCGCTTCCAGAAGATGGCCAGCGCGATGGACCCGCTGCCCAGGCCCAGCAGCGTAACGAGGTGGAAGATGGGCGGGGGCCCACCTCCCTGCTGGCCCCTGGTCAGCTCGCCCAGCGTCACCATCGTGCCCAAGGCGATGGCCGCCAGCCCGGCGCTCATGAAGGGGGCCAGCGTGGCGACGAAGAGGCCGATGCGCAGGCCGTCGACGCCCACGGTCAGCTCCAGGTCGTGGTTGCACTCGGGGCAGACGGGCCTGGTGGGCTTGGTGGGGGTGTTGGTGGGGGTGGTGTTGGTGGGGGTGGTCAGGTCGCGGAGGTTGTAGCCGCAGAGCGGGCACGGCACGTCGCGGCCGTGCAGGAAGGCGATGAGCCTCTGGTGGTCGTTGGTTGCTTGGGAGCCGATCTCGCCCGTCGTGTCCGCCATGGCATCGCGGTACGGCGGGGCAGCGGCGCGGGTTCGCGGGCTCATTCGGCCTGGGTGCCGGTCTTCGTTTCGGTCTTCGTCTCGTTTGGCGTCTCGGTCCGCGATCCGGCGAGCGTCTTGATCCACCACTTCGGCGCCATCAGGGCGCTCAGCGGGCCGGCGGCCAGCAGCAGGGCCAGGGCGATGGCGATCACGAGCACGCTCCACAACAGCCACAGGTACATGGTCGCGCCCTCCTCCCACGACATCGTGAAGACCCCGGGCACGAACGCCTTGGCCAGGAAGGTCGCAAAGAAGAACAGCCCGAGCGCCAGCAGGGCGTAGGCCACCAGCCGCAGCGTGGCGAAGGCCGCCAGCCGCACCACCAGCACGCGCTCGGTCGGCGAGAGAGCAAAGGCGGGCAGGGCCGGGTCGACCTCGTAGCCGCACTCGGTGCACTTGCCGCGGTCGAGGGTGGTCAGCTCGAAGCGGCACATGGGGCAGGCCACCACGCCCGGCCGCGAGCGCACCAGCAGCCGGGCCAGCACGCCGCCCAGGGCGAGCAAGAGCCCGCCGCCGAAGAGCAGGAACGCGCCCGTGGCGATGCGCGGCCAGTAGTAGCCCAGCCACCACAGGTCGCCGTCGGACAGGCCCTCGGCCAGCCACGAGGTGATCGGGATGAGGCACGACGCGGCCATGACCAGCCCGGCCAGCCGCGTGAGGGCGACGAAGGCCAGCCGAAGCCGCAAGAGGTCGTTGGTGCGGACCTGGACGGCGCGCAGGCGTGCGGGCAGTTCGGGGTCGTGGCGGGGGTCGTGGGATGTGGTCTGGCCGCGCTCGGGGGTGTCGGTCATACGCGATGATACTGGACCGGCCCCCTCAGGCCGCGGCCCGTGGGGCTCAGCGCCGGCGCCGGCCCATCGCAAGCGCCCCCAACCCCAGCACGGCCGCCCCGCCGGGCGCGGGGAGGAGGATGATGGATCCCCGGCCCTCGACCAGGTCGTCCAGCCTCGACTCGCTGCGGCCGCTCATGCGATCGGTGTACACATCGAAGCGAGTCGTGCGCGTCTCGAGGTCGAGGATCTCGCGGCTCGTGATGTCGCCCAGGGTGAAGGTCATCGACCAGAAAGCGATGGGGTTGGTCGGGTCGGCGTAGATCATGGCGGGCGGGAAGTTGAGCTGGCCGGCGATGATGCCCTGGACGCCGCTGGGCACGACCATGCCCGCGCTGGTGCCCGGGCCGGCCATGGGCGCGATGAGTTGCAAATCACTGAATCCGCCGCGGCCGAGCAGGTCGACCACCTCGGTGGCGATGCCGGCGATGGCGTAATCGCCAGCGCCGTAGCTCGCCGAAAGGGTGATCGTGGTCGACTCGCCGGGGAACAGCGTGGCGTCGGCCACGTCGATCTGGATGCTCTGCGAGTGGGCGGCGGCGGCGAAGCCGGCGACCGAAAGGACGACGAACGCGGGGCGGATGCGGCGGTTGGCTGGCATGGGAAGTCCTCCTGGATCGGGATCGATCGAGGACAGCTTACCAGAAAGCGGGATCTCGTGCAAGAGAACTTATACCCAGGGCCGGGCGTCTTAGACCGCCGCCAGCTCCAGCCCCATCGCCCTGGCCATCGCCTGCCCCATCTCGGCGGGGCTGCGGGCCACGGTGATGCCCGCGTCTTCCATCGCGGCGATCTTGGCCGCCGCCGTCCCCTCGCCGCCGCTGATGATGGCGCCGGCGTGGCCCATGCGCTTGCCGGGGGGGGCGGTCTGGCCGGCGATGAAGCCCGCGACGGGCTTGGTGACGTGCTCGCGGACGTAGCGGGCGGCGTCCTCTTCGTCCGAGCCGCCGATCTCGCCGATCATCAGGATGCCGTGCGTGTCGGGGTCGTTCTCGAAGAGTCGCAGGCAGTCGACGTGGCTCAGCCCGCGCACCGGGTCGCCGCCGATGCCGATGCAGGTGCTCTGGGCGATGCCCAGCTGCGAGCACTGCCACACGGCCTCGTAGGTCAGCGTACCGCTGCGGCTCACGATACCGACGGCCTTCCCGGTCGTGCACTTGGCTTCGCTGATGTGCGTGTTGATGTAGCCGGGCATGATGCCGATCTTGCAGCCGGCGTTGGTGTAGGGGTCCTTCGCGCTCGTGCCGTTGCCGGTCTTGGGTCCCGGCGTAATCACTCCAGGACAATTGGGGCCGATGAGCGTGAAGAGGTCCTGCGTGGGGTGCACGTCGGCGCCGCGGGCTGCCATGTTCATGGTGTCGAGAGCCGCGCGCACGCGGACCATGTCGTGCACCGGCACGCCTTCTGTAATACAGCAGATGAGCCGCAGTCCTGCGTCGGCGGCTTCCAATATCGCGTCGCCGGCGAAAGGCGGCGGCACGAAGATCATGGTCGCGGTTGCTCCCGTCGCGTCGGCGGCCTGCTTGACGGTGTCGAAGATGGGCAGCCCGTTGTCGTCCTTGGTGCCGCCCTTGCCGGGGGTCACGCCGCCGGCGAGTTTGGTGCCGTAGTGCAGGCAGCCGCGCGTGTGGACGGCCCCGAACGAGCCGGTGATGCCCTGGCAGATGACCTTGGTTTCAGCGTCGACGAGTACGGCCATGCGCCACCTCCGGTGGGGGGTTGTGCGGGTTGGGGGGTTCCAGCCTTGCAGCGTAGGCCCGCGAGGCCGGCCTCTATAGGCTTGGGCCATGCGACGAGCACTCCGAGCCGTGTCCATGCCCGCACTCGCCCTGGCCCTCGCGCTCGGCGGCTGCCACGCGACGCCGCCCGGCGAAGATCAGGTCGGTGTGTCGGTACAACGCACCCCGCCCGACTACGACCCCTCGCGCCTCGAGCCCATCCTCATGAGCCCGGGCTTCCAGTGGACGGGCGTCGCCGCCACCGACACCGGCCGCGTCTTCGTGAGCTATCCCAACTGGCACGGCCCCTACCGCTGGGCCGTGGCCGAACTGGTCGATGGCGCGCACCGCCCGTACCCCGATGGCCAGTGGAACCGCTGGCCGCCGGTCGAGGGCGATCTCGATCCCGACCCCGCCTACCGCTTCGTGTGCGTGCAGAGCGTGTACGTGGACGCACGCAACCGGCTGTGGATCCTCGACCCCGCCAGCCCGCGCTTCGAGGGCGTGGTCCCAGGCGCGGCCAAACTGGTGGAGGTCGATCTGGACACCGACCGGGTGGTCCGCGTCATCCGCTTCGATAGCGATATCGCGCCCGAGAAGAGCTACCTCAACGACGTGCGCATCGACGTGCAGCGCAACGTCGCGTTCATCACCGATTCTGGATTGGGTGCTCTGGTCGTGGTCGACCTGAACACCAACCAGTCCCGTCGCGTGCTGGCGAATCACCAGAGCACGAAGGCCGAGAAGGACGTGGTCCCCATGATCGACGGCCGCGAACTCCGCGTGGGCCAGACCCCCCGCGGAGCGGTCCCGCAGATCCACGCCGATGGCATCGCGTACAACCCGGCGGATGATTTCGTCTACTACCAGGCGCTGACCGGGCGGACGCTGTACAAGATTCCCGCGGCGGTGCTCGCCGACTTCGACACCAGCGAATGGGAGATCGCCTCGGCGGTGGTCGCGGTCCGGCACAGCGTGGTCACCGATGGCATGGCCGCCGACGCCGATGGCAACGTGTACTTCACCGCCCTGGAGCACGGCGCCATCATGTATCTCACGCCCGAGGGCGACCTCCGCGTCCTCGTCGGCTACGACCTGCTCGCCTGGCCCGACAGCCTCGCCGTCACGCCCGATGGCGTGCACGTCACCACCAGCCGCATCCATGAGACCAAGAGATTCAGCTTCGACGGCCTCATGCCCCGCGAGCCCTACGGCCTGTGGCGGGCGCCGCTGCCGCCTGCCGGCCAATAAGGAGACGACATGCACACCATCCGCCTCGCACTCGTGTGCGTCACGCTCACGATCGCCTCGATGGCCCACGGCCAGGAGGTGCTCGACGAGTCGCAGATGATGGACAGCCTGACCGACATCCTGTGGGTCGACGCCGGCGAGATGGCGTATTTCCTGAGCCTCTTGCAACTCGATGGCACCGCGCGGCGGGAGGCGGCCGCTGCGCACGAGGCGTACACCGATCGCCTCGTTGAGACCAACGCGGTCACAAGGAAGGATGGCGCGGTCGAGGCCTCGTGGGACATGCTCGCGATGGAAGACCAGGTCGGCCAGATGCAGGAGGCCCTCTTCATCAAGCTGAAGGCCATCGCGGCCGGGGCCGGGCGGGCGGACTCGTTCGGTCGAGTCGAGATGGCCAGGCGGCGGGAGGCCACCGCGTTCCTCGAAGACTCCAACCCGTTGGGCCTCGACCTCGTCGCGATCGCCTTCGAGGCCGGCGTGGACCAAGTGTCGATCCGACAGGTCTTGCAGCGCTACGAGCTGGAGATCGACCCGCTCTACGAGAAGTATGTCGCCGGCATGCCCAAGTTCGCTCACCTCGCCGCGAATCCGCCCGAGGGCGAGCCCGCCCAGCCGCGTGAGATCGAGCTCGACGAGGAGGGCTTCCCGACCGACGAAGAAATGGAGCGGCTGGACGGCGAGCGTGCAACGGTGCTGGCCAGAGATGAGCGGGCCAAGGCGATCAACGACAGGTACAAGGCCCTGGTCGCCGAAGCCCTGCCCGAGGCGGACAAGCCCCGGTGGCTCCTGGCCGTCAAGCGCCACGAGTGGCCGTGGGTCTACGCGTTGAGCCAGGCCGAGCGCACGCTTGAGGCGGCCGATCGCCTCGATGACCTCACGCCCGAGCAGCGTGAGCAGCTCGACACGATCATGGCCGAGCACGAGGCGAAGGCATCGGCGATCAACGAGGCCTGGGCCAAGGCCATCGAAGCGCGCGACGCGGCCGAACGCGCGGACGAGTGGACCGCGTGGAACACGCAGATCGAGCGCGCCGACGCGGCCGAGGCGCAGCGCGCCGAACTGGACAAAGCGACGATCGGTCGCGTCCGGGCCCTGCTGACGCCCGAGCAGCTCGGATCGCTCCACGCCGCGCCACGCGAAGATCCCCCGGCGTAGCAGCACGGCCCGGTCGCAACCCGCACCGCCCGCCGCCCGTACCACCCACCAATGCGGCCGATCCGCGTCATCATCGCCATGGCCATCTACCTCGCCCTCGCGTCGGCCATCACCGTCGCCGTCGCCTGGGCCATCCACCGCGTGCACGAGCCGCGGCTAGCCGGGGCGGGGGTGATGCTCGAGCTCGCCGGCTCGCCCGCGGCGGGCAGCTTCACCGACCAAGAGTGGGCCGAGCTGCGCCCCGAGCGCGCGGCGCACGCGCCCAGCGGGGGCACCACCATCCACCCCATCCGCCAGGGCGGCACGCGGCTGTGGGGCTGGCGGGCCCGGGCCAGCTTCGCGCGCGTCAGTTGGGAGCACGCCGGTCGATACGACTCCACCCTTGACATGCTCGCCGAGTTCAGCGCCGGCTGGCCGATGCTCGCGATGCGCTACGCCGACCACGCGACGCTGCCGCGCAGCGGCTCGTCGCCATCGCCCACCGCCACCGCCCCGCCGGTGAGTTATGTCTTTGGCCTCACGCTCCACCAGGGCGCCACGCCGGGCACGACCGCCTTCGCGCGGTCCGCCCTGCCCCTGCGGCCGATCTGGCCGGGGTTCCTCGTCAACACCGGGCTCACCGCCGCGCTGCTGGCGCTGCTGGTGCACGGCGCCGGGCCCATCCGCGTGCTCGTGCGCCGCTGGCGCGGGTATTGCCCGGCCTGCGGATATAACTTAGACGGCCTCGCGCCAAGCACACCCTGCCCCGAGTGCGGCCGCGAGCCCAAGGCGTGAACCCGGCCGGCCGGCGCCCGGTACCCTGACGCCATGCGTGGGGGCCCCGCCATCCGCACCGTGCTCGTGTTCGCCCTGCTCGGGGCGCTGGCGACCGTGTTCTCGTCGTGGGCGATCCACGGCTGGCGCCACTGGCGGGTCGTCCGGGCGGGCGTGCTGACCAACGACATCCTCCGCGGCATCGAGCCGCTGGCGGTGCCCAAGGAGGCGCCCATGGTCGTGGCCGCGCCGCCCTGGTCGGCCCACCGCGTCGTCCCCGCGGGCCGCGACTGGGCCCACTCGATCTGGGTGGTGATCGGCCGGCACGCCCAGCACGAGCGCGCCGGCTGGCGGTGGGAGGTCTTCGCCCTGGTGGGCATGAAGCGCTTCGAGGCCCAGGGCGGCCCGCCGCCGCCGGCGCGCCTCACGCGCGAGCACGTGGTCCGCATCCGCTGCGGCTGGCCCGCCCACGCCATGACGCACGCCAGCTACGGCGGGTCGTTCGGCCTCGTGCACCCGGGGCTGGCGACCGGCCCCGCTACGGCCGACGCCTTCGGCCGCACGCCGGCCCTCTCGCTGCACGGCGGGTACGCGCCCTTCGGCTGGGCGTCCACCCAGCGCTGGCCCCAGAGCGTCACCGTCGCGACGTACGACCCCATCGACCGCTTCGCGCTGCCGCTCATGCCCATCTGGCCCGGCTTCCTTCTAAACACGTTCTTCTACGCCCTTCTCATGTTCGCCCCCGCGCGTGCCGTGCGCGCACTGGTCCGCGTCCGGCGTCGGCGGCGCGGGCGCTGCGCCGTGTGCGGGTACGACCGGGACGGGCTCGCTCCACGCGCCACCTGCCCCGAGTGCGGGGAAAAGCCGCGGCCGCGCCAGGAACCCCGCGCGGCCCCGGCGTCATAACGTTCGCCGATGCGTGGGGGCCCATCCATCCGCACCGTGCTCGTCTACGCCCTGCTGGGGGCGCTGGCGACCATCCTGATATCCTGGGCCATCCACGCCGTGCGCTTCTCGCGCGCTTCGCCGGGGCCGGCGCTCGTGCCCTCGCCCGCCGGCAGCTTCTCGAAGATCGCCCGCGTGCCGCGGATGCCCTGGCCGGTCGACGGCGGCCGCATCGCCGAGTACGGCATCGTCACCACCGCCCGGCCGGGCCAGCCCGTGCTCGACCCCGAGCATTGGTTCGGCCGGTGGATGATCGAGCAGCACCCGCGATCGCCACAGACCGCATCGCGCCTGCGCGACGCCGATCGCTCGTGGCGTCGCCATCGAAGAATCGCCAGCGGCTCGCCGCCCACGCCGCACTACCCCTTCCCCTTCCCGCTCGTCGAGGATCCCAATTCGGCCACCGGCTGGGGGGTGCTGGCCGGCGAGGCCGAGGTCACCAGCGACGCCCACCTCGCGCCGAAGCACGCTTCCTTCGAGGCGCTCAACGTCGTCCGGGCCGGGTGGCCCTTGCTAGCCCTCGAGAGCGGGGCCCACTACGCCGAGCTCTTCGAGGACATTTCGTACGAGAAGGCCCCCCGCGTCATCCACTACGAGCTTGCAAGCCGCGCCGTGCTCGCGCGCCCGCCGAAGGCCTCGCTGCGCGGCGGCGTCGAGCTGTGGCACGGGTCGGGCGGGCCCAACACCCAGGGCGGCCCGTGGCAAACACCCCACGACCCCCTCGATCGCTTCGCGCTCCCCCTGCTCCCCCTCTGGCCCGGCTTTGTCATAAACACATTGTTCTACGCCCTGCTGCTCTTCGGCGTGTTGCGGGTGCCGGGCATCGTGCGTCGCACGCTGCGCCGGCGGCGCGGGCGCTGCATCGCGTGCGGCTATAGCCGCGACGGCCTCGATCCCGACGCGGCGTGCCCCGAGTGCGGGGCGAAGGCGGGCGCTCGCATGGCGGCCGGGCCCACCGCCGCGACGTAGGCTCTGGCCATGCGTTGCCGCCGGGCCATCCGCACCGCTCTCGTGTTCGTCCTGCTGGGGGCGGTGGCGACGGTTCTTACGTCGTGGGCGATCCACGCGGTGCAGTTCCGACGCGCGTGGGCGGGCAGGAACCAGACGATCCTGTTCGTGCCGAGCGTCCCTTGGCCCGTCGAGCACGACCTCGCGCGGGAGCATGGCATCAACCCAACCGCACGCGACGGCGAGCCGGCGGTCGATGATGCGTATTGGCTCTGGGCATTCCAGGATCCGGCCCCGCCAAAGGCGGCCGGAATCGATGCCGATGGCGCCTGGCGGCGGTACCGCGTCCGGGCCGACCGCGCTCCCCCGATCCCGGACTACCCCTTCCCGCACGCGCTCTTCGAGTTCGGCCACCCGCGCTTCGGTTGGCGCGTGCTGCACAGCTGGGCCCGCATCTACAGCACCACGTTGCTGCCGCCCGACCACTGGACGGAAGAGTCGCTGTTCGTCGTGCTGGCGGGGTGGCCGCGGCCCGCGCTCGCGTGCGGCGCGCATCACGCCGAGCTCGTGGAGGATTTTCCGAGAGCACCGGGACCCGGCTCGAGCATCATCGGCCACAAGAGCGTGTCCCCCTTGGCCGACCAGCCGAAGGTCTCGCTCACGGGCGGCATCGAATTGTGGCGCGGCACGCCGGTCGCACCCCTCAGGGCGCTCAATCTTCCCACATCCTTCCACCCCCTCGACCGCTTCGCCCTCCCCCTGCTCCCGCTCTGGCCCGGCTTCCTTCTGAACACAATGTTCTACGCCCTGCTGCTGTTCGCCCTCGTGCGCGGCGTGCGCACGGTGCGTCGCGCGCTGCGCCGGCGGCGCGGGCGGTGTGTTGTGTGCGGCTATAGCCGCGACGGCCTCGATCCCGGCGCGGCCTGCCCCGAGTGCGGAGCGCAGGCGGGCGCCCGCATGGCGACCGGGCCCGCCGCCGCGACGTAGGCTCTCGCCATGCGTTGCCGCCGGGCCATCCGCACCGCTCTCGTGTTCGTCCTGCTGGGGGTGGTCGCGACGGTTCTTACGTCGTGGGCGATCCACGCGGCGCAGTTCAGGTTGGCCAGCGGGGTCTCCAGCCCACCGCGCCAGTATGTGCCAGAGATCCTCTGGCCCATCGACCACGAGCGAGCGCACCGATTTGATATCGACACCACCATACGCTCGGGTCAGATCGGCATCGATCCTGCCAACGCGTACTGGCACCGCGTGCTGACCGACGACTATGAGCCAAGCGTGATCCCCCCGATGGCGCCGCGCATCAACGCCGATGCGGCGTGGCGGAGGCACCGCAATCAGGGCCAACGCCTTCCCGGCCTGCCCGACTACCCGTTCCCGTACAAGCTGTTCGAGGTCTGGCCAACGCGAACCGGCTGGCGCGTGCTGGAAAGCGGCACCGACCTGTGGCATCAAGAGGACATGTGGTCCCTCGAGAGCATCGAGGAGACGCTCTTCGTGATCCGCGTCGGCTGGCCACGCCCGGCGCTCGAGGTTGGCGCCCATCACGCGCAGCTCAAGGTCCTGCCGGAAGGTTTCTGGCAAACTTCTGGGATGATCGGCCGACTGGCTCGCGTGGACGAACTGGCCCAGCCATCCATCGTGTCGCTGGACGGCGGCATCCAACTCTGGGATTCGCAACGCCCGCTCGTCCCCGCCGGGGGCGTCCGGGGTGTCGACTTCAGCCCCCTCGACCGCTTCGCCCTCCCCCTGCTCCCCCTCTGGCCCGGCTTCCTTCTCAACACGTTGTTCTACGCCCTGCTGCTGTTCGCCCTCGTGCGCGGCGTGCGCGCGGTGCGCCGCGCCCGGCGCCGGTGGCGCGGGCGGTGTGTTGGGTGCGGGTATAGCTTGGGCGGGCTCGACCCCGGCGCGGCGTGCCCGGAATGTGGCGCGAACCGCGCCGTTCGCGCCGCGATCGTCGTGCTCCGCCCGCCGAACCGCGCCGTGCGCCGCGTGGACGTCGTGGGCCGGGGGCCGAACGTCGCGAATCACCGCGCGATCGTCGTGGGTCGAGCGCCGATCATCGTGAGTCGGCGCGTGACTCACGATGATCGGGAAAAAAATCGCGATGGCCGGGCCCGAAAAAGCGTGGGTTCTGCTTGGTTTTTCGCGATTCGCCCCGAGAACGTGGCCGTTCGCCCGGATTCTGGCTCAAGCCCCGCCGCCGAGCGGCCGATGCTGTGGGCGTGGGCGGCGGCTGCCGGTGGTCGGTAGCCGGTCGGTCCGGAGGATCGCGTGATGCGTCTGCCGTACTCGAAGGTCGCGAAGCTGGAATACCTCGAACGCCGCGTGGACGGCTGGGCCGATCAGGGCGCGGCCATCGGCGTGGCCGCGGGCCAGTCGGCCGCGGCGGTGGCGAGCACGGAAGCGGCCCGGGCCGCCTACGACGCCATGGTGGCCGCACGCCAGCACGCCGAGGCCATGCACACCGCGTGGCTGGGCGCGATGAAGACCGCCGAAAGCGACGGCCGTTCGTGCCTGCGATCCATCGTTACGTTCGCCAAGAACAGCCCCCAGCCGGGCGCCGTCTACGCCGCGGCGTCGGTCGAGCCGCCCAGGGACAAGGCCCCGCTCGGCAAGCCCGCCACGCCGTCGAAACTCAGGATCAACCTCGACACGCAGGGCCGGGCCAATCTGACGTGGGGCGGGACGCGGCACGGCGGCACGGTGTTCGCCGTGCAGCGCCGCGTGATCGGCGTCGATGGCGTGCAGGGCCCGTGGGACACGATCGCGACCGTGCCGCAGCGGAAGTTCGTCGACGAGGCCACGCCCAGCGGCGTGCGGGGCGTGAGCTACCGCGTGCGGGGCGAACGCGTGGGCGGGGCGAGCACGTACTCGTCGCCCATCACCCTGCCGCTGGGCGCCGCGGGCAACCAGGCGAGCGTCGGGGGCGCGATCGCGCCGGTGCAGGCTTCGGACAAGGAAGCCGGCTAACCCGCTCCGCGGGGGGGTGAAGACGCTCCGGATCAGACCGTCACGGGCGTTCCACGCTCTGGCGGGGCCGAAGACGGCCGCGCCAGAGCTGCGCTCCGGTTGGGTGTTCTTGGGCGCTCGCGTTGCTCGCTTGCGGGCTAACGCCCGGGCGGCTCAGCCGCCGCGCCTCCGCATGCGCTGTCGCTCGGAAGACCTCGCTCGGCGTATGCTCCGTCGCAATCAACAGCGTTGTCGGGCCCGCGCCGTTGCCCCGCGACGGGGCATCCGCACAAGCCGTCCTCGGCGCAGGGCGCATGCTCCGGTGCATGGGCCCGCCGCCGAGGCGACCAAGCACAAACGACGGGGCATCCGCACAAGCCCGTCTTCGGGCGCAGGGCGCATGTCCCGGCGCGGCCGCTTCTGCGGCCCGGCCGTTAGGCCGCCAAGCGAGCACAGCGAGCGCCCAAGAACACCCAACCGGAGCGTTCAAGAACCCGAAACGCCCGCTCGCACACCCCCCCGCACCACCCGCCGCCGCGCCCGCACCAGCAGCACGAGGCCGATGATCCACGCCAGGACCGGCAGGCTCGCGGCGCCCAGGCCGGCGGGCCTGGCCATGGGCGAGACGGTCGGCGCGGGGGCACCGATGGTCCCGTAGCTGAGCGATTCGCTGCGCCGGCCGTTCTGGACGAGCGCGGTGTCGTTTGGCCCGCTCGACTCGCCGGCGGGGCCGACGGCCGCGAAGCCGTTGGGGGGCGGGTCGCCGTGCGTGTAGGTGAACCACTGGGCGGCCTCGTGCATCTCGGCGTCGGCGAAGGGCCGCTGGTCGAGGCCGATGTGGGCGAACATGGCGGCGACGCCCGCTTCCAGGCCCGTGCCGGTCGTGGGCGTGGCCGAGGACGGGTTCTGGCGGGCGTGGACCTGCCAGCGATCGGACTGGAAGTCGTGCAGCAGCAGGCCTTGCGACTGGCCGCCGATATCGATGAGCAGGTGCCCCCGGCCGCTGGTGGGCACGAAGTCGTGCCGCTCGTTGGGCGGGGCGCCGGTGGTTTGCTCGGCGCCGTTGCCGTCCACCATGATGGTGAGCATGTAGCCCGCCGCCCCGCCGACGCCACGCGTGTGGGAGAGCTGGAGCAGGGCCTTGCGGTTGGCGTTCGCCGCCGGGGCCGGCGTGGCGATCATGGGGACGGCCCGGTATGCAACGGTGTACAGGAGGTACGCCCCGGCGACCGCCGGCACCGCCAGCAGGAGGGCGCAGAGCCACACCGGGGCCCCGCCGCGCACCAGCAGGGCGGGCGTGGCCATGCCCGCCACGGCGTAGGGCGTGCCGCACTCGGGGCAGGTGGTGGCCTTCGGGTCGCAGGCGTGCCCGCAGACGCCGCAGGCGCTCTGGGCGTGCGCGGCGGCCTCCCGCGCGCCCCGGCCGACCTGTCCCCGGCCGCGGCCGAGCGACGACAGCACCGCCCAGACCCCGGCCAGCAGGCACACGCCGATGGCCAGGAGTGCCAGGATCGTGGCTGGGGCGAGGATCTGCATGGGGGCATGGTAGAAAACCCCTCCACGGAGCGGAAGAACCCCTCCACGGAGTGGGAGAGCCCCTCCACGGAGTGGAAGAACCCCCCCACGGAGTGGGAGAACGCCCCACGGAGTGGGTGGGTGCAACTTCCGGGCCCTGTTGCCCTACAACCCTGAGCCGGGTTCTCCGGCGGGAAGGGGTCATGTATGCTGACGAGTCGGATGGTTCTCGGGGCGATCGGTGCCGTTCTTGTGACGAGCTGGCCACTGGGGGGCGTGGGCCTGCCGGTGGGGGCCGCGGTCGTCTTGGCCCAGGAGGCCGGCGAGCCGGGCCAGGAAGAGGACGACCCCGAGCTGCGCGAGATGATGGTGCTGAGCATCGACCGCGACTCGGCCCGGTATTACGCGGAGCTGATGCAACTGGACGAGCTCGAGCGCGAGCTGGCGATGGAGATGTACCGCGACTACTACGAGAAGTACCGGGCCGCCGCCGTCACCGCCCGCGACGTGATGCGCAAGGCCCAGGAGCAGGCCGGCGGCGACTTCGAGAAGATGGAAGCGCTCATGCGCGACGCCATGCGCGTCATCATGGCGTTCCTCGAGCGTTCCATCAAGCTCGGCGAGCAGTACGTGGGCGACCTGGGCCAACTGGCCGTGACCGAGGAGCAGCAGGCCGGCCACCAGCGCGTCGTGCGCGCCCGCGAGCGCGAGCTGGCCGTGTCGCTCGTGGGCGCCCAGGGTGGCCCGGGCGCCATCGACCTGGTGCGCATCGGCCGCACCATGGACCCGCCCGTGCTCGCCGGTGAGCGCGAAGGCCCCGCCGGCGAGGCCCTGCTGGCCTACGAGCGCGAGCTGGAGCGCGAGTGCGGGCCGTTCGTCGTCGAGACGGTCGCCCGCTACCGCACCATGCTCGAGGAGTTCATGGCGGGCGACAGCGACGGCGACACCGAGGACAAGATGCAGGCCGCCATCATGAAGATGGCCGCCTCGCTGAACGGCGCCGCCGACCGCCACGCCCGGGCCGTGCACAACGCGCTGCCCGCCGATCGCCGCTCGAAGTGGGACCTGGCCGTCAAGCGCGCCCGCTGGCCCGAGGTGTACGCCCCAACCGACGCCCACCGCGCCCACGACGCGGCCATGGACCTCGAGGATCTGAGCGACGAGCAGCGCGAGGCGATCGCGTCGCTCCTGGCCCAGTACGACCGCGAGGCCGACCAGGTGAACAAGCGGTGGATCGACGCGATGGGCGAGGCCGAGGCCGCGCGGAACGCCATGCGAACCGAGTGGAGCGAGGACCTCTGGGCAAAGTACCGCGAGAAGGACCAGGCCTCCAAGGACGCGCAGGCCGACCGCAATGCCCTCGACGCCCGGTTCGTGGAGCGCATCGTGCGGACCCTGACCGACGCGCAGCGCGAGGCCATGCCCGACCTGGGCGGCGATGGGGTGGACGTGGACGCCGTGCTGCGGGAGATGGGCGGCGGCTGAGGCGCTTTCCCGGGCTCGCACGCCGCCTGGCGGCAGAATCACGAAACCCCGCACGCCCGGCGGGAGTACAACAGATAGCCGGGGTCTCCGGCCGGAAGGGGTTGTTCTATGGACAGGCGGATCTTCACGCTCGGCGCGGCCGGTGTACTCATGGTCTTGGCGGGGCTGCCGTTCTCGGTGGCCCGGGCGCACGGGGCCGGTGTCGTGTCGGGCGTTTCGTCGGGCTCGCTCGTCGAATACCAGGACGAGGCGTACGACGAGGACGACGAGATGATGTCGTGGCTCATGGCCATGTCCATCGAGCGCGCCTCGGCCGACATGTACCTCGACCTCATGGCCTTCGACGAGGACCAGGCCGAGATGGCCCGGATGATGTACCGCGAGTACCTGGGCCAGTACCGCGACGCGGCCGAGACGGTCAAGGGCGTGTACGAGAAGCTCCAGGAGTCGATGGACTACGAGGACGAGGAGCAGATGCAGAAGGTCTGGCGCGACATGTCCAAGGTCTCGTCGAGATTCATGGAGCGCGGCATCCAGCTCGGCGACCGATTCGTGGGCGACCTCGAGGCGCTCGCCTTCAACGACGAGCAGCGGGCCGGCCACGCCCGCGTCGCCCGCGCCCGCCAGCGCGAGCTGGCCCGCGGCCTGATGGCCACCAACTACGGCGACACGCCCGCCGACCTGATGCTGCTCAGCCAGAAGCTGCGCGACCCCGTCGACCTGACCAACCAGGACGACCCGACCGCCGCCGCGCTGCTGGCCTACGAGAACGAGGTGGCCGGCGCGTCCGAACGGTTCGTCACCCAGACGCTCGCCTCGGTGCGCGCGCAGATGGAGGCCATGGCCAACGCCGACATGGACGACGAGGACATGTGGGAGGAGTACTCCAAGACCTACGAGCAGATCCAGAAGTCCAGCGAGGAGATCAAGGCGATCTCCGATCGCTACGCCCAACGCATCGCCGGCACGCTCGAGGGCGCCCGCCGCCGCGACTGGGACAAGGCCTACAACGCCGCCCTGTATCCGACGGTCTACGCCCCAGGCGAGTTCGAGAAGCTCCGCGACGCCGTGCTGAAGTTCGACTCGCTCACCGACGAGCAGCGCACCAACATCGCGAGCATCGAGGAGCACTACGAGCGCGAGGCCGTGGCGATGAACGCCCGCTGGGCCGCCGCGCTCGACGCCGCCCAGAAGGTCTCGGAGAACTGGGACTACTCCGCCGACGGCGACTACGAGAAGTTCTACGAGGAGTACCAGAAGGCCGAAGAGGAGTCCACCGCCGCCGCCAAGGCCCGGCGGGACCTCGACGAGCGATTCGCCGAACGCATCCGCGCCCTGCTGACCGCCGAGCAGCGCGACAAGTTACCGAAGGAAGAGACCTTCGACCTCGACGCCGTGCTGCGTGAGCTCGAGGGCGATGACGGGGGCTGAGCCCGTTCCTGGCATTCGCACACTCTTCATGATCGACGAAAGAAAAGAGCCGCCTGGCATGCCAGGCGGCTCTTGAAGTTTCGGTTCAGATTCAGATCAGGCGATCGCCTTCTGGGCCATGCGTTCGGCGCTGGGCACCTTCACGTCGCGGGCCAGGCCGACCTTCTCCATCGCCTTGATGATGAGGTAGCTGCTGTCGAACTGCCACCACTTCAGGCCGTGGCGGGCACTCGTCGGGAAGGCGTGGTGGTTGTTGTGCCAGCCCTCGCCGAGCGCCAGCACGCCCACGATGGCGTTGTTGCGGCTCTCGTCGTGGCTGTCGAAGGGGCGGCTGCCCCAGATGTGGCACACGCTGTTGACGCTCCAGGTGATGTGGTGGACCACCGCGATGCGGATGAGCCCGCCCCACACGAAGCCCAGGAACGCGCCCCACCAGCTCATGGTGATCAGCCCGCCCAGCACGGCCGGCAGCAGCAGGCTGATGGCCATCCACACCAGGAACATGTTGCTCAGGCGACGAATCAGCGGGTCGGCCTCGAGGTCGGGCACGTACTTTTTCAGATCGCGTCGGCCGCCGACGATCATCCAGCCCACGTGGCTCATGAAGAAGCCCTTGACGAGCCCCTTGAACCCCGAGCCGTGGCCGTGGGGCGAGTGGGGATCGTGCTCGGCGTCGCTGTGCTGGTGGTGGCACCGGTGGTGGGCCACCCAGGTGATGATCGGCCCCTCGCTGGCCATCGATCCGAGCACACCGAGGATGGTGGTCATGATCGGGCCGGTGCGAAAGGACTTATGCGTGAACAACCGGTGGTAACCGATCGTCACGCCGAAGCCGGTGACCAGGTAGAGCCCGGTCATCAGCCCAAGTTCGGTCCATCCCACCCCCACGCCCCAGGCGTACACGATCGCCCAGACGAGCGCGCACAGCGGCACGAGTATGAAGATCAGGTTTGCGATCCGTTGGCCAAGTGGCAACGGACCGTAATCTTCGACCGCCTTGGCCGCAGCGCGGGCTGTAGCCCTTGCCTCGGCGTCACGGCGGACGACCGCGGGGGGAGCAGATGGGATGGTTGTCATAGGTTCCTTTTATCGGGATCGAGGGCCCGTGGTTCTTTAGCGACGGCCCCAGCCGCCGCCACCGCCACCACCGCCGCCGCCACGACCACCGCCGTAGCCGCCGCCACCGCCGCCCCGGCCACCGCCGAAGCCGCCGCGACCGCCGCCGCCCTCACGGGGCTTGGCCTCGTTGACCGTCAGGGGACGGCCGCCGAAGTCCTTGCCGTTCAGGCCTTCCAGCGCGTTGCGGGCCGCGGCGTCGTCGGTCATCTCGACAAAGCCGAAGCCACGGGGACGACCGGTCTCGCGGTCCATGATGAGCGAGACGCTGTCGACCTCGCCAAACTCGCCAAACAGTTCCTGAAGAGCACCCTCGGAGGTGTCATACGGGAGGTTACCAACATAAATCTTCACGTTTCCGACTCCTGCCCTGAGAAAATACATCCGAGAGAGACCTTCAGGGCAAGTCGCATCGGAAGACCTCGGCCAGCGATACCCCCTGGTCCGCCGCACCGAGTCCAGTTCCAAGAGTAGCTACGCCCTATAGGACGATCCAGTTCGGTCAAGTGTGGCCGCTGGGGGGTCATACACTGCCCCTCCGGGAAGATCCTTGGGGCTTCTTCGGGGGCTGGGCTCAGGCTGTCGCTTCGGCGGCGTTTCACCGTTGGAGGCTTGCATGCGGGCCATCGTCACCGGGCAGATCGGGCTGGACAAGAAGGCCTACCTCGACGAGGTGGCCGCCTTCGCGGGCCAGCAGGGCGAGTCCATCGACCTGCTCAACGTGGGCGACATGATGTACGCCGAGGCCCCCGACGTCCGTCCCGGCCGCATCCTCGACCTGCCCCTCAGCCGCCTGCACTCCCTCCGCCGGGCGGCCTTCAAGGACGTTATCAGCGAAACGCGCGACGCGACCAACGTGCTGGTCAACACGCACGCCACGTTCCGATGGCGCCACGGCCTGTTCAGCGCGTTCGACTTCGATCAGATCACCAAGCTCAAGCCCGACCTGTTCATCTGCCTCGTCGACAACATCGAGACCGTGCACGAGCGCCTGCACCGCGACCACGAGATCGACGCGACCATGAAGGACTGCATGGTCTGGCGCGAGGAAGAACTCCTGGCCACCGAGCTCATGAGCCAGGCCGTGCCCGGCAGCGACTTCTACATCGTCAGCCGCGGCCGCCACGCCAGCACCGTGCGAACCATGTTCCGCCTCGTGTGCCGGCCCGAGATGCGCAAGGTCTACCCCAGCTTCCCCATGAGCCACGTGGTGGACATGCCCGAGGTCCTCGCCGAGATCGACGCCTTCCGCGCCAAGCTGGCCGAGCAGTTCATCACGTTCGACCCCGGCGACGTGGACGAGAAGCTGCTGCTCGACCGCGCCCTCGAGGCCGCCCGCCAGGGCCAGGAGTTCTTCGACCACGCGCCCCACAGCTTCGGCGGCGGCAAGGCCAGCGCCAAACCGCTACGCGTGCGGACCCGGGAAGTCCTGGACATCGCCGGCGACATCGACGGGCAGATCTACATGCGCGACTTCAAGCTTATCGACCAGAGCGACATGATCGTCAGCTACATCCCCGAACTGCCCGGCGGCATCCCGGGGCTCTCCAGCGGTGTGGAACGCGAGCTCCAGCACGCCTGGGAGCACACCAAGGAGGTCTACGTCGTCTGGCGGCCGGCCAAGGCCCCCAGCCCCTTCATCACCGAGACGGCAACGCGGATCTTCCCGACGGTCGAGGAGGCCATCCGGCACTTCGAGGAGTCGGGCATGTTCGCGCAGACGAACCTGTTCGGGCACTGACGCACGGGGGGATCCGATGGAAGACGTCGCCGACGGTGTATGGCTCAGGCGGATGCGCATGATCGCGCGGCTGGTGATCCGTGTGGCGGCCGGCATCCTGATCATCCTGGCGATCAGAGACGCGGCGCAATCGGTGCCGTGGTTCTTTATGCAAAGCGGGCCGGGCGGGTTCGAGTGGTACTACCTGGCGGTTTCCGGCGCCTCGCTCTTCGTGCAGGGCGGGGGCGGCATCGCGCTGCTGCTCTTCGAGCCCACCGTCGCGCGATGGCTCGTGCCCAGCCCGGGCGTCGGCTGCCCATCGTGCGGCTATCCCATCGACACGGGCAGCGCGATAGAGAAGTGCCCCGAGTGTGGCGTCCGGCTGAGGGGCGTGCCCCGAGACGATCCGACCAACGAAGGAGGCTGAGCCATGATCGGCCCGAGCGCGACGGACATCATCGCCATGCGGTGGCGCGTTCGAGTATTCCTCCGAACGCTGGCGATCATCCTGCTGATTGGTGCGTTGGCGTGGGCGGCGATCCGCATCCCCGAGTTCCGCCAGATCCAGAAGTTCGCCGCCAGCGGCATGTACATGGAGCCGCGATACTTCGAGCTCTCGTGGTTCGCCATCCCGATCGTCATGGTCGGCAGTTCGATCGCGCTGGTCACGCTTGGCCAGTTCGGGCTGCGTTGGTTGGTCCCGGTGCCAAGGCCGAGGTGTCCCGGTTGCGGCTACGACCTGAGCGAACCCACCGGGGACAAGTGCCCCGAGTGCGGCCTGCCGCTGGCCCGGCGCGCCAACCATTCCGCGTGACCGATCCCGCGCCCCCCAACGCCACCGTGTACGACCGCCTCGGCCCCGACGGCTTCGATCTGCTGACCCGCGGCTTCTACGACGCTATCCCCGCCGACGACATCCTCGGCCCGATGTACCGCCAGCACCTCGCGCACGAGCATGGCGTTGATGCGAACGACCCCGCCGCGATCGCGCCATACATGGAAGAGGCCCGCGTGCGATTGCGCGACTTCCTGATCCAGCGCTTCGGCGGCCCCACCACCTACAGCGACCAGCGCGGCCACCCGCGCCTGCGCATGCGGCACATGCCGTTCGCCATCGACCACGCCGCCGCCGAGCGATGGCTCGAGGTCATGTTCGCCGCGCTGGACGACATGGGGCTGGAGCCGGACCTCTATAGAGAATTGCGCGTCTTCTTCACCCAGACGGCCCTGTTCATGGTCAACCGCTAGCGGGGCGCCCGGCCCGGGGTGCGCTTCTCGGGCCGCCCGACACGGAAGATGGGCGGGCCGTCCCAGGAGCCGGGCCGGCCGACGCGCAAGCCGTGGACGCCGGCTCGCGAGTTGGGCCGGCCGACGCGCGAACGGTGGCGGCCGGCACCGGAACGGTGGAAGCCGGCCCACGGCCGGTGGAGCGTGACACACAAACGGTGGAGCGTGACACAAGGAATGAGCCACGCTCCTTCTCGGACCATCAATGGCCCCTCAGGCCGCGCCGGGCCCGTTTTCCCCATCAACACCCAAACAGCTTCCCCCATCCGGACCGCCTACCAGCCCCGCCAGCGCACACATCCCCTCCAGCCCCACCTCCTCGGCCCGCATGTCCGGGTTCACCCCGGGAGGGGGCTCCCGATCGCCCAGGAGTTCTCGCAGCGGCTTGCCGATCCGCTTGCGGCGCTGCTGGAACAGGGCGGCCGCCACGCGGCTGAGCACGACCGGATCGGCCATCGGCTCGGGCCGCCGCCGCAGCACGAGCATCGAACTGTCCACCTGCGGCCGCGGCCAGAAGCATGCGGGGGGCAGGTGGGCGATGCGCTCGATGTCGCAGGTCGCCTGCGCGATCACCGCCAGCGGCCCGTAGTCGCGCGTGCCGGATTGAGCGAGCAGGCGGTCGCCGAGTTCTTTTTGAATAGTCACGCCCATGATCTGACATTGGGGATAATGCATCAGCAGCGTGGAGAGCAGGGGCGTAGCGCAGCCATAGGGGAGGTTGGCGACCAGCTTGAAGCCCGCGTCGCCGATCCACCGGACGATCTCCGGATGCAACGCGCGCTTGCCGTCGAGGCAGTCGCCGTGCAGCAGCGTGAAGTTGCTTCGTTCACCAAGCCGCTCTTGTAACAACCCCGCGAGCGCGTCATCCAACTCGCACGAGAGGACCGATGTGCCCGTGTCGAGCAGCGCCTCGGTCAGCGTGCCGGTCCCCGGGCCGACCTCGAGCACGCGCGAGCGTGCATCGACCTCGCACGAACGCACAAGCTTGAGGATGAGATTCTGGTCGGTCAGGAAGTTCTGGCCCAGCGAGCGCTTCGGGCGCAGGCCGCGGCTCTCGAGTAACTCCTTGATCTCCGCGAGCGTCTGCACGGCCTACCACTCGCCGCTGAGGATGCGGTCGATGGTGAGCGCGACGCCATGCTCGGCGCACGGCTCGGCCACGCGGTCGGCCTTGGCCTTCACGAAGTCGGGCGCCTCGCCCATCGCGACGCCCAGCGCGGCCCCCTCGAGCATCTGGAGGTCGTTGGCCTGGTCGCCGATGGCCGCGATGCGATCGTGGGGGATCCCGAGCCGGTCGGCGAGCCGCTTGAGGGCGCTCCACTTGTCCGCATGGTGGGGGAAGACTTCCAGCACGTGGGGCGGCTCGGAATCTTCGGGGACGTGCGTGCTCAGCGGAAAGGCGTGGAACATCGCCAGCCCGGCCAGCTCGTCGGCCAGCAGGGCGCTCAGCTTGGCGATCTCCGATGCCGTGCCCGACGCAACGGCGCGCACGCTCGGGATGTGGTGCATGGGGCCATCCCGCCCGATGCGGTACTCGATCCCCATGGCCTCGTGCGTCTTCTTGTCGACCTTCCACAACTTCAGGACGGGGTGCAGCTCCGCGTCGGGATCGTCGCCGGCCGGCAGGATGATGTAGTCGTACCCCGCGTGGTCGCGCTCCTTCTGGATCATCATCGCCAGGTCCAGCCCGCCGGCCAGCTCGGTCACGCGGTCGATCAGGGCGCTGTCGAGACTGAGCCCGTCGAGCGTGCGCCGCTCCCGCCCGCACGCGATCTGGGCCCCGCCCGACACGACGACCGGGTCCAGGTGCCCGAGCATGTCCAGCACGGCGTGGCACTCGCTCAGCACGCGGCCGGTGCAGATGGTCACGCCCACGCCGGCCTCGCGGGCGCGGCGCACGGCGGCGAGGTTCTCGCGCGAGATCGCGCCCGTGCGGCCCACGAGGGTGCCGTCGAGGTCGATGGCGATGAGGTCGTAGCGCGAGGGCATCGAGCAATCGTTGGCGCGCCCGACTCGACGCGCGGTCCGTATTTCGCCGATGCTGGGGCAATGCCCGATGTTCCAGACAGGCCCGCCGTGCTCGTGCCGATGCCCCAGGGCGTGGGCGTCAACGGCGTGGTGAGCTGGGCCCTGCGCCTGGCGGGCGCGCTGGCGGACCGCGGCTGGCCGGTGGGGCTCGTGCTGCACAAGGAGCCCAAGGGCCACGCTCCTGCGGGCCACGCGTTGCCCCAGAACGTGCGCGTGTTCGATCTACGATCAGAGCCCCCGATGCGCACGCCGGGGCTGTCGCTGTCGCCGTATGTCCAGGCCTACCGCGACGCGCTCGGCGAGATGGGCTGGTCGGCGCGATCGCCCGCCATCGTGCTGCCCAACCTCGACGCCGAGAGCTTCGCCATCACGGCGGCCCTGAGCGCCACCCACGGCGACCACCTGCGCGCCATCGGCTGGCAGCACAGCGACACACCCTTCGACGCCGCGCTGCTGGCCACCTACGAGCCCACGCTCGCGGCGATGGTGGGGGTCAGCGGGCACATCACCGACATGCTGCGCGAGCGCCTGCCATGGCGCGCGGGGGACATCACGAACATCCCCTGCGGCGTCGAGGTCGCCGCGTCGCTCCCCGCCCGCCAGCCGGGCCCCATCCGCCTGCTCTACGCCGGCCGGTTGGAGCACGAGCAGAAGCGCGTCGGCGTGCTGCTGCGCCTGGCGAGCGTGCTGGAGGAACGCGGCGTGCCCCACGAGATCCGCATGGTCGGCGACGGCCCCGCGGCGGAAGAGGTTCAGAACCAACTCGCAAAGCTCCGCAGCGCGACGCGCCTGCTCCCGGCCAATCGCGCGCAGATGCACGAGCACCTGCGATGGGCCGACTGCCTCGTGCTGGCGTCGCGGTACGAGGGCCTGAGCCTGTCGATGCTCGAGGCTATGGCCGCGGGCGTCGTGCCCATCGTCACCCGCGTGCGCTCCGGCGCGGCCGAGGCGGTGGGCCACGGCGTCAACGGCCTGCTCATCGACGCCGAGGGCGACGACGACACGGTGGCCCGCCGCTTCGCCGATGCGATCGGGACGCTCTCGGAGGAGAACCTCGCACACCTGCGCGCGGCCACCCATGCTCGCGCGACGGAACGCTACAGCCTCGACGCCCACGCCGACGCCTGCGAGCGGCTCTTCCTGGGCGCAATCGAGAGCGAGCCGCGCTGGTGGCCCCTCGACCGCGCCTGCACGTTCGCTGAATCACCGAGCGCCAGCGTCCCCCCCGACGCCGCGGAATGTGCCGCGAAGGCCCTCGCGGGTGTGGAAGGCCCCATCGCCATCTATGGCGCCGGCCGCCACACCCTGGCCATCTCGGAAGTCCTCGCCAACGCCAACGTCGCGTGCGTGATCGACGACGACCCGAAGAACCACGGCAGGACGCTGTGGGGCTGGCCGGTGGTGGGGTTCGACGATGCGCCAGCCGTGGATGTGTTGGTGTCCTCGTTTATGCACGCCGGGGCGATGGCCGACCGGTGTGAGGCGGCGGGGCGGCGAGCGATCCGTCTGTATTAGCTAGTACACCCGATCCTGCTTCCCAATCCCCAGCGCCGGCCGCACGTCCACCTGCACCAGCGTCTCCTCTTGGATCTTCTTCGCGTCCTCGTCGTCCACGTAATCGCTGTGGCACGCGGCTTTGCCGTCGTCGCCGGACGCCACCTTGCCCTTGACCTTACTCGCGAGCTTGTGGATCTCCTCGGGCTTCAGATACCCGCGCTGCTCGAGGATCTTCTGTTGCTCAGCACTCAACGCCCCGCTCTTGACCGGCTTGCCGCGCTCAAAACCTTCCGCCTTCCCCGAAGCGAACTCCTGGATCTCCTTGCTGATGCGAACCGAGCACCAGTCGTGCCCGCACATCGCGCAGAAGTCGGTGTCGACGTCCAGGTCCTCGTCGTGGTAGGCCCGGGCCGTGTCGGTGTCGAAGGCCAGCTCGAAGTGCTTCTCCCAGTTGAGCGCCGCGCGGGCCCGGGTCAGCTCGTCGTCCCAGTGCCGCGTGCCGGGGATGCCCAGGGCCACGTCGGCGGCGTGCGCGGCGATCTTGTACGCGACGCATCCCTCCTTCACGTCGCCCTTCTTGGGCAGGCCCAGGTGCTCCTTGGGCGTCACGTAACACAACATGCTCGCGCCGTGGTACGCCGCGTTGGTCGCGCCGATGCAACTCGTGATGTGGTCGTAGCCCGGGAACACGTCGGTCACCAGCGGCCCGAGCACGTAGAACGGCGCGCCGTGGCACAGCCGCCGCTGCAGCTTCATGTTGTACTCGATCTGGTCCAGCGGCACGTGGCCCGGCCCCTCGACCATCACCTGCACCCCGTGCCGCCACGCACGCTCGGTCAGCTCGCCGATGGTCTCGAGCTCGGCGAGCTGCGCGTCATCGGTCGCGTCCGCCAGCCCGCCTGGCCGCATGCCGTCGCCGATCGAGAAGGTCACGTCGTGCCGCCGCATCAGCTCGCAGATGTCGTCCCACATCGTGTACATCAGGTTGTCGCGGTTCTTCTCGAGCATCCACTTGGCCAGCAAACTGCCGCCGCGCGACACGATGCCGATGAGCCGGTTCTTGACGTACTTCAGGTCCTTCTTGCGCACGCCGGCGTGGATTGTGAAGTAGTCCACGCCCTGCCGCGCCTGGTGTTCGAGCGTGTCGAGCACGATCTGTTCATCGAGATCTGTCAACTTCCGCCCGATGATCATGCTGTAGATCGGCACCGTGCCGATGGGCACCGTGCTGTTGCGCAGGATGGCCTCGCGGCACTCGTCCAGGTCTCCACCGGTGGACAGATCCATCACCGTGTCGGCGCCCCACTTCTCGGCCCACTTCAGCTTCTCGACCTCTTCATCGGTGCCGCTCGACACCGGCGACGCGCCCATGTTGGCGTTCACCTTGGTCTTGCTCGCGCGGCCGATGGCCATCGGGTCGAGGTTGTACTTGAGGTGTGTCAGGTTTGCGGGAATGACCATGCGACCGGCCGCCACCTCGTCGCGAACTTGTTCTGGAGTGAGGTGCCCCTCGCGCTTGGCTACGCGTCGCATCTGCTCGGTCACGATGCCCAGCCGCGCGCTCTCGAGCTGCGTGATCGGCTCGAAGCCTTCGGGAGCAACGCACCGTATGAACTGGCCTACAGCATCCTGGTTATGCCCCGCGCACCCACTCGCGTGATCGCCGGCCGCCTCGATCGTCCAGCCCTCGGGCAGGAAGTCCCAGGCCGTGTACGGGCTCACCTGCGGCATGTTGGGTGTGTCGGGCGAACTGAAGGTCAGCGGCCTGCCGACTTCCGCCTTGTTCGCGAAGCTGCCGGGCGTGGTGACACCGTCGTCGCCCGGATTGCCCGCACCACGCGTCGGCACGGCGAAGCGAGCGGTGGGGGTGTCCGCCTGCGGGTTGGCCGCGAGGCGCTGCACGTGAGTTTGGTTGGTGTTGACGGTTGTCATGGCGCGTTCCCTCCGCCGGCATGACCCGGATCAGGTGGTGCGGGTTCTTCTCAGCCCCCACCAGCCATCCCGTTCAAGCGAGTGGGGGCGCCCCGAGCGTTGCTGGTTTTCAGGGGATGCTAGGCGAAGCGGGTCTGGGCTGGTTCGGGTCACGAAGCCGGCGGAGCCAGCCCATCCAATCGTCCAACGGCGGCTGGACCGCAGGGTCGAATACAGCGCTGGAAATGTCGTTAAGCGCTCTTCGCGTCTCGAACTCGTCGGCTGTCTGCGGAGGTTGCTCCAAATCAAGCAGCACGAGTTCGATGAGCTTCCGCTGCTGGGCATCGGATTTCTCGAGCGCCGCTCGCAGGAAAGGTTCAACCGCCTGACCGAGCCGATAGAGCGCTGCCGCGCACCACTTCGCATCCTCGGGTATGTCGTTATCGCGAAGGTGCGGTAGTAAGACACGAGCCGCGCTCTTGGCCTGCGAAGATACGCCGCCAAATCCGAGTGTCAGGGCACACAGGAATCTTTGTTGGTAATCGTCACTCTTCAGGCCGGCCGCGAGTTGCGCTTCAGCCTGATTGGCGTGACGGCGGAGACTGTGAAAGCCCTCGGCCGCGTTGAATGCGTAGGTGTACGTATCGCTGTGCCGGTCGTAGGGCAGGCGATCGCTTCGAAAACCCTCGACCGATACCTCGATAAGCCGTTGCGTGACCTCGCCTTGGGGTTCTCGTTGCTCCCAGTACGGGGGATGAATGAACCGCCAGAGAACACACGCTGCGAGCTGCCGCTGCTGCCAATCGTCCGAGTCCAGCGCCGCATTGAGCTCTTCGAGCGGCGGCGTGTCGAGCTCTCCAAGGGATCGCATCGCACGCATGGCGTTCCAATCCTGGTCGTCGTGTCGTAATTGCTCGACAAGCGTTGGGGCGTGGATCCGGGCTAGGCAAGGTGTGGCCAGAGAGAACAGAATCAGCAGTGTGCGTCCCTGCACGAGCCACCCCCTTATCGCGCGATCTCCACCGCCCTCGTCTCACGCAACACCGTCACCCGGATCTCCCCAGGAAACGTCATCTCGTCCGCAACCCGTTTGGCGATCTGCGTCGCGACGTAGTGTGCCTCGTCGTCGGTCACCTTCTTGGCGTCCACCATCACCCTCACCTCACGGCCAGCCTGCACGGCGTAGGCCTCGGTCACGCCCTTGTGGGCCAAGGCAATGTCCTGCAGGTCGTTGAGCCGTTGGATGTAGAGTTCCATCGACTCACGCCGCGCGCCCGGCCGCGCGCCGCTGAGCGCGTCGGCCGCCATGACGATGGGCGTGTAGAAGCTGGTCGAAGGGATATCGCCATGGTGCCCGCCGATGGCGTTGAGCACGGGCTCCTTCTCGCCGTATCGCTTGGCGAAGTCCATGCCGATCTTGGGGTGCCCGCCCTCCATCTCGTGGTCCATGGCCTTGCCGATGTCGTGCAAAAAGCCGCAGCGCCGCGCGAGCTTGCCGTTGAGCCCGAGCTGGTCGGCGATGATCTGGCTGAAGGTCGCGACCTCGATGGAGTGGGCCAGCACGTTCTGCCCGTAACTGGTGCGGTAGTGCAGCTTGCCCATGGCCTCGATGACCTTGGCGTGCAGCCCGCCGATCTTGACCTCCATCTGCGCGTCCTTGCCGTGCTTGCGGATGCGCTCCTCGAACTCGCTCTTGACCTTCTCGACGGTCTCCTCGATGCGCGTCGGGTGCATGCGACCGTCCGAAATCAAACGCTCGAGCGCCTCCACCGCGATCGCCTGCCGCACCTTGTCGAAACACGACACCGTGATCACGCCCGGCGTGTCGTCGACGATGATGTCCACGCCGGTCATCTTCTCGATGGCCCGGATGTTGCGACCCTCGCGGCCGATGATGCGGCCCTTCATCTGGTCGTTGGGGATGGCCACCGACCGCACCAGATGCTCGGTGGCGAAGTCGCCCGCGTACCGCTGGGCCGCCTGGAGCAGGATCTCCGTCGAACGCTCCTTGGCCTGGGCCTCGGCCTCGTCGGTGATCTTCCGGGCCACCGCCGCCGCTTCGTGGCGAGAGTCCTCTGCCACGCGATCGATGTACGCCTCGCGGGCCTCCTCGGCGCTCATGCCCGAGACCTCGGCTAGGGCTCGGGTCTGGCTGTCGATCAGCTTGTCGAGATCGTCCGAGCGTTCGTCCAGCTTCTCGCCGCGCTCGTGCAGGTCGCGATCACGCTTGTCGGCCTGCTTCTCGCGATCGGCCAGGCGAGTCTCGGCCTTGTCCAGCGACGCCTCGCGTTTGGACAGGTCCTTATCTTCCTGGCGCAGCCGCTTGCGTTCGGTGTCGAGTTCGTCCTCCACCTCGCGCATCCGCTGGTGAACCTTCTTCTCGGCGTCGGCCTCGGCGCGGCTCTCGATAGCCTGCGCTTCGGTCCGCGCACGTTCGGTGATGGACTCGGCCTCACCGCGCGCCTGCGACAGCGTCCGCGCGATCACGCGCGCGTGCGCGAAAAGGCCGACCCCAACACCGATAACCAGTGCGGCGGCGGCGACGAGCAAGATTGTCATTGGTTCGGGCATCGCGTCGGCCTATCAGCATGCGTTCATTGCACGCCCGGCGACACGGTCTACCCAAGCACTCACCCTATGTTGCAACCCCGGCCTTCCGGGGTGCCGTCCTGCGGTCGTAATTGGCGCCATCGGTGTCCCGGTGGCCTTGCAACGGGGCGGGCGACCTGAATCGCGAGCCCCGAGAGAATCGGGTGATGTTCGAGACCTGTCGGTCGAGCGTCGGCCGGACTATCCCCAGCCGATTCCAGTATAGCAGAACCCGCTTGGGATAATGAACTTTTCACGAATGCCGGCCGGCTCTTAACCCGCCTGGCGAGTCCGTTGCATCCCGGTGATGCGCTCGACATACCCGGTTATTTGCCGAACGATGAAGTCTCGGTGCTCCGGATGCAGCGAGAAGTCGAATGCGAAACCCAGGTGCAGGTTCTGCGAGCTGTCCAGGTGCTGGTGCACGCAGCGGGCCGTGACCGCCAGCGGAGCCGGCATCTCTGGGCCTAACGCCATCCGCAGCCAGTACCGCCCGCTCGAGTCGAAGCTCGGCCGCGACGCCGGCGGCACCACAAGCCCCGCGCCACCACCACCGACGTTGATGAGTTGTCCCTGGTACGCCCCGGCCACCTCGGGCATCAGGGTGATGGGGCTCTCAAGCCCAAGTCCTGGCTTGGTCGCCGTGGCGTCGTCCTCGAACGGGATCCGGCTGGCAACCTCGGCGGCCACGGCGGTCTGGGGGTCCACCAACCGCCATCCCTGCACCAGCGGCAGGTTGAAGCCCGCCGTTGTCGCGCGAAAGAAGTTGCGGCGCTGGCAGCGTTCGACGAGCGTGGGCGAGGCGATATGCAGCAGCCCGCGCATGTCGCCGGCCGAGGGCTCGACGGACATCGTGCGGAACATCCAGCGGTTCTGCCCGATCGACATCGCGACCACCAGCCGGAGCCCGGGCTCGACGCGCATGGTCTGCCCCAGGGCCACGGGTTGTTCGAGCACGAGCCTCTCGTCGTCGATGGCCAGCAGCCGGACGCGCCAGACCAGGTTGGTCGCGCCCATCTCGGCCGCATCGCCCACGTCGACGCTCACCTCGAGCGAGCCACCACGGTCGCGGATCTGGTCCAGGCACTCGCGCCAACGCTCGGTGCGTGATCGGTTGGTATTCATGCTTCGGGCCTCCGGGCCGGCGTCCTGCGCCGATCCCTAGGACCCATATCGATCGGATCGGAGCGCTACTTCAGCCCGTTGCCGGCCCGGGCGAAACCAATCGCCCGCTCGCCTCGATGATCGCTCTGCGCAATCCCGCCGCCTCTTCGGCCGTCAGCGGGCGATCCCCGAAGCGAGCCTCGTACAGCCGATCGACCACGTCCGAGAAGCCCTCGCCCCCCGCGGGCATGTCGGTCACGTGGGCCAGCAGCGGCTTCCAACCCGGTTTGGGGTGCCCGGCCTTCTCGAGCGTGCGGAGGAGGAACTCCCCAACCTCTCGGGTGCCTCCGAGGACGCGCACCCTCGGCCCGCGCCCGCCCCCGATGCCCAGCCGACGGAAGAATGACTGGGCCAGGATGGTGATGACCAGCACGCCCACGAAGGCCAGCCCCCCGGCCAGCACGGCCTGAACGATGCCCACCCAGCCCGATTGCCTCGCCCGGTTGACGAACTCGGAGATCGACTCGAGTGCAGCGATTTGGGGCTCTTCGTCCGAGTCTTCCGACCCCAGCACACGCCGCTGCGAACCGCGATCGAAGCTCACCACCGAATCGACCCAGAAGAACTCGAGCGCGTCCACCCACCGCCGCGCCATCGAGGCCAGGCTCGTGTCGGGCGCGTGCACGCGTTCGAGGTCGGCCGGCGGCGTGGGGTCGTGCGCCCGCCACTGCCCCGGCGCGTGCTCGATTTCCACCCACGCGTGTGCGTTACTCTCGCGCACGGTGTACTGGGCCGTCGCGTCGTTGTACTCCACTGCGACGTAGCCCGTGACCATGCGCGCGTTGATGCCCACGCTGCGGCACATGGCCACCATGGCCGACGCGAAGTACTCGCAGTGCCCACGCTGGCTCTCGTCCAGGAACCACTCGATCGGGTCGCCGTCGGCCCGCAGGATGTCCAGGGTGTACTCGAAGCCCTGTAGATATTCTCGGATGGCCCGCGTGGCGTTGGCAATGTCGGAGGCAGACCGCGGCTCACGTTCACCCGAGAGCCCGGCGTCCTGGAGAATGTCCACAGTGATCTCGCGGATCCGCTCGGAGTCGAAGTCCGGCAGGCGGCGGGGATTGAGCGCCGCCGGCAATTCGTTGCTCGTCGCACGCGGGCCCGGCAGGCCCGAGTGCACGACATAGCTGTGGGTCTTGGCGTTCTGGTTGAGCCGCAGCGTGCCAAGCCGACCGTCGAAGGAAAACTTCAGCGGCTCGTTGAACTCCCACAAGAACGGCTGCTGGATCGCGAACATCATCGAGTCCTGGGCTGGTGGCTCGTACAGCGAGATCTCCTGCACCACCACGGCGCGGGTTTGGGGAGCGCCGGTTTCGATCTGTTGTGTGGCATCGGTCTGCAGCCGCTTGAAGTCGTCCGAGCCGCGTCGCTGCCGCCGCGTCCACCGGCCATTCTCGTAGGCGTCGAGCACCGCGCCTCGCAGGTAGTACACCCGGCCGGCCCCGCCAAGGTTGCCACCGCTGCCATCGCTCACCCGCATCTCCAGCACCTTCTGCTGGCTCTCGCTGATGAGCCCGGCGCGGCCGAGTTCGACCGTGTCGTTGTAGCCGGTCACCATGCTGCGCTGGCCGCCGAGCCCGCCGAGGAAGCTGGGCGCCAGCCCGCGCGGCACGAGGACGAAGACCGCCGCCGCGATGAGCGACGCGGAGATCGTCAGCAACCCCGTCATGCGCCGCAGCCCGCGGGACAGCGCGCCGCCCTGCCTTACGCGCCGGCGTGTGGCTCCGATCTGCTCCTGGTACACCTCGACACGCTCATCGGCGGCCACCACCTGTTGCACCAGCGCCGCCCACACCAGCAGCGGGCAGAACACCAGCAGCAATAAACCCACAGAGAGCTTCAGGCTCGTGAGGATGGCCCCGAACACCAGGAACACCGCCAGCGCCAGCACCTCGGCCGCGTCGCGCGCGATCCGGCGATCGAAGAGCTTGATCACCAGCAGCGAGGCGAGCATCTCGGCGATGCGCTCGACGTTGAATTCGCCGTCCAGCGACGCCAGGCCCAGGCCCAGGCCCACCACGATCAGCAGCACGGCGTTGATGAGCAGCCGCGGCACGCTCGGCGCCCACGGCTGGTGGGCCGCCCACCAGCACAGCCACGCGCTGGGCATCCCAAGCACCGCGACCCCCAGCGACTCCGCCGCCACGGCATAGATCCCGATGGCCATCAGGGCCGTCCAGATCAAAGCCAGTCTGAGTGAGCGTTCGAGTGTCATTGCGGTGCGGAGCTGGGTGTCACGAGGCCATTCGGTCGGGCTCGTGCTTCGGTTCGTGATCGGGCTCTTTCGTCGGTTCGACGCGAAGCCGGGCCAGATCGTCCCCGCTCAGCGTGTGGATGCCCCCGGCGGTCGGCCCTCGGGTCAGGGTCAGCACCACGGCCCCGAACCGGGCCTTCGGCACGGCGCCCTCCTGCTCGGCCGCGCCGGAGAACCCGTAGCTCCCCAGCCGCCGCAGCAGCGCCGCACGCCCGGCGGGCGTCGTGACCGATCCGCTGGAAACCCCGACCCTGGGGATCGAGAGACTCACCGAGATCGCGCGCCGGCCCGCTTCCACAACGAGCGAAGCCGCCAGGCTCAGCAGTTGTTCCGCGCGGTCGTCGCGGCCGGCGGCGAGCTTGGGATCCAGGTCGAGGTGCAGCACCAGCCGGCGCGGGGCTCGGGCCGAGCGTTGCGTGACCACCAGCGTGTCGCTGCGGGCCGAGAGCCGCCAGCTCACGTCGCGCAGTCGGTCGCCCTGGCGATACTCGCGCACGCCGAAGAAGTCCTCGCCCCCGCCGGGGCTGGCGATTGCTTCCGTGCCGTCGTGCGCTGGCTCCAGGATGGTCTCCACCACGTCGCTGCGCAGGCGATGCACGGCCGGTGTCGCCAGCGAGGGCTGGGAGAGGTCGAAGGTCACGCTCTTGCGGGCCACGCCGAAGGGGAAGGTCGTGCTCACGCGGACGCGCGACAACTCGAAGGGCCCGCGGCGTTCGATCAGCGCGCTCGTCTCGCATCGCACCGTGCGCCGCGGGGGCACCCGACCGATGCTCGCTACGGGCCGGCCGACCAGTGGCATGTCGTCCCGCTTGACGCCCTTGGGTGGGAGTTCCTCGATGAGCAGCGCGTACGCGGGCATGAAGCGGTTGCGGTTGCGCACGCGGTAGCGGATAGGGAACGGCCGGCCGACCTGGGCCTCGGGCACCGCCTCGCGCTCGATGGCTAGGCCCATCAGGGACGTCCCGCTGACGAAGCCCGACGCCAGCAGCCCGCCGATGGCCAGCCCCAGGGCCCAGAAGAGCAGGTTGTTCTGGCTGTTGACGGCGCCCAGAAGCACGAACGCCGTCACGATGGCGTAGGCCACGCCCGGCAGGTGGAGGTGGTATCGGCGGACCGGCTTGGCTCGGTGCGCGCTCAGCCGGGCTGCTCCTGGTTTTCTTCGGCCTCCGAGGCCGACTCCGGTTCGGGCTCCACCGTGCGGCGCTGGCCGGGGCCCTGGATCATCGTGATATAGAGCGAGCGTCCGAACGTGCGCAGCGGCACGGTCTTGTCGACGCGCGAGTAGCCGTCGGCCTCGACGATCACGCGCACCGTGCCGCGGGCCATCTGGTCGCCGCTGGTGGGCACGCTGAAGCGGCCCTCCTCGTCGGTCTCGGTGTCGATCAGCATGCGGCCGTTGCCCGTCAGGCTCACGCGCACCTTGGCGAAGGGGATGCCCACCTGGTCGAGCCGGGTGTCGTCGCGGTCGATGACCGCCACCACGCCGATGGGGCCTGGGACGACCACGCCCTCGAGCCTTGGCGTCTGGCAGCCGGGCAGGATGGCGATCGCCAGGGCGAGGGCGCCAAGCACCAGGAGACGGGCGGTCACGCGGGTCATGGTTGTCATCGCTGAGTCTCCTTCATGGAGTTGGGATCGCGTCCGTGCGTTGATTGAGTTGGTCGATTAGTTCTTGGGTTGCGTCGCCGCGCCGGGCCCACTTCCTGGCAAGTCTTTCAGGCTCGCCAGCCCGAACAACTCGAGGAACTGCGGCGTGGTGCCATAGAGGATCGGCCGGCCGACCTCCTCGGCCCTCCCCTTGATGGCCACCAGCTTGCGCTCCAGCAGAGAACGTAAAACCTCGCCGCAGGCCACGCCGCGGATGGCCTCGATCTGGGCCCGCGTCATGGGCTGGCGGTAGGCGATGATCGACAGCGTCTCGATGCTGGCCCGGCTGAGCCTGGTGCTCTGGCGGTTGCGGTCGAAGGCGGCGACGATCGAGCCGAACTGGGGCGCCACCATCAGCCGATACCCGCCCGCCAGCTTCTCGGCCCGCGCGGGGCGGCCCTGGGCCTCGAGTTCGTCATTGAGCTGCGTCGCCAGGGCCTCGACGATGTCCTTGGGCTTCTTGTCCTTGTCCAGGGATTGGGCGAACTCGGCCGCCCCCTCGGAGAGGGCAAGGGCTTCCCAGAGCGCCTCGGCGGGCACGGCCCGGCCCGCGGCCAAGAGGATGGCCTCCAGCCCCGCCGTCAGCGTGGTGGGGGTGGCGGGGGCGGCGTGGGGAGCGTCGGTCTGGTCCGTGGCGGCGGTGGGGGGCACGCTGCGATGCTATGGCAACGCCGATCGCGGCGTTCGGGCGGGCCGGGGGGGCCATCCCGTGGGCCAGCGGTGCCATCGGGTGGCCCACCAGTGGCCGCTGATGCCCCACCACTGCGCACGATTGCCGCAATCGTGCGCAGTGGTGGGGCAACGGTGCGCAGGATCGGCGCATCGGTGGCCACCGGTGGCCCAGAGAAGGCATCTGAAATGATCTGAGGGGCCCCCGACAGAGTGTCACCCAGAGCCGGGCCCCGCCGGCGACGCGTCAAGACACCCCCGCCAGCACGCCGTCACGACACCCCCGCGTCGAGCGCAGCCCCGCCCCAATTCGACACGAAAACCCCCGCGCCGGGCGCAGCCCGCGCATGGCCCCGCTGGCGAAGCGCCACATCAGTTCCCGCTGAGGGGTAAGGTCAATATCGGCCCGCCCCCGCGGATGTCGCCCGCCTGGAGCGCGAAGAGCTGCTGCATGAGGCCCATCGTGCTCTTGCTGGTCAGGTCGGCGTCGTCGACCCAGAACCAGCGGCCGCGGTGGCGGATGGCGGTCTGCGCGGCCACCCCCATGCGGTCGGGGCGGTCCTTGGAGGTCTGGACGCGGAAGGTGTTGACCAGCAGGTCGTTCCAGTCGAAGCGCTGGCCGTCCTTCGTGAGCGTGGTGGTGACGACGCCGGCTTGCTCGTCCTGCTCGTCGACCGCGACGGCGTGGCTGAGGAAGAACATGGAACTCATGAGCGAGCGCGTGACAAGGGGCAGGGGGCCGCCCGGGCTGGACCCACCATGGCCCACCGCTCCGGAGCGCAGGGAGCAGACGATGGTCAGCGAGCCGTCGGGGTTCGTGGAAGCGCCGTCGATTTCGAGCAGATCGAGGACGGTGGCGTACTCGGGCGTGTCCTTCACCGAGTCGGGCAGGGTGATGCCCAGCAGGTCTTCTCCGCCCACCTCACCCGGCGCGACGCCAGAGGAAGGCCCCTGGGCCACGAGCGAGAGGCTCAGCTCGTGCTCGCGCTGGATGGTGCGCAGGGCGCGGACGAAGCGTTGGAAGTCCCGGTATTGCGGGGCCAGGCTGGGCGTGGGGCCCGAGGCGGATGGCGCGTTCACGAGCGGGCCCAATCGCTGCACGCCGATGAGCAGCACGCGGTCGATGGCCCAGCCGCTGTTGGCCAGCAGCACCAGCACACGCGGGCGCAGGGGCGTGAGCAGGCGCGTGGCGAACTGCTCGCCCTGGAGGGGCAGGTAGGTGACCGTTGGCCGCTCGGCGAAGCTGATGCCCGCCGAGGCGCCCACGAAGTCGTCGGCCACGGTGTTGAGGCCGGCCTGGCCGTTGATCCCCAGGGAGTTCTCGAGCGTGAAGCTGGTCGAGACGCTGGTGACCTCGAGGAAGACCGGCGTGTCGCGGTAGCGCAGGCGGACGAGGTTGAGCAGGAGCTGCTCGCTGCTGGTGGCGGCGATGGCCTCGTTGTACAGGGCCCGCCCGCCGTGGATGGAGCGCGGGCCGGCGACGTTGCAGGCCGTCAGCACGAGGCCGAGGCCGGCGAGCAGGGCGATGCGCAGGGGGTTCGTCGGGCGTGGCATCGCGCAGGGTAGTCGGCGGGGTTCACGTGGGGGTCGTCGTGGGGGGTGGCTATCGTCTGCGCCATGAGCAACGCCTCACGCGGGTCCAAGCTAGCGCAGGAAGCACGGGCCGTGCTGCCCAGCCACCAGCACGGGTATGCCGGGTTGCCCGAGCTGGACGAGGCCACGCTGTACCGCCGTCGCGAGGGCGTGTTCCTGGTGCTGGCCGGGCTGTTTCTGGGCTCGCTGGCGATGCTGAACGTCCTGGGTATCACCCGGTTCATCGTGTTCGCGTCCATCAGCGAGGGCTCGGGAATCTCCTGGGCACAGTGGGGTGACATCAGTTTCGCCGTAGCCATCGGAGTGCTGCCCTACCCCATCACGTTCCTGTGCACCGACTTCATCAGTGAGCTCTACGGCCGCCGGCGCGCGAACATGGTCGTGTGGGTGGGGCTGCTGCTCAACGGCTGGGTGCTGCTGGTGCTGTGGGTAGGCGGGGCGCTGCCGATGTCCGCCGAGATGGTCAGCTATGGCACCGATTCGCTTGGCCGGGAGGTGCTGGCCCCGCCGCTGCCAGAGCCGGTGTACAACGACAAGGGCGAGTTCGTCCGATTCAACGAGGATTGGACGTTCTATCGCGTCCAGATGCTCACCTTCGGCGCGGTGGTGGCATCGATGGCCGCCTACCTCGTGGCCCAGCTCGTCGACGTCCACGTCTTCCATTTCTGGAAGCGGCTGACCGGGGGCAAGCACCTGTGGCTGCGCAATAACGGCAGCACGCTCGTGAGCCAACTCGTCGACACTATGGCAGTCATCCTGATCACCCACTTCTACGCCCGGGCGCTGCCGGTGGATTGGGGTAAGGCGATCTGGCCGCAGCTCTGGCTGTTTATCGGT
>JAUHYE010000135.1 GCA_030426395.1 Phycisphaerae bacterium
GCTTCCCGGCGATGCGGTCTACGCCAGCGACCCGCTCAGCAAGCTCATCACCTTGCACGCCAATAGCCGCGTGCCAGACTTCGTCGTCGTCGACAGCCAGGGCGATTTCATCGGCATGGTGACAGGCCGCGACATGCGTACCGCGCTCATCGACCGCGAGGCGATCCCGCTCCTGCTCGTGGCCGAATTGATGCGCGGCGACCTGCCCGCCGTGCTGACCACCGACACGCTCGATGTCGTCCTGGAACGCTTCGAGGACGACGACATCGCTAGCCTGCCCCTGCTGGGCCCACCCGACCTGACGGGCCACCGCCGCCCGCTGGGCCTGGTCACCCGCGCGGCCGTGCTCGAGCGCTACCGCCGGGCGCTCGAAGAGGAACTCTGACAAAAAGACCCGCGTCCGAATGGACGCGGGCTCGTGGAGAGTCTCTCTCCCTCTCCGCGAATCGCTGGATGTCGGCTCGCTCAGCAGTCCATGCCATAGTAGAACCGGCTCTCGACGATCTTGCCGCCCTTGACCTTGTACACGCAGGCCTCCTTCATGTCTATGCGTTGGCCGGCCATCGGCCCGGCCTTGGGCGTGCAGTCGAGGCTCATGAAGCAGGCGAACTCGTCGCCCAGAGGGAAGGGGCCTTGGATGTCGCCGCCATGGATCTCGTTGTTCTCGAAGAACCAGTCGCTGCCCTTGAGAAGTTGCGCCTTGCTTGTCGGGCCGGCGGCGTGCGCGGTCTTCCACTCCTCGGGCCACTCGTCGTAGCCGGGCATCTGGGTGCAGTCCATGGCCTCGATGACGTTCACCGTGTCGGCGTAGAGCTCTTCGATGGCCTTGCGGTTCTCACCCTGCTGGCAGAACTCGACGAGCCGCTTGCCGACCTTCATGCTCTCCTGGGTCTTGCTCGGGTCGATGGTGGTAGCGCTCATGGTCCTTCTCCGTGATCGGCCGGCGCCCGCCGGCGGTGGGTGGGGCGGGGGTCTCCAGCCCCCGATGCGGGATGCTACCCCTCCCGAAGCCACGGGTCGAGTAGTTTGTTTGGGTTTTAATTGGAACATCGATGAAAATGGGCCGCCCCCGAAGGAACGACCCAATACAAACTCAGTCGTGGCAGGTACTTACTCGCAGCCGGCGTCAAAGGCGTTCTGGAAGCACAGGAAGTCGAAGAGTGTCAGCGAGCCATCGCCGTCGCAGTCGGCCAGCAGATCGCCGGCGTCGAAGGCGTTCTGGAACGCGAGGAAGTCGAAGATGGTGAGCTGCCCATCGCCGTCGAAGTCGGGATAACAGCCGGCGACCTCTCCGAGCAAGGTGATGAACTGGCCGTTGCCGTCCAGCACGTTGGTCGTGGCGCCACTGACCGGGTCGCTGATGTTCACGCCGTCGCCGTTGGTCCACATGATGCTGCCGTTGCCCAGTTCCCACCCGGCTCGGGCACCCGAGTCGGCGGTGCCGGCGATGACGTCGAGCAGCCCGCCGTCCAAGCTGATCTCCCAGATGCCCGAGGGCGAACTGAACGCGCCGACGAGCACCGAGCCCGCGCTTGTCTCGTTCGTCTGCTGGAGGAAGTTGAGCTGGCCCGGGGCAAAGAACTGGCCCAGGAAATTACCCGCTTCGTCGTACCGGTCGAGTTGGTCGTCGATGGTGACGAGGACCTCGCCGTTGTAAGGAAGGGCGAACCAGGGCGAGGCGCCCAGCGGGATGTTGCCGATGATCGTGGCCGTGGTCGGGTCGATGCGGACGATGGCGTTGCCCGGCGCGTCGTTGTTGGTGCCCGCGTTGAATACCCAGACTTCGTTGCCGATGACGTTGACGCCGCGCACGTTGTCGAGCCCGCCGCCGGGGAATTGCCCGCCGATGGCGCCGATGTGGTCGCCGTCGAGGGTGAAGCGATCGACGCGGTCTCGGATCTGGTCGCTGACCCAGATCTCGTCTCCCACCTGGGCGATGCCCTTGGGGGTGCCGGCGTCCAGGGGCACCAGGTCGATGAACGCGGGGTCGATCAGGCTGCCATCGTCGGGGTCGAAGGCCGCGATGGTGTCGTTGCCCGAGTCGGCCACCAGCAGCACCGCGTCCTGGGCCAGTCCGGTCGCCGCGATTGTCGAAAGAGCCATGCCCGCCACGAGAATTCGGTCATCCATATCTCTGTCTCCAAATAGGTTCTGATTTTGGTCCCAATGCTCCAGAATAACAGAATATCGGTAGCGGCACAAGCCCATTTTCACGGCTTGGGGCAGTTGGGGTAACGAAAACGGCCCGGGCGAGAGCCAGGGCCGCAGTGGAATCATGTACTTACAGAAACGACCAACTCAGGCCTGCATGACCAGCAGTTCGTTGTAGTCGGCCACCGGCCAAAGGTCCTTCGACACGATCTTCTCGATGGCGTCGATCTGGGCTCGCACCGCGTCCATGGCTGGCACCAGCTTCTCGAAGGTGTGATCGGCCGCGTCGAGGGGGTACTCTGGTTCCCCCTCGTCGAGAACCGAGTCGAGTGTCGCCAGACCCTGGCGTAGGCCGCGAACGAGGTCGGCCAACTCCTGCAGCGCCTCGCGGTTTTCGGCCGGGTCGATCTCGACGACCTCGAGCGACGCGACCGCGTTGGCCAGTTCGGTGAGTTGGCGAAGAGCGGCCGGCAGCACGAGCGTCTTGCCCATGTTGCGCAGCGTCAGACCCTCGATGCGGACCTGCGTCGAGTACTTCTCGGCGAAGATGTTGGCGCGGCTCTGGGTCTCCAGCGGGCTGAGCACGTCAAGGCTATTGAACAGCGTTCGGTTCTTGTCGTTGGCAAGGGCTCGGAAGGCTTCGGGAGACGAGGTGATGTGCGGCAGGCCGCGCTTCTCGGCCTCGGCCACCCACTCCTCGGAGTAGTTGTCGCCGTTGAAGATCACCCGCTTGTGCTCGGTCGACACGCGCTGGATGATCGAGCTGAGTGCCTCCTGGGTGTCGTCGGCCTTCTCGAGTTCGTCGGCGAAGCTCGCGAGCGCCTCGGCCACGATGGTGTTCAGTACCGTCACCGGGAAGGCGATGGCCGCCGAGGATCCGACGGCGCGGAACTCGAACTTGTTGCCCGTGAAGGCGAATGGGCTCGTGCGGTTGCGGTCACCCGCATCGCGGATGAACTCGGGCAGCGTCGTGGCGCCCAGATCCATGGTGTCGCCCTTGCGAGAGCTCGAGGCGGTGCCGCCGCTTGCGAACTGCTCGATCAGGTCGGTGAGCATGTCGCCCAGGAAGATACTGATGATCGCCGGCGGCGCCTCGTTGGCGCCCAGGCGGTGGTCGTTGCCCGCGCTCGAGATGCTCGCCCGCAGCAGGTCGGCGTGCAGGTCGACGGCGCGGATGACCGCGGCCAGGAATGCGTGGAACACTCGGTTGGTGTGCGGTTCGCTCTTGGGGCTCAGCAGGTTGCGCCCGGTGTCGGTCGCCAGCGACCAGTTCACGTGCTTGCCGCTGCCGTTGATGCCCGCGAAGGGCTTCTCGTGCAGCAGGCACAGGAAGCCGTGACGCGGGGCGATGCGGCGGAGTGTCTCCATCACCAGCATCTGGTGGTCGCAGGCGATGTTTGCGGTCTCGAAGTGGGCGGCAAGCTCGAACTGGCCCGGCGCCACCTCGTTGTGCCGCGTGGCAATGGGCACGCCCTTGCGATAGAGCATCCGCTCGACCTCGCTCATGAAGCTGAGCACGCGCTCGGGGATCGATCCGAAGTAGTGGTCCTCGAGCTTCTGGCCCTTGATGGGCGTGTCGCCGAAGACCGTACGACCGCAGATGGTCAGGTCCTCACGCGTCTGCGCAACGCCAGCGTCGACCAGGAAGTACTCCTGCTCGGCACCGACCGTCGAGAACACCCGCGTGGCGCCATCGGCCTCGCCAAGGGCCTTGAGCACGCGCATGGCCTGCTCGCTGACGGCGTCCATCGAGCGCAGCAGTGGGGTTTTCTTGTCGAGCGCCTCGCCCGTCCAGCTCACGAAGGCCGTGGGGATGCACAGGGTCACCGTGTCGCCGTAGCGGCTCAGGAAGACCGGGCTGGTCGCGTCCCACGCGGTGTAGCCGCGGGCCTCGAAGGTGGTCCGCAGGCCGCCGCTGGGGAAGCTCGACGCGTCGGGCTCGCCCTGCACGAGCGCCTGGCCCGTGAACTCGCTGATGGCCCCGCCCTGGCCGTCGGGCTTGAGGAACGTGTCGTGCTTCTCGGCGGTCAGGCCCGTGAGCGGTTGGAACCAGTGGGTGAAGTGCGTGGCGCCGTTGGCCATCGCCCAGTCTTTGATCGCGACAGCCACCGCATCGGCGATCGTGTCGTCCAAACGCTCACCATGGCGGATGGTCTGCTGCAGCTTCTTGTACGTGTCGCCGGGCAGCCGCCGCCGCATCATGGCGTCGGTGAACACGTCCCGGGCGAAGAGGTCCTCGGCGTGGTCCCACGACGGCTCCAGGGGCGTGGCCGGTTGGTTCTGGCGGGTGTTCTGCCCGCTGGGGCTTCCATGGGTCTTCGAAGGGGGTTCCTGCTCCATGGTCATTCCGTTACGCACGGCGAGTGCATCCTTCCGGTTTCTGGGCAGCGGCCTGGTGGAAATCGGCCAACAACCCAAGGGCGCTTGGGCCTTGCCGGCACACGCGCCGGCACGGGGCCCAGGCAAGATTCCAATCAAATCAGACAGGAAAGGTCTATGCGCCCCGATTCCCGGGGCCAAGCCCTGCACGCATAAAAACCGTCTAATATCCGAACAGAAATCGTTCCGCGGTCCCGGCCCGCCACATGGGCAGTCGCATCCAATCCATGATATGCCCGATCTTCACGTCCACCTAGCATCGGCCGCATGCGAGTCATCACCTGGAACGTCAACTCGATCAAGGTCCGCCAGGAGCGCTTGGCGGGCGTCCTCGAACGCCACGAGCCGGATGTCGTCTGCCTCCAGGAACTGAAGGCCCCCGAGTTGCCAGGCCCCGTGGCCGACGACCTCGAACGGCTGGGCTACCACGCGGCCGTCTACGGCCAGAAGACCTACAACGGCGTGGCCATCCTGAGCAGGGCGGAGCCAACGGATGTCGTCCAGGGCTTCGAGGGAGACGGCGGAGAGATCGATTCCCACGCCCGGCTGATCTCCGCGATGGTGGGGGGTGTCCGTGTGTACAGCGCGTACTTCCCCAATGGCGGTGAGGTCGGCAGCGACAAGTTCGTCTATAAGCTCGCCTGGATGAAACGCCTCCGCGCGCTGCTCGACGCCAGGCACGAGAGCTCCGAACCAATCATCCTCGCCGGCGACATGAACGTGGCGCCCTACGACAGCGATGTAGCGAAGCTCGAGAAGTGGGCCGACACCACCCACTGCGTGCCCGAGGCGCGCGAGGGCCTCAAGCACGTCGAGGAGTTCGGCCTCGTCGACACCCACCACGACAAGCACCCCGAGGGCGGCGTCTACAGCTGGTGGGACTACCGCCAGCTCGCCTTCCCCAAGGGCGACGGCCTGCGCATCGACATCATCTATGCCACGACCGAACTGGCCAGGACCTGCACCGACGCACGCATCGATCGCGACGAGCGCAAGGGCAAGCAGCCTAGCGACCACGCCCCGGTCATCGCCGACTTCGGATTCCCGGCGTGATCGGGACGTTCCTGCTGGACATCTCGGGCACGGTCGTACGATCGGGCGGCTTCGAGGCCGTCTTCCATCGCGTGTACCGCGAGCTGCTGGACGTCGAAGTCTCGGCCGAAGAGGTCCGCGTGAACACGGGCCGCAAGAAGGCCCAGTTGTTCGCCGAGGTGGTGGGGGCCCACGCGCCCGATCGCACGGGCGATGGCGGCCTCATCGAACGCATGGTGGGCGCGTTCGACGCCTTCATGTTCGACGAAATCGAGCAATCCCCACCCCCCGTGCTCGACGGCGTGCGGGAGGCGATGGAGATCCTGGCCTCGAAGAACGTCACCGTCGGCTACGTCACCGGCTTCGCACGCAAGCCCGCGCTGCGATTGCTCGAAGCCTCGAAGCTCGACCATGCCGTGCTCGTGGGCAGCGACGAGGTGGAGAGCGGACGCCCCGCTCCCGACCTCATCCACGAGGCCATGCGTCGGCTCGACCTTACCGACACCTCGACCATCGCCTACGCCGGCGACACGCCCGTCGACATCCTCAGCGGCCTGGCGGCCGAGTGCGGCAACGTCTACGGCCTCACCTGCGGCGCACACGAACGGGCCGAACTCGAAGTCGCCGCCAGCGGCACGCCGGCGAGGGTGGTCGATTCGCTGCTCGAAGCCGTGCGCCACGCGATCGCCTAACCGCCGGCCGCCATGGCCTTGTACCCCTGGGCTTTCAATCGCTCGACCACCGCGTCGCGATGGTCCCCCTGCAGCACGATCTCCACGCCGTGGGGGGTGTCGCCGAGGCCGCCGCCGGTGCCAATTGCCGTGCGGAGATCCTTCAGCAAAACCTTCGCGTGGTCCTTCGACAATCCCAACTCGCCGACGATCGTGTTCCACTTGCCCCGTCGCTTCTCGCGGCGCACGCGCGGGCTGATGGTCCTGGGGTCAACCGCCGGGCACGCGCACGCGTCCACCGGCTTGCCGCACCGCTCGCACGTCACGGGCCGCTCGAGCGCGGTGCCATCGAAGAGTCCTGCCATGGGGGAGGGTATGGTCACCGGCTTGTCACGATCGTGCAACGAATTGTCGAACGCTCGGTACACTCTGGCGATGCGTGCCACGCTCTTGATGATCTTGCTCGTGTTTGGGCTCGTGGGTTCGATGGCTCTGACCGGCTGCTCCGCCGCCACGCCCCCGGACCTCTACGCCCTCTCGGCCCGCGACCACACGCTGCACGGCCTCCGCCTGGACGGCGCCATCACGAGAAGCACGCCAATCGGCCGCATCGCGCCCGTGGGCGATAGGGCCGACCTGGCGATGCTCACCAGCGCCGGTGACGGCCTTGCCTTCACCATCGACCGCCGCGCCAACGTGCTGCACACGCTGCGGCTCACAGACGCCGCCGTCGTCGCCTCGGTCCGCCTGGACATGGACGTGTGGGTCACCCGCCGCGGCCTGGCCCGCGCGCCCGATGGCCGCCTGTTCGCGCTGCTGCCCGGCATGGAGCTGCGCACGATCGATCCGGCCACCGGCGCGACGGCGATCATCGGACCTATTTCAGGCGCGACGATGATCGAAGCCCTGGCGTTCTCGCCCGACGGCGAGCTCTTCGCCCTGGGCGGCGCGGGCACGAAGTTCTCCAACGCCCTCTACCGCGTCGACACGCTGACCGCCGAGGCCACGCACCTGGCCGACCTGCACGTCCCCGACGCCGACGCGCTGGCGTACCTCGATGGCTCCCTCTACGCCGCCGATTCGGATGGCTCGGACGCCCAACTGTGGCGCATCGACCCGGCCACGGGCACGCTGGTGTCGCTGGGCCCGACGGGTATCGCCACGCTCAACGGGCTCACCGGGGCGCGCTCAGAACGAGCCGGGGTCCTACGCGCACCCCGCGTCGAAGGCGTCCTGGAAGGCCAAAAAGTCGAAGATGGTCAGCTCGCCGTCGCCGTCGAAGTCGGCCCGGGCGTCGCCGTCGTCGAAGAGGTTGAAGAAGAGCAGGAAGTCGAACACGGTGAGGAAGCCATCGCCGTCGGTGTCGGCGGGGCACTCGATGCAGGATAGATCGAACACGTGAGCCGCGCCCACACGGCGTCCATCGACGTACTCATCGATGCCGCCAGCTACCGTTTTACTTCCGAAGAGCGCTACCGAGATGCCAAACCGGCTCGATCCGCCCTCTGGAATGAGTGTCCTGGATTCGCGCCATTGACCGTCGGACGACCGCTTGAACTCGAACGCCGCGCCGTCGCCTGCGGGTGACGCCAGCATGCGGCTTGCTCCAACGACGATTACATCGTCTTGCATCGCCAGATCGACACCAAAGAAGTCGCCCCTCGTCGGCTCGGCGTGCGTGAAGTCCTGCTTGTATGTCCACCGGCCATCCTCGAGTTCGAAGATGTAGACTGCGCCCTGGCCCTCGTATGTCCTGTCGGCGATGTACCCACCGACCGCGAGCGTCCGGCCATCGCACGCGATGGTGTTGCCAAAGCGCGGTGTGTTCT
>JAUHYE010000136.1 GCA_030426395.1 Phycisphaerae bacterium
TCGGGCGCGCGGAGGAAGCCGAAGCCGTCGGGCAGGATCTCGAGCACGCCCTCGGAGAAGATGAGCCCGCTCCGTTCCGTCTGCGCCTGGAGGATCTTGAAGATGAGGTCCTGCTTGGTCAGGCCCTCGTAGTCTTCCAGGCCGTCCTTCTTGGCGAGCTTCTTGAGCTTCTCCAGGTCCATCTTCTGGAGGTCGCTGATGCTCAGGGCCTCTTTGAGGGCCTTTGGGTCGGCCTTCGCGGCGATCTTCTCGATCTCCGCGGCCTCGCGTTCGAGCTCGTCGTCGCTGGGCAGGCCGTGCTCGAAGCTTCCCTGGCCGCCGGGGCCCTTGCGCTTGCGGCGCTTGCGGCGGGTGCCGCCGCCGTCGTTGTTGTCCCGCCGGCTTCCGCCCTCGCGGGGGCGGCGTCGCTCGCCGCCCTCGCGGCTGGAGCTGTCGGCAGTGTCGGGGCCGTTGGTCGTGGCGGTCGAGGTGCGCTCTTCACGCTTCTCGGCTGGCGGGGTCTTCGCCATGGCATCCTCACGGGATTGAAGGGTGGGGGACGGGAACGGATCGGGGTCGACGCCGGGCGGCGAGTGCCAGGGTCCAACCGGAATCGTGAACCAATCGTGGGCCCGGATCTCGAGTCGGGGGGCCTGCGGGACGGTCCCGGGACGCGACGCGTGCCCGACGGATCATCCGGATTGGCAAGGGAAAGGTCGCCACGAATCGCGTGGCTGGCAGACCATAGCCACCGCCAACCGCCCGGGCAAATTGGGGCATTTGCGGGTCTATTCCCGGCTCTGGTCCCGGCTCTGGTCCCAGCCGAGGGCGTGATCGATGGTTTCCAGGGCCGAGAGCACCTGGGCCCGCAGATGGGCCAGATCGCCATCGTTGACGACCACAGCGTCGCTCCGTTCCCGCTTCTCGCTGAGTGGCATCTGGGCGGCCTCGCGGCGAGCGAGTTCGGCCTCGGTCCAGCCTCGGCCGTCGATGACCCGCTTGAGCCTGACCTCGCGGGGCGTGTCGACGAAGATGACCGCGTCGCACTCGGCGTCGACGCCGGCCTCGAACAGCAGCGGGGCGTCGATGACCACGCCCGCGGCGTGCTCCGCACGGGCTCTCGCAACCAGCGCGGCCCTTTCCTCGTGCAGCCGGGGGTGGATGATGCCCTCGAGCGTCCTGCGTTTGGCGTCGTCGCCGAAGACCGCGTCGGCGATGGCCCTTCGATCGGGCCTGCCTTCGCCATCCAGCACGCCGTCGCCGAAGGCCGCGATGAGTTCCTTCACGACATCGGGCCGTTCGAGCACCGCCCGGGCCCCGGCGTCCGAGTCGCTCACGACGAAGCCGAGCTCGCCGAGGATGGTCGCCACCGCGCTCTTGCCGCTGCCGACGCCGCCGGCCAGACCCAGGATAAGAAAACCGCTCGCCATGGGGAATACTTGACCGGCCGGGGTGGGTGGGGATGATTCATCCCCGGCTTTCTTCGAGCCGGGCACCCGAAGGAACCGTGCGATGCAGGCGCTCTATCCATCACGACTTGCCATGGGCCGCGGCCCGGTCGGCATCGTGCGCGCCGCGAATTGGCACGTCGTCGCCGATGCCAAGGCCTATCTGGTCTTGGGTCTGGCCGCCGGCTGAGTTCCTTCCTACTTCCTGCCAACATCGAATCCGTCCATCCATCCGTCCATTCATTCGTGTGATGCCGTGCGCCGAGCCCTTGGGCCTGGCCGCCCGGCCGGAGTGTGCACCATGAGCCAGGACTATCACGAGCAAACCCGAGCCCTCCCCTACTCGAGCGTCCACCAGCGCACCGGCGTCAGCCGGCGGCTGGCGCCCGAGGACGTCCAGCCCGGCCAGTACGTCAGCGTGCTGGTGCGCCACCAGCGGTACTGGCGCTTCGACTGCGAACGCGAGGAGCCGGTGAGCCACGGACTCACCCACCTGCCCGAGCAGGACGACGATGGCGACCAGGAGGCCGGCGGCCGGGCCGGCTCGCCCCTGCGCGTGCTGGCGGTCAGCCTGCCGTTCGTCGTCGTGCGGGCGGTGGGCGTCGAGCGCCCCAGGTTGTCGGATGGGGGCGAAGACGCCGATTCCTCGCCCCGCCGGGCCCGCACGCTCGACTTGCGGCAGGTCGAGCTTGCCGAGGTCGGCCGCGACTACGCCCGGGCCTTCGCGTCGGCCAGCCGCCCGCGGGCGCCGCGACGCGATGACGCCGAAGGCGGGCAAGGCCCCGCGCCGCCGGGCGCGAAGACTTCGTGAAACCCCACGCGGGGAATAAAGGCCGGGCAGCGCACCCTCTACCCTGGGGTCGCGCGGCCCGGCCGCTTTGTTCTCTTGCACCAGGAGCCCACCCCATGACCCCGACCCCTCGCACCCTTCGCACCCTCGCCGCCACCGGGCTCCTCGCCGCCGCCGTCGGCCTGGCGGCCTGCGCTTCGACGGGCAGCACCGAGCTGATGTCCAGCGCCGACCAGCAACAACTGGAAGCCGCCGCCGATGGTGCGCCGGTCGTCGCCGTGGCCATGGTCGCCGACTGGTGCGGCCCGTGCAAGGCCCTGGAGCCCAAGTTCAACGAGGCCATGACCACGCTGCCCTACAACAGCGTCCGCGTCATCCACGCCGACTACACCGACCGCCGCAATCCCGAGGCCCGCGCCACCCTCCGCGACGCCGGCCTGGAGAGCCTGGAGAAGTCCAACGGCGGCACCACGGGCGTCATCTACCTGCTCGACGCCGACACGGGCGAGGTGCTGGGCGACATCCGCGGCGGTGGGGCGTCGGCCAGCGAGATCCGCCAGCGCCTGACCGACGCGATCGCCGCCGCACGATGAGTTCGGCCTGGCATCGAGCGATTTCTTATCGCCGGCGGCCGTTCTTCGCCCGCCTGCGATTTTTTCTATCAGGTCCCGCAACCCGCCCCGCACCCACCGGTACACCCCATCGGCGTCGCCCGCGCGCCGCATAGGAGCGGGCAGGTATCTCTATTTACCAATGTCTTGGGAGACGGTCGTCCCCTCGCGTCGGATCGGGCAGGATCCGGCGCGGGGGCGGCCGGCCACTCCGTGGCGGGGTGCACGCCGTGCGGGGTTTGGCGCGACCGGCACCCGGTCGGCATCGGGGCGTCAGCCACGAAAGTCCGACACCGGCCGCCCGCACTCGGGGCACACGTCGCGGTGGCTCAGCTCGCCCACGTCGTAGCCGCAGCCCGCGCAGCGGCCCAGGTCGCGACGCCGATCGGCGAGCAAGATCCCCGGCAGCCGCACCACCAGCAGCAGGCCCCCGCCGAAGAGGGCGATGTTCACGGGCCAGCCGATCCACGGGCGTTCGATGGGGATCGCGAGGCGAAACCGCTCCGCGAAGCTCCGCACCGGCGTCGGCGGGGGCGTATGGCCGGGCGGCGGCGGCGGGTAGGGCGCCGGGGGCAGCGTCTGCTGCCACGGCCGGCTGGGCGGGGGCTTCGGCCACAGGTGCGTCGCGCCCACCGACAGCACGCCCGTCGCCACCGCCCCGAGCACGGCGTAGAGCACCAGCGTGCGGATGACCCGAGCCCACGGCATGCCCCGATGCTATCGCCGATCGCCCGGCCACGAACCAGAAAACACCACCGCCGCAACCCGAACGGGCGTTGCGACGATGGTGTACACGGGGGTCGAAAGAAAGAACCAGAACCATCCGAGTGCAACAGGGCCCCATACCCCGTCGCGGAGCGACCTAGGCCGCGCCTTGTTGGCCCTGCTGGTTGTTGCCAACGCCCAGCTGGACGTTCTTCTCGGGCCCGTAGACCAGCTTGTCGGTCTGCTGGGCGTCGATGGCGTAGACGACCTTGTCGACGCCGTAGGGCAGGCTCTCGTCGGTGAACACCTTGTCGGTGACGGTCGCGATGACGGTGAAGGTGCTCTCGCCGGGCAGCCGCCGCTTGACGATGTAGAACGTCCCGCGGGGCCCCTTGCCCTTCCAGGTCAGGCGCACGCGGCCCTGATCCAGCAGCTCGGCGCGGATGACGCTGGGCACGTCGGGCGCGGGCGTCTCGCCCTGGGCGCTCCTTGGGCTCACGTCGGCCAGCACGTAGACCTGGGGGTCGTCGCTGCTGGCGGCGAAGGACTTGATTTCTAATATAAGATCCCGCGCCTTGTCCATCGCCTCGTCGGCGGCCGCGTACCACGCGACGGTGCCCGACTTGGCGTTGTTACGCAGGGTCTGCGCGTGGGTCCTGGCGGTTTTCGCGGTTCCGGTGAGCGCCGTCAGCGTCGCCACGTCCGTGGGATCGAGCCCGATGGCCGCGGCGTTGGCGGTCCACATGTCGAGCCGTTGGTTGATCCAGTCGATTGCTGGCCCGCGCTTGGCGGGCATGTTGGTCCCCATGGGGACGCTCCTTTCTTTGGGACGCCGGCCCTTGCTGGCGCCCCCGGTTGTGTTCGCCCCGGGCGACACGCCCGCGGCCAGACCATGGATCGACGGTTCTCGGGCGCGACTTTGGTCGACCTTCGACGGTTTTCGAAAGTTTTTAGAAAAACCGGCCTCCGAGGCCGGTTTTTTGCCGCGATTTTTTCGCCGGCCGCTGTGCATTCCGCCCACGGACCGGCCCGGTGGGCCGCCCTGGCCCTCGCGCAGCCGTCCGAAAACGCGGCGCGCCGCCCTTTGGCACAGCCATGCCGGCCCCCGGCAGGGCTGTGCCAGGCCCTGGCAGGGCACTGCCCGGGGCTGGCAAGGCAGTTCCCAGAGCTGGCAGGGCCATGCCCAAGGCTGGCATGGCTGTGCCGAGGCCGGGAAGGGCCCCGCCCGGAACCGGCAGCGCACCGCCGGGGACCGGGACGGCAGCACCCCAGCCGGGCCAGAACGCGCCGAACGCCCGCGTCCCGCTACCGTCCCCCGATGCGCACCGAAGGCGAAGCGAAGCCGCCGCGACGGCCCCGCGTGATTTCCGTGCGGCTGGTCGTTGTGTCGCTGGTTGTGGGGGTTGTGCTGGCGGTGGTGAGTGTGGTGGTGAGTGACGCCATGCTTGGTCCGGTGCCCGCGACACTTCGCGACTGGACAAGCGTCGGGCGATACGAGGAGGGCGGTCGCACGGCGTACGCCTTTCGCAGCGGTTCGGGGCCGGGCGTCCGCTGGTGGTTGTGGGGGGCGGCCGACGACGGGGAACTCGAACCGATCGTGCCGGCGCTCCGCGCGATCACGACAGAGGTCCACAAGGATCCACGCCCTCGGTCGGCCCGCTGGCTGCTGGAAGACGGCGAACGAGAAGTAAATCTTGTTCAAGCCGGCTGGCCTCTGCGGTGCGCGAGTCGCGGCGAGATGTGGGTCGCTGGTGTTGGCACGACCGAGCGGTGGGGGAAGCTGGACGCCCGTTTGTTCGGCCGCGAATTGTCGCTCTCCACTCGGCCGATCTGGCCCGGCCTGCTGGGCAACACGCTCTTCTATGCGTTGCTCGTGCTGACGCCCTTCGCTTTGCTGCGCTGGCGCAGGCTCCGCCGCCGCGCGCGGCGTGGGTTGTGCGTGGCGTGCGGGTACGAGCTGGGGGAGGGGATTGGTGCGTGCCCCGAGTGCGGGCTGGCGCGCGCGGGGGCGTGAGGCGCGACGGCCGGCCCGTGCCACCGACCTCGGTCTTCCGAGGTCGGTGCTCCTGGCTCGCCGATGCACGATCGAAGACACCGACCTCCGCGGACGGAGGTCGGTGGCACGGGAGCGCGGTGCCCGGGCACGGGGCCCAAGCCCCCAACGCGTCTACCGTCCCCCATGCGCCCCAAAGGCGAAGCGAAGCCGCCGCGACGCCCCCGCGTGATGACGTGGCGGCTCGTGATTGTGTCGCTGGTGGTGGGGGTGGTGCTGGCGGTGGCCAGCGTGCCGGTGGCGGCGGTGATCGTCGCCCACACGCGTTCGCGCATCCGCGTGTACGACCTGGTCGAGCGGTTCGAGCGCGATGGGCACATGGTGTACGTGCGGCACTACAACTACACGCTGGGTCTGGCGGCGTGGTGGAGTTCGGGCAGCGAGCCGATCAGCGACACGCCCGTGCTGGCGGCCCAGTTCAACCTGCCGGGGATGCGACGCGTCGAGCACGACTCGCGCCCGCGCGACGTGCGGACGGTGTTCGATGGAAAGTTCCGCACCGCCGAGAGCTACCGCGCCGGCTTCCCATTCCACAGCGCCAAAGCACTCGGGCGCGCCAGCCACGACGAGAACTTCAGCGCGGGCATGTGGCGCACCACCGTGCGCGGCGAGCGATGCTCGATTCCGTACCTGCCGCACTGGCCCGGCCTGCTGGGCAACGTGTTGTTCTACACACTCCTGGTGCTCGTCCCTCTCGTGCTGCTGCGCTGGCGCAAACTCCGCCGCCGCGCGCGGCGTGGGTTGTGCGTGGCGTGCGGGTACGAGTTGGGCGAGGGGGTTGGTGCGTGCCCCGAGTGCGGGCTGGCGCGCGCGGGGGCGTGAGGCTCGCGACCGGCGTCAGCCGAGTTCCCCGGGCTCCTGCAAGAGCCTGACGATCTCGGCCAGGCACAGTGCCGCCGTCGCGCCGTCGACGACGCGGTGGTCGCAGGCCAGGCTCAGGGGCATCTTCTTGCCGACCACCGCCTGGCCGTCGCGGACGACGACGGCGTCGTAGACCTTGCCCACCGCGAGGATGCCGACTTCCGGAGCGTTGATCACCGGCGTGGCGAACATGCCCGCGTGGCTGCCGACGTTGCTGATGGTGAACGTGCTGCCGGACAGGTCCTCGCGCGCGGCCGAGCGCGTGCGGGCGCCGTTGGCGGCGTTCGCGATGGCGTCGGACATGCTCACGACATCGAGCGCGTCGGCGTTCTTGATGACGGGAACCATGAGCCCGGCGTCGGTGTCGGTGGCGATGCCCAGGTGCACGGCGTGGTGCTCGACGATCTCCTGGTTGTCGCCGCTGCCTTCCACGCGAGCGTTGAGCGCCCCGAAGCGGCCGCCGGCACGCGGCGCGATGGCTTTGCAGACTGCGGCGGCGACGAAGGGAAGGAAGCTCAGCTTGGTGCCCGCCTCGGCGAACTGGCGGCGCAGCGCGTCAAGGTCGGTCACGTCGGCCTCGTCCATCACCGTGAAGTGGACGGCCGTGTCCACGCTCTCGCGCAGCTTGCTGGCGATGGTGCGGCGCACGCCGCGGAAGGCGGTGCTCGCGTCGCCACTCGTAGCCTTGCTCTGTTGGGCCGGGTCGGGAATCGGCCGCACGCTCGCGGGCACGTAGCCGGGGGCCATCGGCACGCCGCCGCCGCCCATGCCGCCCATCATGCCCCAGGGCATCATCATGGGAACGGGCATCATCATCATCGGCATGCCGTAGGGCATCCCCATCTGCTGCGGCATGCCGTAGCCCATCTGCTGTTGGGGCTGGTATTGGGGTTGCGGCTGCTGCTGATACTGCGGCTGTTGGAATTGCTGCTGCGGCTGTGCCTGGGGGCGCGGCATGGGCTTGCGCGTCGTGCCGGCGTTCTGGCTGCTCGACGGCGCGGCGGCGGGCTTCTTCGGTGCCCCGCCCGACTGCTCGAACGCCTTGAGATCTTTCTCCAGCACGCGGCCGCCGATGCCGCTGCCCGGCACGGCGTTGATATCGATGCCCATTTCGCGGGCCTTGCGCCGCACGGCGGGGGTGGCCAGCGCCTTGCCCTCCTGACGCGTGAGGCCCGGCGTGTCGGCGCTCATCTTGCCGACGACGGTGCCGTCGTCCTCACGCGCCGCAGGTTCGGCGACGGGCTTTGGCGCGGGCTTGGCTGGTGCGGCCGCGCCATTGCCACCCTCGTAGCTCACGAATGGCTCGCCCACCTTCATCACGTCGCCGTCCTTGCCGTGCAGGGTCTTGATGGTGCCCGCGCGCGGCGAGGGAATCTCGGTGAGGGCCTTGTCGGTCTCGACCTCGGCGAGGCTCTGCTGCTCCTCGACGGTGTCGCCCTCCTTGACCAGCCACTTGATGACCTCGGCCTCTTGCAGGCCCTCGCCGATGTCCGGGAGGAGGAAGATGTTGGGATCGGAAGAGACTTTGCCGGCCATGGTGAACTCCGAGGGAATACGTGCTT
>JAUHYE010000014.1 GCA_030426395.1 Phycisphaerae bacterium
GAAAGCCATTGGTTCCATCGATATCTGCTAAAGGAATCACAGCAGGGAAGCTGCCGCTGCTCGCGCCGCGCCCGTAGACCACGTAGGACGTAGCAGTGTAATAGGTCGTCCCGATGATCAGGTCGTCCACGCCGTCACCGTTGACGTCGCCCGCTGACGCGACGGGCTCGCCAGTAAAATCGCTCGAATCAATACCGTCGATGCGAGCGCCCATGACACCATCGAGATCGGCCAGTTGCAGCGCCGCAGGGAAAGGGTTGCTGATGTCGCGGCCGAACACGACGTAGCTCGAGCCTGCCCACATGTGCCCGCCGGGATCGGCCCCGCGCGCCGAAACAATCACATCGTCGATGCCGTCGCCATTCACGTCTCCCGCTTGAGCGACGGGCCTGCCGCTGGTATCGAACGCCGCCGCGCCGTCGATCCTAAATCCCTCAGACCCGTCCAGCGAGGAAACGTTGAACACGGCGGGAAAGCCACCGCCCGGGGCGGCGTCGCGACCGAACACGACATAGCTCGTGCCGGCGTTCTCGCGGCCGCCGGGGTCGGTACCCGTAGCCCCAACGATCAGGTCGCCGACGCCATCGCTGTTTATGTCGCCGCCAGACGCAATGTTCAGGCCAAAGTAATCGCCCGCTTCAGTGCCATTGAGGCGAAAGCCCGACTCGCCATCAAGACCGCCCAGTGGGAGCACGGCAGGAAAGGGCGAGCTGCCGTCACGACCGAACACGACGTAGGCCAGGCCAGGAAGGTCGTCGCCGAAGGGATACGAGCGCCGTACCCCAATGATCACGTCGCCGATGCCGTCGCCATTAATGTCGCCCCCACCAGCAACGCGGTAGCCGCTATGGGTTTCCTCTTCGTCGCCGTCGAGCCGAAAACCGTTGGTGCCATCGAGATCGGCGAGTCGGAACATGGCGGGGAAGCCACCGTCGCTTCCAAACACGATGTAGCTCGAGCCAGCGCGATAGCGCCCCCCCGGACTAGCGTTGTGCGCACCAATGACGAGATCTTCGATGCCGTCGCCATTGATGTCGCCCGCTGAGTCGACCGAGTAACCTGCGCTCTGGCGCTCTACGCCTCCAAGTCGGAATCCGTTGGTCCCGTCCAAGTCACCAAGTTGGAGCACCGACGGAAATCCAGCGCCGGCGATGGCATCGCGACCGAAGACAACGTAGCTCTCTCCAGGAGCGACTTGCGAACCGATGATCATGTCATCTATTCCGTCCCCGTTGACGTCACCCGCCGACGCGACGTTTACGCCGGTAAAGCCATCACGAACTTCACCGTCGATCCGGAACCCGATCACCCCATCCAAGTCCGACAACTCCAGCACCGCCGGGAACGGCTCGGTGAGCGGATCGCTCTGGGCCAGCGATGCATTCTCGGTCGCCAGGGCCAACCCACTGGCGGCCATGAGCACGGAAACTCGGATCTCGGGCATCGGGGCGCTCCTTCTGCGGACAGCATACCGGAAAACCGCCGCGCGTGCAAGGCATTCGTGGCCGGCCGGTCCGATCGGGCTCGCCGCCGGCGCGGTGACGCGGGTGGGGCGCGCTGGGGTGCTGGCGGCGCCACATGTCGTTGCGATGGGGCCATCCATGGTTCTGGCGGAACGATCTGAGGTCCTGGCAAGACCATCTGTGGTTCTGGAAAAACCACCTGTGGTTCTGGCGAAACCATGTGTGGTTCTGCCAAAACAATCCATGGTTTTGTCAAAACCATGGATTGTTTTGCGGGTTTTCGCGCTCGGTTTCGGACGGTGGGACGGCCTGGCGCGGGCGTGAGGAGGGATTCCTCGAACACAAACCGATCATTCGTCCACAACACCACGCGCAGGTCCTGCGCCCGGGGGCGGGCCGTCGGGACGCCAGGCGTCCAGGGCCGCGTGGACGGCGGCGGGGTTCTCCGCCGTTCGGATGGCCTCCCGCAGCTCCTTGCAATGCCCGCCGTTGATGCGTTTGGCGAACCAGGAGATGCGGCGGCGGATGTGCGTCATGGCGTAGTGCTCGTCGCGGAAGGCGAGCATGCGCTCGAAGAAGGCGCGGACGATGTCGAGCTTGTCCTGCTCGCTGGGCTCGGGTGGGATCTCGCCGGTGGTCTGGAGCGCCCACGCGTCGCGGAAGAGCCAGGGCGTGCTCAGCGCGCCGCGGCCGATCATGACGCCGTCGCAGCCGGTGGCGTTGAGCATGTCGACGCAGTCGTGCGCGGTCCTGACATCGCCGTTGCCGATGACGGGGATGTGCGGGTAGCGGTCCTTGACGGCGCGCACGACGCGGGCGATGTCTTCGCGGCGGCACTCGCCGCTGAACTTCATCTCGGTGGTGCGGCCGTGGACGGTGATGGCGGCCACGCCAACCTCCACAAGACCAAGTGCGAGCGCGCCCGCTACGCCGTTCTGGCAATCTTCCTCGCTCCACCCCAGGCGCATCTTCGCCGTCAGCGGCACCGAGTCGGGCAACGCCGCGCGCACGGCCTCGGCGATGCGCACGGCGTTGGGCACGTCGCACATCAGCTTGCTGCCGCCGTCCTTCTTGCAGACCTTGTCCACCGGGCAGCCCATGTTGATGTCGACGATGGTCGCCCCGTGGTCGGCCGCCCACTTGGCCCCCTCGGCCATGATGGCGGGGTCGGCCCCGTAGAGCTGCATGCCCACGGGGGTGTCCTCCGCATTCGTCCTGGCCAGGTCGAGGCTGGCCGCCGAGCCGCGGAGCAGGCCCTGGGGGCTTAAGAGGTCGGTGCAGGCCAGGCCCACGCCACCCTGATCGCGGCAGGTCAGGCGGAAGGCCAGGTCGCAGTAGTTGGCGATGGGGGCGAGGAGCAGGTTGGTTGCAAGTCCAACGCCGCCAATGGCTAAGGGCCGGCCGATGGCCGGGTTCTGGGCGTGGATCGGGCTCGTGGCGACGGCGGTCACCGGCAATCTTAACGATGAATTGGCGATGGGTTCCTGGTAACGCCTTCTCACTATGAGTAGTATTGAAAGCGCAGTCTCAAGAACAGCCTGGGAGCCAGCCATGCGGCACGCCTTCACGCTCATCGAGTTGCTCGTGGTCATCGCGATCGTCGCGGTGCTCGTCGGCATCCTGCTGCCGGCCCTGGGCCAGGCGCGGGCGACGGCTCGCGGGGCGGTGTGCCTGAGCCAGGTGCGCTCGCTGGCGATCGCCCAGCGGCTGTACGCCGACGACAACAAGGGCGCGTTCGTCGATGCGGGCCTGGCGCACGGCGGGATCGCGGATCTGCCCAACTCGTGGCCGGTGCTGCTGGCCGACTACACCGAGAACGGCATCGCGATCCGCTCGCCGGTCGACCGCAGCCCGTTCTGGTCCGTCGAAGAGGGCGGCCAGTTCGAGGGGATGGGCTTCACCGAAGCGCTGCGGCGTGTGCGTGCCGGCGAAACGAGCGGGCTTGGTGAACTCGCCCGCTGGACCAGCTACGGGCTGAACAACTACACGACGCGCAGCGTGGCGCCGTCCCCCGATGAAACGTTCGACAACGACCGACTGATCGAGCGGCCATACGCCACCGTGCAATGGCTGATGATGACCTTCGGCGAGACCGACGCGAGCGCGGACTTCGCACGGACGGATCACGTGCACGCCGAGGACTGGGGGGGCGCACCCGGCGGGCGTATCCCGTTGCGTGCATCGCTCGAGAGCCAGATCAACGCGCACGGCGGCCACGCGGGAGATTGGTCGGCCAAGGCAACGTACGGCTATCTCGACGGACACGCGTCGATCGAGAAGTTCGAGGACGTGTACAAGAGTTACCAGAAGAACCGCTTCGACCCGCGCGTGGCCCAATAGGTCCCGCGCGTGGAGAAAGGGATCAGGATGCGCATCAGGACTTCATCGGCCGTGCTGCTCACGCTCTGCGTCACCGCCATGGCGCAGACGCACGAGGGCGACATTGTCATCACCGGCGAGCATGGCGTCATCGAGACCGGGTATGCCGACTCGGGCTCGCCCGTCTACGGCCGGCGCGTGTTCGATACGACCTTTGGCAAGTTGCCCAACTGGACCAACGATCCTGGTTTCGATTCGGTCGTTGGGGCCTTTGCACCGGCCGCCGCGCTGGGCTTTGACATCCAGGGCCCGGTACTGGTGTGGGACGGTGCCGCGTTCGAGGACGTGGCCGAGTCGCAAATCCTGATCACGAAGGGGCCGCTCTTTGCCACGACGCCGCTCGATGGGGGTTTGCCGGGCTTCGTGTTCGGCCAGGCCAGCACGACGGGCAAATTCCACCATCACATGGGCTACGAGTTGCTCGACCCCGCCAGCGACGGCGTGTACCTGCTGGAGTTGACGCTATGGGAGGAGACGGGCGCGATAGAGGAGAGCGCGCCCTTCTTCCTGATCTTCGGCCAGAACGCGGAGCCCGACGAGTTGGCCGACGCCGTGGCGTGGGTCGAGGACACGCTGGTTGGCACGCCCTGTCGTGCCGATTTGGACGGCGACGGGAGCCTGAGCATCTTCGACTTCCTGGCGTTCCAGAACCTGTTTGACGCGGAAGACCTCGCCGCCGATTTTGACGGCGATGGAGCGTTGACGATTTTCGATTTCCTGAGTTTCCAGAACGAGTTCGACGCGGGCTGCTGAGGCCGTCCGGTTGTGAGAAGAGATGAGAGGAGTTCCACCATGCGTACAACAATCACCACCATCGCGGCGTTCGCCATCGCTGGCGTCGCGACCGCCCACGAGGGCGACGTCGGCCTGAAGATCATCGACGGCAGCATCGTGACCGGCATCGTCGACGATGGCCCCGGCGGCGAGATCGTTCTGCCAGGCGAGCGTGTGTTCGCCGGCGAGATGTTCGAGTTCGGCGGCCAGATCTACGCCGACGGTCCCGGCCTCTTTGCCGAGGTGGGCCAGTTCCCCGATAGCGATCTGATCTTCGACTTCGCCAGCCCCGTGCAGCGCTGGAACGGCTCGGGGTTCGAGAGCACGACCCAGACCTTCACGCTCGAGTACGGCCCGATGAGCGCCACGAGCCCGGCAGCCGGCTCTGGCGCGGGTTTTGGCATCGGTGTCGGCCCGGCAGGATTCGACGAACACTACGACTTCTACCTCAACGACGCCGAGACGGGCGTGTACCTGCTGGCCCTCGATTTCTCGAGTAGTGATGCTGGCATCGGCGCCGCGCTGACAACCTATCTGGTCTTCAACAACGGCGAGGACGAGAGCGTTCATGACGCGGCGATCGAGTACGTCGAGGACGTGATCATTCCCGCTCCGGCATCGCTGGCGGTGCTGGGCCTTGGCGCGTTCGCGATGCGTCGCCGTCGCTAAAACTGTGGGTCGCTGGTGACGTGTAACAACTCTCCAGTAAACGGATCCTTGTATTCCAGGCTCCACGCGTGCAAGAGCAGGCGTGGGGCCTTTGTCGTGTCGCCGTAGAGGGGGTCGCCGAGGATGGGTGCGCCAAGGCCGCGCTCGTCGGCGGCGTGAACGCGCAACTGGTGGCCGCGACCCGTCAGCGGCGTGAACTCGACGCGGGTGTTGCCATCCTCGATCTTCAGCACGCGGTAACGCGTCTGGCTTGGGCGCCCGTCCTCTGCGACGATGTGCTTCGGGCGGTTGGGCCAATCGATGCGTAGTGGCAGGTCGATCAGGCCGGCGTGTTCCTTGAGTTCGCCCTCGACCACCGCGATGTAGCGCTTGGTGACCTTTCGGTGCTCGAAAACCTGGCTCATGGCCCGCTGCCCGTCGGCGTCGAGGCCGACGACGATCAGGCCGCTGGTGTCCTGGTCGAGCCGGTGGACGGTCATGGGGCCGGTCGCATCTGGGTACATCGCAAGCACGCGGCTTCGCACGCAGTCGGCCTTCTCGGGGCCCTTGCCCGGCACGCTCAGGAGGCCGCTGGGCTTGTCGACCACGACGTAGCGGCCGGCGTCGAGGACGATCTTCAGGAGGTGGTCGGCGGGGCTGTCGGGCATGGACTTGGACGATATACTCCCCTTCGTTGCGACAGAGTCTCAAGAGCAGAACAAGCCCGGTGCGAGCCGGGAAAGGGTGGACGATGATCGGGATTCGTTTTGGTGTGCTGGCGTTGGTGGGGTTGGCCGGCTTGGGGTGTTCGGCGGCGGCCCAGTCTCACAACGGAGTGATCCAGAACGGCCCCGCGAGCGAGGGCTGGCGCCAGGCCGAGGCGTCGATCCTGACCAATCACCGCCAGCTCACCAGCCGCGGCATGTTCACCCGCGCGGGCGAGGCGTACTTCAACGCCAACAGCAGCATGGTGATCTTCCAGGCCACGCCCGTCCCCGAGGGCGACGCGGCCCCGAGCCCCCACTACGAGATGTTCGTCGCGCCGTTCACCAACAACGGCGGCACCATCGACGGCATCAGCACGCCAATCCGTGTTTCCACCGGCGGCAGCGCCAACACCTGCGGCTGGTTCCACCCAACACAGGCCAACATCGTGCTCTTCGGCAGCACCATCGAGCCGCCGTCGGCCGACAACGTGCCGGGCTACCAGCGCGGCACCGGGCGGTACGCCTGGAGCTTCCCCACCGAGATGCAGATCGTCAGCGGCAGCATCAGCTCGACGATCATCCCTGCCGAGGGCGAGACCGGTTATCACGCGTTGCGGCCGGCGATCACCGACGCGGTCTTCGAGAAGCCCGGCTACACGGCCGAGGCGTCGTGGAGCCCCGATGGTCGGACCGTGCTGTACGCGCAAGTCGACGAGGCCAAGAGCGACGCGGCCGGCCGGCCCGACGCCGACATCTGGGCATACGACACCGAGACGGGCACGCACCACCCGCTCGTGGAAGCGAGCGGCTACGACGGCGGCCCGTTCTTCAACCACGACGGCACGAAGATCTGCTACCGCAGCGACCGCGCGGGCAACAACCTCTTGCAGCTCTTCGTGGCCGACCTGGAACTGAACGAGGACGGCGTGCCCGTGGGCATCACCAAGGAAACCCAGCTCACCGACAACGAGCACGTGAACTGGGCGCCCTACTGGCATCCCGACGGCGACCTGCTCGTCTACGCCACCAGCCAGGTGGGCCACCGCAACTACGAGGTCTTCGCCATCTGGGCTGATGCGAGCAAGGGAACCGTACCCGTGCGCCTCACCGAGTCCGACGGCGCCGACGTGCTGCCGGTGTTTAGCCCCGATGGGAAGTACCTGATGTGGACCGCCCAGCGCGGCGAACTGGCCGAGGGCGAACAGCGGCCGAGCAGCCAGCTCTGGATCGCGGAGGTGGACAGCGAGGCGATCCGCACGAAGTTGCGCGAGGCGAACGGCGGCTGATCACACCGCCGCGGGCTGGCGCGCCATCTCCATCACCTTGTCCACCATCTTGCCGATGCCCGTGAAGACGCTGGTAATTCGCTGGTCGTACATGTAGGCGGGCGTCGAGACGATGCGGTGGCGGTTGTCGACGACGATGCCGTCGCCCTCGCAGTTCTGGTGCGTGGCGCCCATGGCTTCCAGGCCGTCGGCTGTTGCCTTGTCGTCGCCGATGGTCAGGTTGGGGCCCAGGTCCTTGCCGAATACGCGCGCGGCAACAGCGGGGCTGATGCACGCGAAGCCGAGGGGTTTGCCGGCCTTCTGCGCTTCTTTGAGCACACGCGCTACTTGCTCTTGCGCGGTGCAATCCGCACCCTTACTCGCAAAGTCGCACAGGTTCTTGGCCGCGCCGAAGCCGCCGGGCAGCACGATGGCGTCGAAGTCGGCCCCGTTCACTTTCGCAAGGGGCGTGACGTCGCCGCGGGCGATGCGAGCCGATTCCATCAGCACGCTGCGCTTCTTGCCCGTGGGCTGCTGGCTCAGGTGGTTGATCTCGTTGAGTTCCATCTCGGGCGCGAGGCATACCGCCTGGGCACCGTGCCGATCGATGGCGTGCAGCACGGCCACCGCCTCGTGGATCTCCGAACCGTCGAATACGCCGCAGCCGCTCAGTATCACTCCGATTTTCGGCATCGTCGCCTCCTTCGATGTGGTCTGGATTACTGTACGGATATACCGCCGCACGCCGGCAAGCGTTGCACCCCGTTAGCGCGATATTACATCGGGCAGCTTCTCGAGCCCGGCGGTCAGGTTCCGCGGCCCGTCCTGCGTGATGAGAATATCCGCCTCGTAGTGCACGCTCTGGCTGCCGTCGGCGATGTCCAGCGGCCAGGCGTTGCCGTGCTGGGTGATGCGGCCGGTGCCCACGGCGATCATGGGCTCGACGGCCAGCAGCATGCCGGGCACGAACGGGTCGTGGGCCTCGCGCCACTCGAACGCCGCGACCTTGGGCACGGTGTTCGAGATAAAAGGCGGGGCGTGCAAGGTGCGGCCGTAACCGTGGCCGCCCAACCCCCGCACCATGTGGAACTTACATACATTCTCGACGTGGTGCTGGATGGCTTTGGCCCACTCGACCATCTCGGCCCCGGGCTGCATGGCCTCGATGCCCAGCCGCAGGGCCTCCTTGCCGCAGTCCATGAGCCGGCGGGTGGTGGCGTCGGGCTCGCCGAAGCTGTAGGTGTACGCCGCGTCGCCGATCCAGCCGTGCTTGCTCACGCCGATGTCGACCTTGAGCAGGTCGCCGGCTTCCAGAGATCGTTGGAAGCTGCCGGGGTGGCCGTGGACGACGGTCTCGTTGACGCTCAGGCAGGCGTGGGCGGGGAAGGGCGGGTGGCGGCCGGCGCGGTAGCCCTTGAAGCAGCTTTTGGCGCCCATCTTGGCGAGGGTCTCGCCCACGAAACGGTCGATCTCGGCGAGGGTCTGGCCGTGCCGCAGGTAGCCGACGATGGCCTCGTGGGTGTCCACGACGCAGCGGGCGGCCTGGGCGGCCAGTTCGACCTGGGCGTCGGTAATGGGCGGCTGGGCGCTCTTGCGCCGGGTCGTTGGGGCCATGGGTGCGTTCCTCTTGGCTAGCCTAGGTCGATCTCGCGCCCCGACCAAGGAACGACCATGCCCCCCACCGCCCCCAGAGTCCGCATCGACAACGCCACCTGCGTCCTCCCCGATGGCACCCGCCGCGCCTCGGTGCTCCTTGGCAATGGGGCCATCCTCGATATCGATCCCGCCCCCACCGCTGCCGCCGACGAGACGATCGACGCGTCCGGCCTGCACCTCATCCCCGGCGTCATCGACGACCAGGTGCACTTCAGGGAGCCCGGTCTGACGCACAAGGAGAATCTCCATACCGCCAGCCTCGCGTGCGCCAAGGGCGGCGTCACGACCTTCCTGGAGATGCCCAATACCGTTCCGAATGCCATCACCCAGGCGGGCGTGGACCACAAGCTCGAGCTCGCCGCCGACCGCTGCGTGGTGAACTACGGCTTCTACATCGGCGCGACCCCGGACAACATCGAGGACCTCAAGACGGCCACGCGCACGCCGGGCATCAAGATCTTCATCGGCTCGAGCACGGGCGATCTTTTGGTCGACCAGCAGGAGGCCCTCGAGCGCATCTTCGCGGAAACAACGTTGCCCCTCACGGCCCACTGCGAGGACGAGGCGACCGTGCGCGCCAACGCCGAGCGCTTGGGCGGCGGGAAGACCGTGCACGACCACAGCAAGATCCGCGACCACGCCGCCGCGCGCATCTCGACGGCCCGCGCCATCGACCTGGCCACGCGGCACCAGCACCGCTTCCACGTGCTGCACGTCTCCACCGCCGACGAGATCCCGCTCATCGCCGCCGCGCACAAGAGCCATCCCGGCGTGATTACCGCGGAAGCGTGCACGCACCACCTCTGGTTCACCGTCGACGACTACGACCGCCTGGGCACGCGCATCCAGATGAACCCCTCCATTAAAACACGCGCCGACGTGGACGCCTTGTGGCAGGCCCTGCGCGACGGCGTGCTCGAAGTCGTCGCCACCGACCACGCGCCGCACACGCTCGACGAGAAGAAGCAGCCCTACCCCAAGAGCCCCAGCGGCCTGCCCGCGGTCGAGAACTCATTGGCCCTCATGCTCACCGCCATGCACGACGGCAAGTGTTCCCTCGAACAGATCGTCGACTGGATGTGCGCCAAGCCCGCCAGGACCTGGCGCATCGTGGGCAAGGGCTCGATCGTCCCCGGCTTCGACGCCGACCTGGCCCTGGTGGACATCAACAAGACGCACATCGTGAAAGACGACGAGCAGCTCACCAAGTGCCGCTGGAGCCCCTGGCACGGTGAGCGTCTGAAGGGCAAGGTCGTCCGCACCATCGTGGGCGGCAAGACCGTCTTCGACGATGGCAGGATCGACCCCATGCACCGGGGGAGCCCGGCCCGCTACGCCCACGAGCTGGGCTGAGCAGAAGGGCGGCCTGGAAGCGTCGTGCGGGGCCTTTCTCGAACACAACCCGATCATCCGAGGGCGCAGATCGACCATCTCTGATCTGGGATGACCCATCCCTGATCTCGCGCCGACCATCTCTGATCTGGGATGACCCGTCCCTGATCTCGCGCGAGCCGTCTCTGACCTGGGATGACCCGTCCCTGATCTCGCGCCGGCCATCTCTGATCCGGGATGACCCATCCCTGATCTCGCGCCGGCCGTCTCTGATCCGGGGTGGGCCGCGTCCGACGCGAACCCGCGCAGCGGAGCCCCTTACCAGCGTTCGTCGTCGGATTGGGGCGCCATCTGGGCCGCCTCGCTCTTGACGCCGTTCACGGTGGTGCCGCCCTGGATGGCGTTGTCGATGTTGGCCAGGAACGAGTGGGGGAAGATGGGGTCGGGCGCGCTTAGCTCGTCGAGCCGCTTCGTCTCGTCCTCGGTCAGTTCGAGGTCGAGGGCCTTGAGGTTGTCCTCGAGCTGGTCGAGCTTCCGCGCGCCGATGATGGTGGACGCGACGCCCTCGCGGTCCTGCACCCACTTGAAGGCCACCTGCGCGGCGCTGGCGTCGTGGGCCTTGCCGATCTCGACGAGCGCGTCGATGATCTTGAAGGTCCGTTCGGTCAGGTGTTTGCTGTCCTCCTTGTAGCGGCCCTCGCCCTCCTTGGGCGTGTTCTCGCGCGTGTACTTGCCGCTGAGGATGCCGCCCTTGATCGGGCTCCACGGCGTGACGCCCAGGCCCATCTCGCGCGCCATCGGCATGAGGTCGTGCTCGACGGTGCGCTCGAGCAAGGAATACTCGATCTGCAACGCGATCAGCGGCGACCAATTCCGGAATATCGCCTCGTACTGCGCCTGCACGACCTTCCACGCGGGCGTATCGCTGAAGCCGATGTAGCGGACTTTTCCTGACCTGACAAGATCGTCCAGCGCCCGCATCGTCTCGTCGATGGGCGTGTGCTTGTCATGGAAGTGCATCCAGTACAGGTCGATGTAATCGGTCTTGAGACGCCGCAGGCTCTGCTCGCAGCTCTCGTAGATTGTTTTGCGCGAGGCCCCGCCGCCGTTGGGGTCGCCCAGGTACATGTTGCCCAGGAATTTCGTGGCGATGACCACGCGATCGCGCTTCCCGTCACCCGGGCCGCCGTGGAAATAGTCGCCGATGACGACCTCGCTGTGGCCCTTGGTATACATGTTGGCGGTGTCCAGGAAGTTGCCGCCGGCCTCGAGGAACGTGGTGATGACCTCGTTGGAGGTCTCGACGTCGCTGCCCCAGCCCCATTCTTTTCCGAAGGTCATGGTGCCCAGGCAGAAGGGGCTGACGCGAAGGCCGCTGCGGCCGAGGGTGACGTAGTCGGTCAGGGGCATGTCTCTCTCCTTTGGATGCGAATCAGATAGCTCGATCTAGAACGGCACCTCAACCGTAAACGTAAAAATCCGCGTGTCGTCGGTGGGCATCTTCCGGATGGGGAAACCAAAGTCGAACGCGAGGGGGACCGGCGTCAGGGCGGGCACCGTCAGGCGGAGCCCCACACCCGCGGTGATGCGCCAGTCCTCGAAGCCGGGCTTGTTGGTGATGGTGCCCATGTCGCTGAAGAAGACCAGGCGGAAGTTCTCGTTGATGATGGGCTGCTGGATCTCGCTGCTGACGAACAGCTCCCACGTGCCGCCCACCTGGTCGTCGCCCAGCGTGCCCGTGTCGTTGCGGATGCCCACCGGCCCGATGCCGCGCACGCCGAAGCCCCGAAAGCGGGCGCCGCCGGTGTTGAGTCGCTCGAACACCGGCACGTCGTCGGGCGAGTCGGGGATGTAGCCGATGCGCGACGAGAAGTTGGCCACCGTCGCCCGGCCCAGGAAGTCCTCCTGGATCGGCACGTACACGATGCCCGATGCGCGTAACCGGGTGAAGTCCCAGTCGTCGGTGAGCAAGCCGGCCTGCTCCACGCTGAGCTGCAGCGCCGAGCCGCGCGTGGGCAGGATTGGCCGGTCGAAGCTGCTGCGCGACAAGGTCAGCCCCTGGATGTCCAGCAGGCTGGTGCCCTCCGAGTCGAACAGGTCGACGGGGCGATCGGGCTCGATGTCGCCGACGCCGACTTCCTCGAAGCGCGTCGAGAGGCTGGCGCGCCACTGGCTGCCGAAGGAGCGACCGAAGGCCAGCGTGCCGCCCACACGCCGCTCGTCGTAGTCGTCGTACTCGAAGGACGAGTAGTACGCGCTGGTGTCCAGGCTGTAGTTGCTCTCGAAGATGAACGGGTCGCGGAAGCGAACACGATAGCTCTCGCTGATGTTGCCCGGCTCCAGGCTGATGCTGGCCGACTGCCCGCCGCCGCGGAACGCCCGCCGGCTGACGAACTCCTCGAAGCTCTCGGGCCAGTCGGTGATGTCGAAGTTGCTCTCGCTGATGGAGAGCTGGCCGATGAGGCCCGAGTCGCTGCTGATGGCCGCGCCGACCTCGAAGCGGGCCGTGGAGGCCTCCTTCAGGCTGATCAAGACGTCGCGGTGGCCGTCGGGGCCGACGGGGTCTTGCAGCACCACCTGGACATCGGGCCGGCCCGTGGGCCCGAAGAGCCGCGAACGCTCGAGCTGGAGCCTGGTCTTGTCGCCGGCCGAGTCCTCGACGATGCGGTTCTCGTGGATGTCGGCGGGCTCGTCGGGCTGCAGTTCGATGTAGCGGTACACGACCTTCATCTTCGTGATCGGGTTGCCGATGACATTAATGAGCCCGGTCTTGCTGGCCGACGACTGCACGATGCGCACGCGCAGATCCACCAGGTTCTCCTCGGCGTCGGTCAGGTCCTCGACGTACACGTTGCACTGGGTGTACCCCATGCGCGTCAGGGCGGCGTAGATATCCTCCACGCCCTTTCGAATGAGCCCGGCGTTGTAGATATCGCCCGTCTTGATCGACATCAGGCCGCGGATCTGCTCGGGGCTCAGGCGGGGGACGAACGCTTCGCCCTGCCGCTGGTCGGCGTACTCCACCATCACGTCGCGCACGGTGTAGCGCTCGCCCTCGGCCACGTGGTACACCACGATGACCTCGCGGTTGTTGGGCGCGTCCACGCGCTGCCAGCCCGCGCGCACGTCGACATAGCCGCGATCGCGATAGAACTGGATGAGCTTCTGCACGTCCTCTTCGGCCTTCTGCTCGTCGAAGCGGCCCTTGCTCAGCACGGGGGTGTAGGTGCTCATCTCAACCTGCGAGCGGAGCTGGCGGTCGCTGAAGACGGCGTTGCCCTCGAAGCGGACGCCCGTCACGCGCAGGCGGCTGCCCTAGCGCACGCGCAGGAAGAGCTGGCCGGTCTCTTCGACCTCCGACAGGTCGGCCTTCACCTGCGCCTCGGTGTAGCCCTCGATCGCGTACGCCCGCTCGACGTCGCGAGCCACGTTCTGGATCTGCACCGGGTCGACCGGGTTGAGCACCAGCACGTCGGTCAGGGCCGAGATCTTCTGGTCGCTCAGCGCCCGGTTGCCCACCGGCTGCACGACGTAGATCAGCGGCTGGGGGTCGAGCGTGAACACCACCACCACCGAGCCGTCGCCCTGGGGCACCGCCTCGACGACGATCCGCCGGAATCGGCCCAGCCGATCGAGCGTGCGGCGGTCCTGCAGCAGCGTGGGCGGGTCGAGGGCCGAGCCCGGCGTGGTGCGCACCTGCTGGCGGGCCATGGTCTCCAGCGTGGCGTCGAGCTGGCCGAAAGTGCCATTGTCCAGCGGCCGGCGGAACATCACTTCGCGCACGAGGGCGTCGGCGTAGTCGGCCACCGGGCCGGTGACCTCGTCGAGGCGGTCCTGGTCCCCCGTCGGAGCCTGGGCGCACGCCCCGCCGGCGGCCGCCAGCAGCGCGGCGATCGCCACAGCGCGGGGCCATCGCCCGCCAGTCAGACCTCGTTCGGTTCGTGCCGTTCCCAAAGCCCCGGACAGTACCGGCGTTGGCGGCCGCAAACAAATCGGTCGGGTCGCTTCCGCCGGTCCGGCCAGGGCCCTACCGCTGGCCGCCCGAACCCGGCTGGGCCCCGGGCTGAGCGGGTTGAGGCTGGCCCGGCTCCACCTGCTCGGTGATGGGCATGCCCCGCTCGTCGTATTGCGTGGCCTGGGGCGTCGGGTCGGCCATCCACAGCACCAGGGCAATGTTGATGGCGTTGAAGCCCGCATGCATCGCGATGGGCACGCCCAGGCCCTTGAACCGCTCGTACGCCACGCCGATCGCCAGCCCGAGCACGAACAACGCGGGGATGGCGTGCCACGGCACGGCGTCGCCCACGCGGTGCACCAGGGCAAAGACCGCCGACGTGATGATGACCGCCAGCCATGCCGAGCCCATCATCCGCAGAAGGGCCGTCTGGACGAAGGCCCGGAAGATGAGCTCCTCGATGATCGCCGCCCCGAGGATGGCGGTGACGATGATGACCCAGGTCCAGGGGTCGTCCGAGTTCTGGCGGATCATCTCCAGCGTGGCGTGGGCGACCGTCGATTGCTCTTCGCCGCTGGCATACTGGAACGCCAGCCGCGAGGCCTCGCCCGCCGCGGCAACCACTGGGAAGGCGATGAGCACCGCCAGCAGGCCCAGCGGGATATCCCCGGCCCCGAAACGCATGCCCTCGTCGTGCTCGCGCTTGTTGAGCAGGTAGACCATCACCCCGCCGGCGAAGGCGCCGAACAGCACCGAGCCGAGTTGGGTGAGCGCCTCGTCGCGCGTCTCGCTCTCGCCGAGCGATTGCACCGGGCCGCCCTGGCCGGCCAGCCATTCCCAGAGCTCGGTGATCTGGCTGAAGGCCTGGGCCCCGAAGATCTGGGCCGAGACGACCACGAAGGCGCCAAACAGCCACACGGGCCACTGGTAGGCCACCACGTCGCGCTTGCCCGCGCGCTGGAACGAGCCCGGACGGATGAAATCGGCCAGGAACAGGATGACCAGCACCAGAGGGGCGGCGATGCGGATGGTGATCGCCAGCCAGTCGCTTGCGGTCAGGGCCTTCACGCCCTCGCCCATGGGCGGGGCGCTCTGGACTTGTGCAAGCGATTGGCCCAGGGCCGCATGAGCAACGAGCAGGAACGCGACAGCCCCCGCCGCCAGCCCGAGGCGGGGCGAGATCGTCCGTCGGTTCGTTCGATTCAGAGCCACGTCGCTCAAGGCCACAGGCCCTCCGCACGCACGCGGCTATCGCGCACGGCCCATGGCATCGGCCAACGCGCCCCGCGGCGGAAAAAGATTGTTGGCAACGAGGAAAACCGGCGGCCCCACCGTCGGAAATCGCCCAGGTGATTCGCGATCAGGCCGCGACGGCCGCCATCGCGCCCTCGTGGGCGAACGCCAGACCGACGCGCTGCGTGCCGTCCTTGCCGGGGCTCACGTGCGCGATCCGTGCCTCGACCACGTCATCGCCATCCATGATGGCGCTATGGCCGTCGCTGATCATCACCTCGATGGGCTCGCCGATCATCAGCGGCCGCTCGCTCTTGATCTCGAGCAATAGCCCGCCCAGCGAGACGTCCAGCGCCCGCACCGGCAGATACCGCAGGGCCCGGCGGACGTACACCTTGCCGGCCCGGTTGACCGGTGAGCGGCGGAAACGGCGGCGGTCGGCGTCTTGGAGGCGCTGGTCCATGCGAACAATTCCCCAATCTCTGGCGGGCGTCCATGCCCAGTCAGACCCTTCTTATCGTCAAAACCGACACGAACCGACAGAAAGCCCCGCCCATCGGCAGCTCTTGCCGACCGATAACTCGATCACGCCGCCGGGATCTGCCGCGGGCGGACCTCCATCGAGGCCAGAGCCTGGGTGATCGCCGCCAGGTGGGCCTCCTGATCGCCCTCGACCCGGCTGAGGTAGTCGCCGATGGCCCGCGTCCATGCCTTGGCGCCGTCCTGGGGGCCAAGTTCGGCCAGCCCCTCACCCGCCAGGATGAGCGCCGGGCTCGCGGTGTGGGTCTGCTGGCCGGCGATCTCGATCGCGGCCCGCTGGGCCTTGGCCATCGCCTCGGCGACGACGAGGCTGGAGTGGGACAGGTACGCCCGCTCGCGGGCAGCGTTGCCTAGCGCGTCACGCCAGGGGGCGTCCATGAGCAGACCCCCGAGGGCACGCGCGAGCGCCTCGGCCTCGGCCGGCATGCGCAGGCCCGAAACGCCGTGCACCACCTCGAGCGCACACAACGGGTCGACCGCCAGCACCAGCGGCGTGCCGGTAGCCATGGCCTCGAACACTGCGGGCGGGTTGGTCTCGCTGGTGGCCGTGTACACCATTAACGCACACTGGTGCAAGGCGAGGTTGGCCTCCTCGGCCGTCGGGCTGGCGACGATTTCCAGCGGAACTTCCAGCTCTTCGGCTTGGGCCTTAAGCATGGCCGCCTCGGGCCCGGCCATGAGAATGCGCAGCTTGGCCTTGGGGTAGTCGGTCTTGCGCAGGTACGCCACGGCGTCGATCGCCAGGTTCAGCCTGGCCCGCTTCGTCGCAGGGCCGAACGCCAGGATCAGGTCGTCGTCGCGCTGCTCGGCGTGGGCTCGGCAGGTGTCGGCCAGCACCGGCATGGGCACCACCCGGACACGCTCGGCCGGCAGGTTGAACCGCCACACCAGGTCGTCGGCCACCGGCCCGCACCCCGCCAGCACGACATGGGCCGACGTGCACGCGAGTTGCTCGCGGTACGCCGCCTCGAGCGCCGCCCGCGACGTGGGCCCGAACTCGCAGATCGACTGGCGGCTCCACAGGTCGGCGCCCTCGGCCAACAAGGCGGTCTTCACGCCGGCCTGGGTCAGGGCGCCGGTCACCGAGAGGGCCGTCGGCGCGGCCATCAGCCCCACCGCCTGCACCACCGCGGTCTTGCACCCCTTGAGCAACTCGGCCACCTTGCCCGCGGCGCGATCCTGGTGCTCGTGGGCCAGCGTGCCCCGGTCGTCGCACACGCACTCGGCCCCGAGCCCCTTGGCCAGCTCGACAGCCTTTTGCGCCTCGTCGCCGCGATCGTGGGAGACGATCACCATCCGCCCGTGCTGGCGACCCATGGCCGTCCAGAGCGAGCGGTGCTGCTCGAGCGTGCCATTGCGGTCGAGGTGGACGAGCGGCGAGCCCTCGTCGAGCACGAGTACCAGTGCGTCGGAGATGTGGTCCATGTCTGAGGTTCCCCGTAGAGGTGAATTCTGCCCTGGATCGCCAGGAACGCAGGCGGGAGGCCCGATCGGCTCCATGACCAACTTCGGCCCTTTCTACCCGGACCTTCACTTCACTCGCCCCATCATCGGTGCCGATAAGCCTTGTGTGAGCCCTTCCACCCCCCATCCGGCCATCCTGAGCCGCGCGGACCTGCTGGCCTGGCGACAAAGCCTGCGAGATCGCGGCCTGCGGGTCGTCCAGTGCCACGGCTGCTTCGACATCGTGCACCCCGGCCACGTGCGGCATTTGCGATGGGCCCGGGCCCAGGGCGACGCGCTCCTGGTCACCATCACCGCCGACATGGGCATCAATAAGGGTGTGGGCCGCCCGCTCATCCCCCACGACCTGAGGGCCGAGAACCTCGCGTCGCTCGACATGGTCGACGCCGTCCACATCGTCGACGAGCCGACCGCCGAGGGAATCCTGCGGGCCGTCGAGCCCGACGTGTACGTGAAGGGCCGTGAGTACGAATCGAACAACGACCCGCGCTTCGCCGCCGAACGCGCCGCCGTCGAGCACGCGGGCGGGCGCGTGGTGTTCAGCTCAGGTGACATCGTGTTCAGTTCGTCGGCCCTCATCGCTGCCCTCGAGAGTGGGCGCGACACCGGAGTGGACGCACCGACCGGCGCGCTCGCGCAGCTCCTCCGCCGCCCGGGCATGGGTGCCGATGATCTTGCTTCGGTGCTCGACGCCGCGCAGGGCAAGAGCGTGCTGGTGATCGGCGAGGCGATCGAAGAGGTCTATCGCGTCTGCCAGTCGCCACAGATCGGCACGCGCGAGCCCGTGATGACATTGCGCCCCGCCGGCGAGCGTCGCTTCGATGCCGGGGCCGCGGGTGTAGCGATGCAGTTCGCCGCGATGGGCATGACGCCCACGCTGCTCACATGCCCGCCGGAGGGTGACAGCGGCCGGCGGTTCGCAGAACGGTTGCGATTGTCGGGCGTCGAGCTTGCGCTACTACCCACCACACCCGACTCGCTGCTCGTCGAGCACTACATCGCCGGCGCGCAGAAATTGATGACCGTCGACCACGCGCGGCCCATCGCCGCCGACACAATGCTGAGATCAGCACTCACGACGAGCGTGCGCGAGTTCGCCGACGCGTTCGACGCCGTTTGCATCGCCGACCAGGGCCTCGGGTTGTTGGCCGGTCCGATTTCACGCACCATCAGCGAACTTCTGCGTGAGCGTTCGAGCATCCTCACAACGAGCGCGCAGGGCCGGAGCGCAAGCCCGCTGGCCATCCGCCACGCCGACATGCTGTGCGCAGGCGAGCAGGACCTCCGCCGCGCCGTCGCGAACCCCAGCGGCAGCCTGACCTCCGCCGCGTGGTCGGCCATGGACGCTGCCCAGGCCGCATCGGCCATCGTGGGTCTCGGTCCGGAAGGCCTGCTGGCGTTCGACCGCCTGCCCGAGCCACTCGACACCGGCGACGGCTGGCCCAGCCGCGTGCGTGCCCAACCGGTACCGAGCCTGTCGCCGCTCTCGCTTGACGCCGCCGGCGCCGACGCGGCCGTGCTGGCCGCCGCAACGCTCGCATTGGTTGGCGTGCGAGATCGAGACCCTTCGACCGCACTCACGATCGCCGCCCTGTTCGGAGCGTGCGCGGAATCGTCCGCCGTCTCGCGCCCGGGGTACGCCACCGTGTCTCGCGAGGATCTGTCCACCGCGCTCGCTCGCCTGCACCGCTCGCACCTTGTGTATCGCGAAGCAACCCAGCTCTCGGGCAAGGCCGCCTCGTGACGCCAATCAGCTACGTCACCTGCACGCGCAACCGCGCCGCCGAACTGACCGCCACCATCCGCCGGCTCGACGAGTTGCACAGTGGCCATTGCGAGCCCGTCGAGTTCGTGATCGCCGACAATGGTTCGGACGTGCCGGTACTCGACAGCCTACCCGAAACAAGCATTCCCGTGCGCGTTGTTCGCCTACCCGGAAACATCGGCGCCGCCGCGCGAAACCACGCCGCTGCCGAAGCCGAGCACGACTGGCTCGTGATGCTCGACGACGACAGCGCGCCAAAGGATCTCGGACATCTTGATATTCTTGCGAAGGCGCACGAAAACACCGCCGTCGTCACCGCCGACATCACCCTGCCCGACGGCTCGCGCGAGCGGGGCGGGCTCCCGGAAGTTCTCGTCGGCTGCGGCGCGGCCATCCGCAAGCGGGCCTACCTCGACGCGGGCGGCTACGACCCCAGCTTCTTCTTCGCTGCCGAGGAGCCCGACCTTTGCGCCCGCATCATTGCCGCCGGATGGCGTGTTGAAGCGAGCCCCTGGTTCCGCGTGCTGCACCACAAGACCCCGACCAACCGCGACCTGAACCGCATGATCCGGCTGCTGACACGCAACCAGGGCGTCATCGTCGAACGCACCACGCCCGAGTACGACCGGGGCTTCCTGCGTCGCGACCACATCCGCCGCTGCGCGTGGATCGCCAACAAGGAAAACGCGACGGCGGGTTTCCGCCAAGGCCTCGCCGAGCTTCGGACCATCCGCCACACCCTCAAACGCGAACCGCTCAGCGACCTCCACTACGAACGCTTCGTCGGCCTCCATCACGCACGCGAAGCCGTGCAACAGGATCGGTTCGATACGGCTTGCATTGTGCACGAGGGTAAGCACGCCTGGGCCGTGCGGCGGGCCCTCGCCGAAGCAGGCATCAGATGCGTCGGTGCGAGCGAGGCCGACCGCTTGGTGATTGGCACACTCTCGCCGGGGCCTATGCTCGATGCGCTGGCGGGGCTACGGGCCGCGGGCGAAGCTGAGCGTGCCCTCGCACCGTGGATCGAAGCGCCCTATCTGCTCGACTGCGCTACCCGCCAACCCGAAGCCGCAGCGCCCGCTCGAGCAAAGATCCGCGCGTAGCCAGCAGGTGCGTCGCTTCTTCACACGCACGGCATTGCCCGGGCCACATGAACATCTCACGGACACTGGACACTTCGACCCACCGATGCGAGTCGTGCGCATCATCACCAGATAAATCGGGCTCCCACAGCCCGTCCACCAGCACCAGAAGCCTCGGCGACAGCACCACCGCGTCAAGCGCCGCCACGAAATAGGGGTGCACCTCCTCGAGCTGCCAGAAGCCGAGCCACGCCAGATCAGCCGCTCGCAACCCGACCTCTTCGCCCAACTCACGAACTGCCGTCTGCACCGCGCTCTCGCCGGCTTCGACGTGTCCCATCACCGGCTGCCACGTGCCAGCCATGGGCTCGGCCGTGCGACGCAATTGCAAAAACTCAACAGCCCCACTGCGCTCGCGCGCAACATACACATCGACGAGATCGGCGCGAATGCCAGGCACTACGCGTCGTCCTCGATGATCGCCCCCACCGCCCTCAACGGCCCGGCCTTGGCCAGCGTCTCGGCCCACTCCAACTCGGGATCGCTCTCGGCCACGATGCCCGCCCCCACCGAGTAGCGAATCTCGTTCCCCACGATGACCGCCGTGCGGATGCCCACGGCCAGCTCGGCATTCCCGTGCTCGTCGATGAAACCAATGGCTCCGCAGTATGGCCCACGCGGTGTGGGCTCCATCTCGTGGATCACCTGCATCGCGCGCACCTTCGGGGCGCCCGTGATCGACCCCGCCGGCAGCAACGCTCGCAACGCTTCGTCGAGCGCCAACCCATCACGCAGCCGCCCGCTCACCCGCGCGCTCGCCTGCCACACGCCGCCCTCGCTGGGTCCGTGATGCACCAGCATCCGCGGCTCATCAACTCGAACAGAACCGATGTCGCTCACACGCCCCAGGTCGTTGCGCATCAGATCGACAATCATCGCCAGTTCGGCTTTGTCCTTCTCCGTGTCACGCAATTCATCCAAGCCCGCGTCGGTGCCAACACGGGTTCCCTTCATCGGCTCGGTCGTCAGCGTTCGAGAGCAGGCGTCGTACCGCAGCAGCAACTCCGGGCTCAGGCTCAGCACCGCCCTCCGCCTCCCGTCGGCCAAGGGCGGCAACTCGAGATAACACCCCATTGCCGGCGATGAAGCCCGAGCCAACTCAGCGAACAACGCCCGAGGGCAGCCCCCAAACTCGCCTACCAGGGCGTGCGTCAGATTCACCTGGTACATGTCGCCGGCATGGATCAGTTCGACCGCCCGCGCAACGGCGGCGATGTACCGCTCCCGCCCCCACACGCTCCGCATCGCGCCAAGCTGATACGAACCCTGCCCGTCCTCTCGCTCGCGCGATGGACCCGTTGGTCCCAGAGCCATCCACCCACCAAACCCCCACGCCGCATCCGGGCTCGCGCCGGATGGCAACGCCCCAGGCCGCGCCGCCGTGCTCGTGGGCTCCAATTCGTGCCCGACCTCATACGACACGAACCCCGCGAACGAGCCTTTCTCCGTGGGGATCAGCGAATCCGAAGTTACGTCCTGCCACACCCCGCACCCATGCACCGACACCCGATCCCCGCGCACAATCGTGGCTATCGGACGTTCCGCGTCGGCGTTCAGTAGCCGGTTCCACGCCGAAGCTTCGTTCACCGGGCCTCTGGCAGAATCAGTAGGTGCGGTCGTCACGGGCAAAAACGTCCTCTAAGATTCAACTCCAAGCGATCGAAAACCCGCCGCCGGGCCGACCGGTGGCGAACCTTCACGCTAGGCAGGCTCGCATCGTGCGATGGGGCCTGGCGAGTATCCAACCATAAGACGAACAGGACGCGCCGCCGATGGCACCACCCGCAAAGACTTCCAAGCGTCACGCCGCCAAGACCACCAAGAAGGCCCCAACGGTCAAGAAGACCAGGCCAAACGTCGGCGGCAGGCCACGAGACGCCAAGATGGTGTACTATTTCGGCAAGACCAAGGCCGAAGCGACCAGCGACATGAAGCAACTGGTTGGCGGCAAGGGCGCCAACCTCTCGGAAATGACCTCCATCGGCCTGCCCGTGCCCCCGGGCTTCACCACCACCACCGAGACCTGCGCCAAGTACTACGAGGGCGGCAAGCGCCTGCCCCACGGCCTCATGAACGAGGTCCACCAGAACATGTCGCTGGTCGCCAAGGAGATGGACCGCGAGTTCGGTAACAAGGACAACCCCCTGCTGGTCTCCGTCCGCTCGGGTGCCGCCGTCAGCATGCCCGGGATGATGGACACCATCCTGAATCTGGGCCTGAACGACGAGGCCGTCGAGGGCCTGGCCAACACCACCGGCAACCGCCGCTTCGCCTATGACGCGTATCGCCGCCTGATCAACATGTTCGGCGACGTCGTGATGGGCGTGGGGCATGAAGTTTTCGAGAAGGCCTTCGACAAGATCAAGCTCAAGTACAACGCCAAGACCGACAACGACGTGCCCGAGCACGGCATCGTCGAACTGGCCGAGGCCTACAAGACCGTCTACCGCAAGTCGGTCGGCGACGAGTTCCCCCAGAACCCCAGCAAGCAGCTCGAGCTGGCCATCGAGGCCGTCTTCAAGAGCTGGAACGCCGACCGTGCCATCAGCTACCGCCGCTTGAGCGGCATCACGGGCCTCACCGGCACCGCCGTCAACATCCAGGCGATGGTTTACGGCAACATGGGCGACGACTCGGGCACGGGCGTGGCCTTCACCCGCAACCCCAGCACGGGCGAGAACAAGTTCTACGGCGAGTTCCTCATTAACGCCCAGGGCGAGGACGTGGTCGCGGGCATCCGCACCCCCCAGCCCGTGGAAGAGATGCCCAAGTGGAACAGCAAGGTCTACGACCAGCTCATCAAGATCAAGGGCACGCTCGAAGAGCACTACAAGGACATGCAGGACATCGAGTTCACCATCGAGCGGAACAAGCTGTTCATGCTCCAGACTCGAACCGGCAAGCGCACCGGCGCCGCCGCCGTCCGCATCGCCTGCGACATGGTGCGTGAGCGCCTGATCTCCGAAGAGGAAGCCATCCTCCGCATCCCCGCGGCCGACCTCATCCAGCTCCTGCTGCCCAGCTTCGACGAGGGCGCCAAGCCCAAGGGCTCGGTGCTCACCCGCGGCCTGCCCGCCTCGCCCGGCGCAGCAGTCGGCAAGCCCGCCTTCACCGCCGAAGAAGCCGTCGAGCGCACCCACGCCGGCGAGCAGGTCATCCTGGTTCGCAAGGAGACCAGCCCCGAGGACGTTGACGGCATGCACTCGGCTGTGGGCATCCTCACCAGCACCGGCGGCATGACCAGCCACGCGGCGGTGGTCGCCCGCGGCTGGGGCAAGTGCTGCGTGGCCGGCGCAGGCGAGGTCATCATCGACGCCAAGAAGGGCAACTTCAGCGTCGGCGGCAAGACCTTCAAGCGCACCGACACCATCTCCATCGACGGCTCGACCGGCGAGATCATGTCGGGCGCCATCCCCACCGTCGAGCCCAAGCTCAGCGGCGACTTCGCCAAGGTCATGCGTTGGTCCGACAAGTACCGCACCCTGGGCATCCGCACCAACGCCGACACGCCCGACGATTCCCGCCGCGCCCGAGACTTCGGCGCCCAGGGCATCGGCCTGTGCCGCACCGAGCACATGTTCTTCGAGGGCGACCGCATCATGGCGATGCGCGAGATGATCCTCGCCGAAACCGAGGAGGCCCGCAAGGCCGCCCTCGACAAGCTGCTGCCCTACCAGCGCGACGACTTCATCGGCATCTTCACCGCCATGAAGGGCCTGCCCGTCACCATCCGCCTGCTCGATCCCCCGCTGCACGAGTTTCTGCCCCACGAGCCGGACACCATCAAGGAGGTCGCCAAGGCCCTGGGCGTGCCGGCCAAGAAGGTCGAGCAGCGCGTCTCGCAACTCCACGAGAGCAACCCGATGCTCGGCCACCGCGGCTGCCGCCTGGCGGTGACCTACCCCGAGATCCTGGTGATGCAGGTGCGGGCGATCGTCGAGGCGATGATCAACTGCCAGCACAACAAGATCAAGGCCATGCCCGAGATCATGATCCCCCTCGTGGGCGTCGCCAAGGAGCTGGGCGTCCTGCGCAAGCTGGTCGAGCAGACCATCCACGACGTCCGCGCCGAGAACGACATCAAGAGCGCGCTCAACATCAAGATCGGCACGATGATCGAGGTGCCCCGCGCCGCCATCACCGCCGACAAGATCGCCGAGCACGCCGACTTCTTCAGCTTCGGCACCAACGACCTCACCCAGATGACCTTCGGCTACAGCCGAGACGACTCGGCCACCTTCCTGCCCGAATACGTGGGCCAGGAGATCCTGCCGGCCGACCCGTTCCAGCAGCTCGACGCCGAGGGCGTGGGCGAGCTGGTCAAGATGGCTATCGAGAAGGGCCGCGACGCCAACGATCAGATCAAGATCGGGGTGTGCGGCGAGCACGGCGGCGACCCCACCAGCGTGCACTTCTGTCACGCTGCGGGCCTCGATTACGTGAGCTGCTCGCCCTTCCGCGTGCCCATCGCCCGCCTTGCCGCCGCCCAGGCCGCGCTGATGCACGATAAGAAGAAGTAAGCAAGCGCCCCCAATTCACACAAGCAAGAACGCCCGCGACTCTCAAGGCCGCGGGCGTTTCTTCTTTGCCCGGTTCACGAATTCCTGAAACGCGAACTACACGCGTTTCAGGATCGCCGCGCCCTTCTCGGCATTCGGCCACCGAACCTCGTACTTCTGTGTACCGGCGGTCCAGCGCCTGACGATCTCGCGTTCGCCAGCCCGACCGGCGTCGTCCACCATCACGAGCGCTCGGGCCGAGAGCTTGTGCTGGAGCACCGGCAACGCGGGCTCCCGGGCCATCTTGTCGTCCCGGGCGGGCGGGCCATCGACCACCAGCAGGTCGATCTCGCGCGCCTCGATCGACGCCAACAGTTGCGACGTGTCGTACCAACGCCGCGTCGATCCATCGACCTTGGTCTCCACCAGCGGTGCGTCGATGATCGTGGCCCACTTCTCCAGGCCGTGGGCCGCGAGGTTGTTCCGCGTGATGGATGCGTACAGCGGCTCGTGATCGAGCGAATAGATATGAGCGCTCTCGTCGCCGATGACCTCGAGCGCATACGCCGTGAGCACCGTGGAAACACCACTGCCGAGTTCGACCACAGTCTTCGGGCGTTTGCTCAGCGTGCCCGACACGATCTCACGCGCGAAATCCGGCGACATCACGTGCCCCCGCATCGCCGGCAAAGGGGTTCGGATCGGCAAGGTCGCATACAGGCCTGCCAATGCCTCGGCCTGCTCGTAGTGCGCCACCGCGCCCTCCTGCAAGTGCCGCATGATGCGGAGCAGGATCCATACCGCGGCACCGACCGCGCCGGCCGCGATCACCGCCGGCGCATACGCGCCAACACCCAGAACAACGAGCACTGCGGTGACCAAGAGCCCACCAACAAGCATGGCGGCCGCGATGGCCGCCGCCCGCTTGCGGTCCGAGACGATCGTGGCGTGTGGAACCATAGAGAAACCCCCGAACGCCCGACCGCTCTGGCCCGACGCATCCGGGGTAGCTTAGTTGCCGCCGCCCTGGTTTCCACCCTGGTTGCCGCCTTGGTTGCCACCCTGGTTTCCACCTTGGTTGCCACCAGTCTGGTTGCCACCGCCCTCGGTCGTGGTGGTGGTCCGGTCGCCCTGGCTCTGCAGCGTGGTCGAGGTGCCGCTCTTGAATTCGCCGTCCAGCGCCTTCTGCACCTGCTCGGCGATATTCGTGCGGAAGGTCTCCGCGTTGTACTCGTTGAGCGTGTAGACCAGCTTGCCCTCTTGGGTCACGACGAACACCGTGGGGAAGCTACTGACGGCGTATTCCATCGCCACCTCGTCGGCGCCGGTCGCCAGCGAGTAGGTGCCGCCGCTCTGCTTCCACGCGTCGATGCCAGCCTGCACGCGGTTACGCTCGCGCCAGGTCATGCTCAACACGCGAACGGGCTCATCCTTGAATTGCTCGGCGATCGCCTGGATGTCGCCGCGCGAGTCCTTCGACGTGCCCGACCAGCCGGTCCAGAAGTCCAGCACCACCACGTTGCCCTCGAGGCTCTCCAGGCTCACCGTCTCGCCCTTGTCAGGGCCCTCGGCAATGGTCACCTCGAACGGCTTGGCGTTGGGGTACGTCGCCACCTGCGGCTGGCGCCCCTGCTGCGGGTTGCGCACTGTCGAGTTGAACGCGTAACCGTCCGGACGCTTGTACTCCCAGACATCCTCGGGGATCTCTTCGTTGATCGCGATGTTGGTGATCGTGTACTTCTGCACGTTGTCGGCGCCCAGCCGCGTCTCCTTGCGACGGGGCAGGTCGGTCGCCTGGCTGATCGACCAGCGGACCACCTGGCGCTGATCGCCGAAGGAAACCTCCACCACGTCGCACACATCGTCGCCAACCGTGTCAGCGCCAATGTTCAGCGTCAGCTTCACCTCGGGCAGCGTCAACTCACGCTCGAAGGGGTTGTCGTCGGCAAATTCGGCGATCCAGCCGGTCTGCGCCACCGTCACGCTGCGGTGACGGGCCGCACGGTGGTACCGCTCGTACACGGTGCGCAGGTCGTGGGCCGTATAGGTCACGTTGGGGCCCTTGCGGAGCACGTCGAACTCGACCCGCTCGGTCTTGGGGTTGCCCTCCTCGTCGGTCTCCATGCTGCGCACGACGACGTGGCCCTGGCGGCGGTGATCCCAGTCGCCCGCGGCACCCTCGCCCTGGCGCTTCATAAACACCGTGCACTCGAGTTCCTCGATCGTGCCAAACAGGCCGCCCTCGGCCTCGACGCTGCCGGTGTACATCAACGACTCGAGGTTCTGGATCGCCTCGCGCGACTCTTCGAGCCGCGTCCGCGCTACCTCACCCTCCTGCGCGTACGCGGGAGAAACCATGCACACCGCCGCCGACACCATACCGGCGGCGCTCAGAACCCAGCCACCAGCCGGGACGAATTGACCTCTGCGAGCGAGCATCCTCATGCCTCCTTCGAGTCTGTTCAACTTCGGCCCATCTTCGCCCCGGGCCCTCCCCTTTGGGGCCTCGTCGGGCGGGCCGCCCCACCACCACCCAGCGATGCGCCGGGACGCCGAATCCTGCCGACCGCCGGCCAACACCCATCGGCTGGCCCGCATGGTATGGACCGACAGCCCGCGCAACGAATACGACCCGCCTGAGGGTCGTCCGGGCTGACTCGTTATCGGGCGTTTTGGGTGCCTGCCAGACACCGTGTATCATCATCGAGAGGATCTACTTCAGCCGGAGGGCACAACGCATGAACGCCAGTCTTGAGAGCAGCAAGGTCATCGACAGCGACGAGGCACGCAAGGCCCAGGCCGCCGCCGACAAGGCCCCATTCCAGGCTTCGGCCGACATCGACCCCTCCAAGTTCTTCATTACCCAGAACATGGACGGCTACACCGAGGAGAACCACGAGGTCTGGCGCATCCTCTATAGCGAGCGGATGAAGACCCTCGACCAGCAGGCCTCCACCGTCTTCCTCGAGGGCATGCGCGCCATCGGCCTGCCCAGCGACGCCGTGCCCGAGGTCGCCGCCATCAACGCCAACCTGGCCCAGCGTACCGGCTGGCAGAGCCGCCCCGTGCCGGGCTACCTGCCCGCCAAGGCCTTCTTCGCCTGCCTCGCTTCGGGCCAATTCCCCACCACCATCACCATCCGCCCCCGGAAACAACTCCACTACCTGCCCGAGCCGGACATCTTCCACGACATCTTCGGCCACGTCCCACTCCACGCCGACCCGGTCTTCGCCGAGTTCCTGCGCACCTACGGCCAGGCCGCCCTGCACTGCGACGACCCCTACCACATCGAGCGCCTGGGCCGCCTCTTCTGGTTCACCGTCGAGTTCGGCCTCATCAAGGAAGAAGGCAGGACCAAACTCTACGGCAGCGGCCTCATCAGCAGCCTGGGCGAGAGCGAGCACGCCCTGCGCAGCCCCAACGTCGACCGCCGCCCCTTCGACATGGACCGCGTCTGCGAAACCCCCTTCGAGATCGACCACTACCAGCCGATCCTCTACGTGCTCGAGAGCTTCGAGCAGTTACGGGACTCGATGAACAAGTATGCGGAACGGGTGATGAATGCGAGGAAGACGAGCGCGGCCTAACCGCACACTGGTGCTCGTCCCCGGATAAGTGCATCGAGCTCGTGCTTGTCTGAAACAACCCGATCCGGCAATCGCAACAACATCTCATTGCTGGCACGCAAGTACCACGCATTATCGACGTGGATCGCGCGATCGATCGACTCCCAGGGAAAGAACATCACGATGCCGTCATGCTCGTGCGTGATGCCCTCTTCGTCCAGCCGAAAGAGGTTCGGTGTCAAATTGGACGTGTCCGTGGTCCGACTGATGAGCCGCTCAAGCCTCCGCAAAGCGGCCCCGCTCATCGGTTCTCGCGTTGCGGCACGCACCACCTGGTATATCCAGACAACAACGAAGACGACCAGACCCGCAATGAAGCTCGGTCGCAGGCTCGCGCCATGATTGATAAGTGCAATGATCGTGAACAACCCCACCACCGCCAGCGCACCAAGGAGTGGGAACACGAGTGCGCCAATCACCGCCTTCTGGCGAGCGACCCCTCGCATCTTGGGCGAGTCAAAGCCTCGGGCAGCCTGCACCCGCACCGCGACCACATCTTCCGGCGTTGGCGTGAACTCGACCTCGATCACAGGCTCATGCATGCGAGCTTAGATTAGGCTGGCCGCTTGTCGCGACTCACCCACACCCAGCCGCAAACTCGTTCTGGAACCGCAGGAAATCGAACAGCGTCAGCTCCCCATCGCCGTCGAAGTCGGCCGCCAGGTCGCCCGCGTCGAACAGGTTCTGGAACTCGAGGAAGTCGAAGATGGTCAGTTGGCCGTCCTCGTCCAGATCAACCCGGCAATCCGTGCCGCACACGTCCTGCATGATCGCCAGCCCCTGCACTGCAAATGCGGGGCCGATCAGGCCCAAGTCGACCAACTCCAGCGTGTCCACGTCGACGCGGTAGAAGTTGCCGCTCACTGACACGCTCAGGTACAGCGCCCGCTCGGCCCGGTCGAACGCCAGCCCGCGCCAGTTGCGTACCGGCAGCACCAGCGGCAGTTCGGTCACCTCGGCCGTGTCGGGGTCGATGGTCACGATGCGCTGCGTCAGGGCGCTCACGCCGTACAGCGTGTTGGTGTCACAGTCGAAGGCGAGCCCCTCAACCTCATTGGCGCCCACCAGTTCGCCCACGATGGCCGACGCGCCCGTAGCCGGGTCGACCGTGTACAGCCGGTTGTTGTTGTTGTCGCTCACATAGATCACGTCACGGCCCGCGTCGTACGCAAGCCCGTTCGCGTTGCTCGCCCCGGTCACCGGCGCCAGCAGCAGCGTCGCGCCCGTGTCGGGGTTGATGGTGAACACCGAGTTGAACCCCGCATCGACGCCGTACAGCGTGTTGCGACCGGCGTCATAGGCCAGCCCCTGCGGCTGCACGCCCACGGGCGCGCGGAACACCGTCGACCCGCTCGTGCGGCTCATCTCGACAAGCTGGTTGGGGTTCAGGGTCCCGCCGAAGATGGTGCCATCCTGTCCCAACGCGGCGACGGCAACGCTCGCCACGACAAGGCCGCTCAACTTCATCATGTCTCTCTCCTCAAGGGGTCAATTGGGGTGGCCCACGAGTGGTGCAGCATACACGCTACTGCCCAGCACGCCTACCCCGTTACACCCGCACCACCAATTCGATGCGTCCAATAAGAAACACCCCGCCCTCCCCAGGCACGGGGTGCTCTCTCACAGAGTCGAGACCGTGATTCCGATTCAGCCGATGGCGCGGGCAACAGCGTCGCGGATCGCGCTCACGCCGCGACGACCGGCCATACCGATGTCCTCGCGAGCGCCGGCAGCCGCATCACGCACGCGATGGATCAGCGCACGATCGGCACCAAGCCGGGTCAGCAGCGAAACACAGTGACGCTCGATGTGGCTCACCCGGCCCGTGCCCGCCATCGCGGCGTTGGCCACAGCCTGGGTGCCGCGACGGCCGGCGGCGATGATGTCCTCATCCGAAGCGCCCGCCCGGTCGAGACGCGCGATGCGGCCGATGGTCTCTTGGGTGATGTCGCCGATGGCCGCCGACGTGCGGTCGGCCACTTCGCCCATCTGGGCCACACAGCGATGGGCAACCATGGTCGGGTCGGGGCTGTCGTTGCCCAACCCCTGGGCCAGCGATGTGGTGGCGGTCAGCAGGCAGGCCAGCAGGGCCGCCATGATCGAGATGCTCCTGGTCATCTTCAAGCTCCTTTATCTCACCGTCTCGATTCTCTTCTCGCGGTCGACCCCCCAGAGGCCGGCCCGGGGGATCAACGCCCGCCACCACCCACTATTGCGGCCCCCGCTGGCCATTTGCACCGTACCCTCAACCCCGTGCCCACCTACCGCCTCACCCTGGCCTACGACGGCACCGCCTTCTGCGGCTGGCAGAAGCAGGAACCGCCGGCCCCAGCCGATGGCCTGCCCCTGGCCACCGCCTCGGCCGTCCACCACGCCGACCCATCCCTGCCCGCCCCACCGGGCCGGGTGGCCCTTCGGACCGTCCAAGCCGTGGCCGAGCAGGCGGTCCGCCAGATCGTTCGCGAGCCCATCATCCTGACGGGGGCCAGCCGCACCGACGCCGGGGTCCACGCGCACGGCCAGACCGCCGCCTTCACCTGCTCCGACGGTACCGACCCCGCCCGACACGGCGGCGGCTGGCCCCTCGAGCGCGGCCTGGACACCCTCGTCCGAGCCATCAACGGCCGCCTGCCCGAAGACGTGCTCGTCAGCTACGCCCAGCCGGTGCACGATGGCTTCAATCCCATCGGCGACGCCGAGCGAAAGGCTTACACCTACACCTTCCACGACCACCACCGGCGGCCGCTCTTCGACCGGGCCTTCGTCACCCACACCCACCACACGCTCGACGCCGACGCCATGCACACCGCCGCCCAGCACCTTGTGGGCGAGCACGACTTCGCCGCCTTCACGCAGATCAACCACGACCGCCAGCACACCGTGCGCACCATCTACGACCTCGCCGTCGAGCGCACCAGCGAGCACCGCGTCCGCATCACCGTCACCGGCAGCGGCTTCCTCTACAACATGGTCCGCATCATCGCCGGCACCCTGCACGAAGTGGGCCGCGGCAAATTCTCCCAGAGCGCCATACCAGCCATGCTTGCCAGCAAAGACCGACGCCAGACGGGACCGACCTCCGGACCATCGGGGTTGTGCCTCGAGTGGATCCACTACCCGGGCGATGAAACCGGCGTATTTCCGCCACTTTTGCGTGACTGATCGCGTCTCTCTCCGCTCTGTGGTAGAGCGGGAACCCACGTTCCCGATCCCCTCGGAAACACGCAAGGAGAACGCAGATGCTTCGCAAGACCCTCTTCGCCCTCGCCGCCGCCGGCCTGGCCGCCACCGCCCAGGCCGACCGCATGTACGCCGTCGATGCAAGCACCGACAGCCTCTATACCTTCGATAGCGAGACCGGCGCCACGCTCAGCATGATCGGCCCGCTCCATCCCGACCCGACCCGCTACGTCACCCCCGTCAGCATGGCCGTGACCAACTCGGGGCTCATCTACGTCATCAACAACAGCCCCGACAGCGACGAGGGCCTCAGCCGAGTTGATCCCGCGACGGGCCTGGCCACCCACATCGGCGGAGACGTGCGCGGCTCGATCTCCATCGGTCCCGGAAGCGTGATCTACGGCACCGACCTCGCCGGCCGCCTCGGCACCGTCAGCTCGTCCACCGGCACCGTCCGCTTGCTCGGCGGATCGACACTGCCCCGCCTCTTCGGCCTCGACTACAACACCCGCGACGGCTTCTTCTACGGCATCACGAGCGCCAGCCCGGGCTCCATCCCCGAGTTGCTGAAGATCAATGCCTCGACCGGCGCCCTCGTCGCCACCATCCCCCTGAGCACCACCATCGTCGGCAGCGCCCCGGGCAGCATCGCCTTCCAACGCGACGGCACGCTCGTCATGACCGAGAACGGGCGCCGCCTGTGGGAGATCAACATCACTACCGGCCTGACCACGCTACGGGCCATCACGGCCAATGCGCCCCAGGGCCTGGGCCTTGCCCCTTGCATCGCAGACTTCGACGGCAACGGCACGCTCGACCTGTTCGACTTCCTCGCCTTCCAGAACGCCTTCGATGCGGGTGAGTTGGAAGCCGACCTCGACGGCGACGGCGTCCTCACGCTCTTCGATTTCCTGGCCTTCCAGAACGAGTTCGACGCCGGCTGCTAAGAGCCCAGGAGAATGCCAAAGTTAGCATTTACCCACATGCATGGAACAAGCCGCAACAGATTGCGAATAGAAGATTGACAGAGCATGACAAAGCCCGGGCCAATTCAGGCCCACCCGCATGAGAATAAGTGGGTAAAAGGCCTCAACACACCACACCAGGCATGGCCAGCGTCCGGACTCATCCCCCGGCCCCTGGCCATGCCTTCTTTTGTGCGCTCAGCGGCGGTTGTCTTCTTCCTCGTCGTCGCCGAAGACGAACACCTCGGCGTCCTCGAAGACCTCTCCCCCGATTTCACCACCAACACCATCCTCGTCGACGAACGGCTCGCCATCACCCCCGCCCTCACCGGGAATGCGGAACAGGCTCTCGATCTCCTCGGGCGTCAGTTCGAGGTCCTCGCCCCGGTCGAGCGCGCTGGTGTCGATCAGCCCGCGCTTGTCGCGCTTCTCGGCTTCCTCGCGACGCTTATCGAACTGCTTGCGACTCCGCACGAACACCCGGAACGGGATCTCGTCGAACGGCGCCTGCTCGCGCAAACGGTTCATCAGGTACCGCATGTAATTGGGCGTGAACAGCTTGGGCTCGTTCACCACCATCGCGATCGTCGGCGGGGCCGTCCCGACCTGCGCCACATAGAACACCCGGGCCATGGTGCCCAGCTTGTTGCTCGGCCCGCGCTTCTCCAGGATGCTCCGCACCAGCCGGTTGAGCGCCCCCGTCGATACCCGCTCGTGTGCCTGCCCCTTCAGGTCGAAGGCCAAGTCCAGCACGCCATCGACGTTCAGCCCCTGCTTCGCGCTCAAGAGCGCAATGGGAGCAAACGGCAAACCCTTGAACCCCTCGCGCACGTACTTCTCGTACCGCTCGGGCGTCACGGGCCGGCCCTTGTCGTCGGTCTGCCCCTCGGCCAGGTCCCACTTGTTCACGCCGATGATCGTCGGCTTGAACGCGTTCTGGCACAGCATGGCGAGCTGCTGGTCGACCTGGCTCGTCGGCTCGGTCGCGTCGACCATCAGCAGCACCACGTCCGCACGGTCGATGGCCCGCTGCACCCGATCGAACGCGAACCACTCCACGCGGCCCTGGAAGCTCTTCTTCCGCCGCATGCCCGCCGTGTCGATCACGATGATCCGCTTGCCATCCTTCTCCACCAGCACGTCGATGGCGTCGCGCGTCGTGCCGGCGATCTCCGACACGATCACCCGCTCGGCCCCCGCCAGCGCGTTCACCAGCGTGCTCTTGCCCGCGTTGCGCTTGCCGATGACCGCGATCGACAAATCAGCCGGCGGCGTGCTGGCCGTCTCCTCGTCGTCGGGCAGCAGCTCGTACAGCCGATCGCTCAGATCGCGCCGCATGTAGTTGTTCTTGGCGCTGCACATGAGCGGCTCGCCAAAACCCAGCGCGCTCATCTCGTACGCGTGGGTCTCCCACTTGGGCCCGTCCACCTTCGTCGCCACCACGTGCACCGGCGCCCGCTTGCCCAGGCTCGGGTCGAGTTTGGCAAGGTGGGCACGATCCTTCCGCCCCAGCTTCTGTTCGCGCAGCAGGCGGGCGATCTCCTCGTCGCGCGGCGTCAGCCCCGCCTGCACGTCGATGCAGAACAAAATCAGGTCTGCATCGGCCACCGCCGCCTCGATCTGCCCCTCCACGTCGTCGGTCAGGGTCGACAGGTCGGCCCCCACCTCGTCAAACCGCTGGCCCTCGGCCACGTAGACCCCATAACCACCCGTGTCGGTGATCTCCACGGGCCGCTCGCCCCGCCCGTCGCTGTGGGCCAGGTCGATGATCGTCGTCACGCGATCGCGCGTCACCCCCGGCATGTCGTCGACGATCGACACCTTCGAGTGGGCCAGCATGTTCATCAGCGAGCTCTTGCCCACATTGGGCCGGCCCACGATCGCGATCCGTGGTATAGGCATAGGCCCAATCGTACGCCGGTCGGCCCCCCGCCCCGGCCCCATCGGCCCGGACTGGCCGGCCAGAACCCCCTACCATCGCCAGTCATGGAAAACCTCACCCCCGGCGCCACCGTGCGTATCACCCAGCAGTTCCCCCGCATGAGCGGCACGATGGTCACCACCGTCGAGGGCGTCGTCGTCCGCGTCGGCCAGGAAAAGTCCGGCTCCTGGTTCGCCCACACCAAGGACAACAAGGTCTGGATCGACCGCGTCGAGCTCCGCAAGAAGGACGGCGAGCTCGTCGTCCTCAACCTCGACCGCTTCTCGGCCGTCGAGGTGCTGGAAACGCCCAAGGCCGGAACGACCGGCTGAGGCAACCCGATGACGCCAGGGCCCCGAGCCATCTCAGCCCTGCTGCTCGCCCTGGCATTGCTCATTCCCCTTTCCGCCTGTGGCGCCCGCGGCGGGACCATCATCACCATCCGGGGCTCCGACCCCGACGAAGCGGAAGCCCTCCGGGCGTACTTCCCGCGCATCGAGACCGCCGTCGATGAGGTCGTCGCCGCCTACGGCATCGAGCACCTGACCGTCCGCGTCATCATCAAACCACTGGGCGGCCTGGGCGAGACCACGCCCGAAATCAGCTACACCGCCCGCGTGTTCGGTGGCAGCGTCTCGCTCAACAAACGACTCCTGCTCGACCCGCCGGACAACCTCGACGAAGTCCTGCTCGGCCTGTTCGCACACGAGCTGGCCCATGCCATGCATTACGACGCGATGAACACCGTCGACCTGATCATCTTCGGGCAGCGCTATCTCGCGTTCTATAACAACCCCAACGGCGCCAACCAGAAGTGGGCCCGCTCCTACGAACGCCTGACCGACCTCACCGCCATCGCCCACGGCTTCGCCGGCCCCCTGGCCGCCCAGAAGCAAGCCAGCACGCACAACATCGAGAAGTATCGCCCCCGGAAGGTCTGGGACTTCTACCTCACCGGAGACGAGATCGCCCTCGCGGCCATGGACGGCTCCGACCTGACCCAGCGCATCGACGCCCGGCTCGAAGAAGTGAAACTTCCCAGCCTGACCAACTGGGCCAAGCGCCGCCTGCTACCCCTGGTCGAACAGCCCGAGACCCTTGCCCTCTCGACGCACGATTGATGTCCCGCACATCATGATTCCAAGATCACGCCTGCTTCTAAAAGCCGCTCACGCTCTCCCCGCTTCGCCGTCCCACACGGCTTTTCTTTTCCTCTGTGCCTCTGTGGTTATCTCCACTTTCGCGCGCACGTATTGACGCCATCCGCTTCTGGCGCACAACAAATCTGGAAGCAGGCCAAAGCCCGACAACTCAAGGGCGAATACAACCGCGCACGCGCACCCCACCACCACCCCCGCGCGCCCACACCCGTCCGACCGCCCGTTGGGTGACAGGCCCCCGAGTTCACGGGGCCAGCACCAAACGCCCTTTTGCAAGGGAGGTCGCCCGTGGCGTTCAATCTGGCACCCTTCACCGACACCACCCTGTCACCGCAGGCCCTCGAGATCATCCTGGCCGAGCACGAGCGCGACATCGCGCCCCGCCTCCACTGGCTCTGGGGCTACTTCCGCAACGAGCCAACACGCCCCGGCGGCGAGCTCCCCCAAGCCGCCGGCCTGCCGCCCAGATTGCGCGGCGCGTGGGACCCGTGGTCCGACGACCGCATGGTCGACGCCGCCACCAACGAGGTCGTCATCGAGAACGACATCGCCTGGCGCATCCACACCATGGTCGACTTCATGCTGCCCGAGCCGCTCGTGCTGCTCAGCACCGCCGGCCAGCCCCAGCACCGGCGCAACATCGAATCGGCACTCGACGCGGTGTGGGATGCCTCGGGCGGCCTCGCACTCCTGCACGACGCGCTCCTGCTCGGCCATGTGTACGGCCACGTCGACCTGCTCCTCCGCTGCGACATCGAGCGCCTCACAGCGCTCGCGCTCGATCTCGACACACTCCTCGAACTTCCCGGCGAGGTGCTCGCCGAGGCCATCCGCGTCGAGGCCGTCGACCCAACCCGCGGCGTGCCCATCGTCGACGCGGCCGACTACCGCCGCCTCGAGGCCTACGCCATCGACTTCACCCGACGCACGTCGCAGATCGACGAGCACGACCGCCACGGCCGCACACTCGACACCGAACGCGTCACCGAAGTCATCAGCGGCGCGTGGCGACAGGTGTACGTCGATGGCGAGCTTGTGGCCGAAGGCCCCAATCGAGCATCGCCCGGCCGCGTCCCGGTGGTGCACATCCAGAACATCCCACAGCCGCTCTGCTACGCCGGCATCGGCGAGGTCGAGCCGCTCGCGCCGCTGCAAGACCAGCTCAACACACGCCTGAGCGACCGCGCCGCACGCGTGACCATGCAGAGCTTCAAGATGTACCTGGCCAAGGGCATCGAGGGATTCGATCAGGTCCGCATCGGCCCGGGCCGCGTGCTGAGCACCGACAACCCCGACGCGCAGGTCACGGCCTTCGGCGGCGACGCCGACTCGCCCAGCGAGACCGTCCACGTCGAAGAAATCCGCGAGGCGATGGACAAAGCGTCGGGCGTGCCGCCCATCGCCGCCGGCGTCGTCCGCGCCAAGATCGGCAACCTCTCCAGCGGAAACGCGCTCCGCGTCACCATGCTGGGCCTGCTTAGCAAGACACGCCGCAAACGCGTCGGCTATGGCTCGGGCGTGGCGCGCATGAGCGCGCTCATTCTGGAGGCCCTTGATCGAGCCGGCACCTTCGTCACCGAACCGCAGGACCGCAAGGTCACGGTGCATTGGCCCGACGCCATCGACCTCGACCAGGACGAGCGGCTGTTGAACGCCGAACGCAAGAACGAGCTGGGCATCAACCCCGAGCGCGTGCTGGCCGAGCTTGGCTACGCCCAAACCACACCCAAATCGGAGAACACCAATGCCTGAGAACACGCCCAACGAACCAGCCACCCCCGACAACGACCTGCGCGAGGCCCTGGCCGAACGCACGCAAATGGCGCACGACCTGGCCGACCAGCTCCGCGCCCGCGACGCCGAACTCACCGACCTGCGCGACCGCGCCAGCAAGCTCGAACGCCGCGGCTCCATCGAGCGCGGGTTGGCCCAGGCCGGGGCGATCGACACCGAGTCGCTCGCGCTGCTGGTCGAGAGCCGTCTTGAGGGCGATGCCGACACCACCCCCCAGCGGGTGATCGCCCAATTGCAACGCGAGCGGCCAGCGCTGTTCCGCTCGAGCTCGGCACGTGCGTCGGCCATGAGCCCGAGCCATCCCTCCCAGGGCGCGCCGGGTCGCGCGGTGGTCGATCGTGCGCACGACGACGCACGCGCCACCGGCGACCGGCGCGCCCTCATGAAGTACCTGCGGCTGCGACGCAGCACCTAACCCCATCAACTCCGATTCGCGCCCTTGCCCCCGCTCCTGTTTCGCACGCCACGCAATTGATCAAAGGAGATTCGCATGGCATTCACTGGTAAGGCAACCTTCTCGGCCGGCAGCTCGCTGCCCGAACTGGTCGAGGACGTGTCGGACATCATCGGCATCGTCAGCCCCTTCGAGACCCCGTTGCTCGACCACCTGGGCGACGCCCGCCGCGCCGCGGCCAGCACCGTCCACGAGTGGATCGAGGACGAGCTGCTGCCCAACACAGCGCTCGTCGACGCCCAGGCATTCTCGCCCACCGCCCAGACCGATACCACCGTCGACGTCGACGACGGCTCGCGCTTCCGCGTGGGCGACCTGGTCCGCCCCGGCGAGGGGCCCGAGGTCATGCTCGTCACGGGCATCTCGACGGACACCCTCACGGTTGTGCGCGGGTACGGCTCGACCAGCCCTGTGTCGCTGGCCGAGGACATGGTGCTCACCATCCTGGGCAACGCGGCCCTCGAAGGCGCCGACGCGCCCGATGCGCGGTTCACCAACCGCGTGCGCAAGGCAAACTACACGCAGATCTTCACCGCCGCGGTCGAGGTCAGCGGGTCGATGCAGGCCGTCCGCGCGCACGGCATCGCCGATGAGCTGGATTATCAGAAGCAGGAGCGCATGCGCGAGCTGCTACGGGATCTGGAAAACTGCGTCATCAACGGCGTGGCACCTGCGACCACGCAACAGGGCTCGGGCACGGTCCGCCGTTCGATGAACGGCCTCATCCACAGCCTCCAGACCAATTTGTTCGAGCCTGGCGAGGGTGCCATGCCCGGCGGCTCGGGCGGCGCCAGTGACGGGCTGACCGAAGAGGTGCTCAACGCCTCCCTGCGCGAGGTGTGGGAGCAGTCGTCGGGCCCGATCGACACCATCGTGTGCGGCGGGCTCCAGAAGCGGCGTATCAACGCATTCCTGACATCGTCTCGTCGTTACGGCCCGAGCGATGATCGCTACAGCGACCTGGTGAGTGTGTACGAGAGCGACTTCGGCGTGTGCCGGGTGGTGGTCTCTCGTTGGATGCCATCCGACAGCCTGTTGCTGCTGGATTCCAGCCGCATCGAGGTGATGCCACTGGAAGGCCGCAGCTTCCACTACAAGCCGCTGGCGGCGACGGGTGATGCGGCGATGGGCCAGGTCATCGGCGAGTACACGCTCGAGATGCGCAATGAGAACGCGCACGGCCTGCTGAGCGGCTTGGCGACTAGCTAAGCGGCCCGTCTCTCTCCCTCTGTGGCCCGCAGCGAAGGGCTCGGCGGTTTCGTGTGGGGGCGGCCGCCGGCTCGCGGGTCGGGTAACACCGGCCCGCGGGTTTGAAGAACGAAGGAACGGCGCCGGATGGCGCAAGGAGCACGCTATGTTTGCACAGGACAGGGACATGCTCGCGATCGAGCCGCACGCCTTCACCGATGCGCTCTGGGCGGGGCGACGCCTAGCCTCGGGCCTTGGCAGCGTGAGCGGCACAACGCTGACCGCCACTGGCGCAACAGCCACCTTCATCGAAGCCCAGGCCGAGCCGGGACAAATCGTCGTGTTCAACGGCGTGCCTCTGGAGGTGGTCGAGGTCACATCGGGTACCGTACTCGAGGTCTCGAAGCTGCGTGCATCGGTCGAGGACGACGCGCTGCCACCGGGGGATGGTTCTGGCGTCTCGTTCACACTGGTGTCGTTCGCGCCCCAACTTGCCATCGTGCATCGGCAGTTATTGGGCATGCTGGGGCTCGATCGGCCGGACGGTCCCGGCGAAGAGGTTGTCGTCGATACGGCATCACTCGCGCACGCCGAGGCACTCGGCGCGCTGCATCTGGTCTACGCGGCGGCATCGGCGCTGAGTGGGCCCAATTCGGCGCTCGGCGCGCGAGCGGCGATGTACGCGGACATGTTCTCGCGTGCGCGACAGGCGTTGGCCGTGGGCCTGGACCTGGACGGCGACGGTGTGGTCGACGCCACGCGGCGGCCCGCTCTGACGCAACTGGTGCGTGGCTGAAAGGAGGCTAGCGATGCTGGTTCTGAATCCACAATCGGTGACGCTGCTGGGCGAGGTCGTGCAGCGAGTGCGGCGGGTTGCCGTCAATCGAGTGCCCGAGCGGGCGCTGCTGGAGTGGGGCAACATGGGCCCGTACGCGACGTTTGCGGACGTGCCAGAGCAGCGTGTTGAGCTCGAACTGGTGGCCGACCTGGAGCGTGGCTCGCTCGATGGACCGACGCCCGGTGATGCGGGCGAATTGGTGCTGTTTACCTCGCCCACGGCGGGCAGCGGTGGTCGGCGGCGCGTCGAGGCCAGCGTCGTGATCACGGCCGTGTACGACGAGGTCGAGCCGGGCGGGAAGGCGCAGCGGCGGATCAAGATGGCGGCGTTGTCGAGCGACGGCGTCGAGGATCCGATCGATATCTCTCACGCCGAAGACGGCTCACGATAAGAAAGGAGCGTGTGTGATGCCGAGCATGTTCAATGGATCGCCGTTGTTCGCAAGTGGTCCGCACCGGTTCGTGATGCAGCGGCGGGGGCAGACCGAGATCGAGCCTGGTAAGCCGGCGACGATTCAGACGCAGCCGAACCCAAAGTGGACGCAGATCGGGTTGGTGCAACTGTCGATTTCGGTGCGTGGTCGGCTGGTGGCGGCCAGCGAAGAAGACCTGTGGACGCTGCGCGATGCGATCACGGGTGCGCTGGCGGCTACGCCCGGCGCGGGCTCGGGAACGCTCGAGGACGGCAACGGGCAGACATGGCCTGACATGTGGCTTATCGGGTATACCGAGACCGGACCGGTGGACGCGGGACGTGAGTGGTCGATCGGGTACGAGGCCGTGTTCCGGTATGTGGGGCAGTGATGATGCAGGGCGACGTCGTTGGCATGTTGGCGCAGTTCGGGATGGCCGGGCTGATCGCCTGGATGTGGTTGACCGAACGACGGGCGGCGCTCGTGCGTGAGAAGCAGATCGAGGAGAGCCACCGCCGGCTGTCGCAGGAGCGCGAGGCACTGGGCGTGGTGCTGGGCGTGGTGGAGGCGAACACCCGGGCAATGGTGTCGCTCGAGCTGGGGCAGCGCGAGCTTGTGGGATTGCTGCGTGGCATGGGCGTGGATGGTGCGGCTGGTGTCGCGCAGCGTGTGAGCTGAGCGCACAAAAAAGTGGGACCCCCGGCGGACTCCGGGGGCCCCGTGGTCACTCAGAAGGTATTACTTGTGACCAGAATTCGGGATGTCGAATCGTGTGGATTACTCGCAGCCGGCGTCAAATTCGTTCTGGAAGACCAGGAAGTCGAAGAGGGTCAGGATGCCGTCGCCGTCGAGGTCGGCCATCAGGTCGCCCGCATCGAACTGGTTCTGGAAGCAGAGGAAGTCGAAGAGGGTCAGGACGCCATCGCCATCGCAGTCGGCGATGCAGCCGGCGTCACCCTGGGTGTAGCCGATGTCGTCGAAGCAGCTCTCGCGGCCGTCGACACGAACCGAGCCGATGAGGCTGTCCGAGACGTAGCTGAAGGGGACCATGGTGCCGTCGCCGGGGCCGAAGCCACCGACGATGCGGAACGCACAGACCTCGTTGCCGGCCATGTCGAAGAAGGTGACGACGTCGTCGCCGACGCCGGCGGCCGTGGCCATGCCCTTGAAGCCGGTGATGCCACCGATGCCGGTGAAGTCGTAGGTGAAGCTCCCGAAGCCGAACTGCACGCCGAACTTGGTGCCACTGCTGGCCTGGACGACGCCGCCGGGCGAACGGAAGTCGCTCCAGTTGCCCTCGTCGACCGAAGCGTGGAAGACCGAGCCGTCGATGATCGGAACGTCGCCGCCGAAGACAGCGGTGATGGCCGAACGGGCGCCGGGGTAGCTCTCGTAGTCATCGGTGGCGTCGGCGGTGAAATCGCCTTCGGTCACCGGGCACGGGGGAGCCAGGAAGGTGTCGGTGCGCCAGCCGGCGCCACCGCTGCCGAATGGCGACGCGGTAACGGTAACCTCGGCGGTGTAGCTGCCGTTGGCAAGGCTGACGTAGCCGCTGGACCAACGTGGGTCGGCGAAGGCGCTGTCATAGTCGCCGCCGATGCTGTCACCCTCGGTGGGATCGGGGCTGGTGGAGAACGCGGCGACTTCCGAGCCACCCTGGAGAATGCGGACGTCGAACTCGTCGCCCGAAAGGAAGGCGTCGGTGATCTTGAAGGTCGGGCAACCGGCGGTGATGTCGAAATCGAATTCGACCACGTCGCCGAGGCCACCGAAGGTGAAGGGCGTCCAGTCGATGCAGGGCGCGATGCCGTCGCTGGAGATACCCAGGTCATCGAAGCATGTCTCGCGACCGGTCAGGCGGATCGAACCGATCGGGACCGGCGAGACGAAGCTGAGGGCCTGCATGGTGCCGTCGCCGGGGCCGAAGCCGTCGGGATCGGTCACGGTGCCGGTCATGGGGTTACCGGCCATGTCGAAGAACTCGATCATGTCGGCGCCCACGCCGGCGGCGGTGGCGTTGCACGAGAAGCCCGTGATGCCACCGATGCCGGTGAAGTCGAGCGAGAAACCGCCGAAACCGAACTGCACGCCGAAGATGCCACCCGAGGTGGGAACAACCGGGCTGCCGCCACGGAAGTCGATCCAGTCGCCGGCGTTGACGGAGTTGTGGGTGACGGTACCGGGAACGACGGGCACGAGTCCGGCGAACAGGTTATTGATGACGACGCGACCGCCGCCAGTGCCCTCATAGTCCTCGGTGGCGGAAGGCGCAAACGCGCCGGGCGAAACCTGGGCGAACGTGGTACCAGCGGCCGCGAGGATCGCGGCTGCGACGAAAGCCTTCTGAGTATTCATCTCTTACAAGCCCCCTAATACAGGAACTCCAAACTTGTGCGGCTGGTACGGCACCAGCCACTACAGAACCACAGACAACCGGCATCCCTCCTCGAGACGCCAGGGTCAGCAAGTACTTCAAAGATCACGAACAAGAACAACGCGTGTGTTGAACCCGCCGCGATACCTCCTTTGGGAGCCCCCACTCCAAGTCACAAGCCACCATCCGGTCACGAGCCGGGCGATGCCTTGCTTCGTCCGTCGGCGGTGCGAGCGTTGCTGGAACGGCAGTCAACCGCTGGGCCCGTAGGCGTGGGTCGATGCGAGAAGCCTGCCCCCAAGAATCCCTCGTGCCTCTCCGACTTCGATCACATTTAGTAATGCGATGGACTCGTGGACTTGTCAAGAGCATTTTGGTGCTCGTGAGAATATTTTTTGACCAACGTGGTAATTCTGCGTAGAACCAAGTGCCCAGCAGCACCGCCGAGTCGGGCGGGCGGTGGGGCTACGGTCTCGCCGTTTGGTTTCACGTTGGGTGTTTGACGATGGAGTGAACTCATGCGGGACGAGCGTCGGGTCGTGGTCACGGGCATGGGCTGGGTCACGCCCCTTGGGAGCGATCTGGACGGGGCGTGGGAGGCTCTGATGGCCGGCCGGAGCGCGGCGGGGCCGGTGCTGGGATTCGACGCGAGTGGGTTCGCCACCAGTTTTGCCGCCGGGGTGCGGGGGTTTGATCTCGTGGACCACATGGGAGCCCAGGCGGCTGGGCATGCCTCGGCGGGACGAGCAACGGCGTTCGCCCTGGCGGCCGGCAGCCAGGCGTGGCGGCGGGCGGGGCTGGGAGGTGGCGGTGTCGACCCCCGGCGGGCGGGGTTGTATCTGGGGGCGGGCGAGAGCAGCCCCGACAGTGCGGTGTTCGGGCGGCTATGTATCGGTGCCTGGGATGCCGAAGCCCGGGCCCTTGACGATCGCCGGTGGGCGGATGGGTCGGGCGAGCTCGACGTGATGCGGGAGGTGGAGCAGGAGCCGCAGATGGCCCTGGCGCACCTGGCCGCGGCGCTGGACCTTCGGGGCCCCTCGATGAACTGCATGACGGCCTGTGCGGCGAGCACGCAGGCGATCGGCGAGGCGACCGAGGTGATCCTGCGGGGCGACGCCGACGTGATGGTCAGCGGGGGTTGCCACTCGATGATCCACCCGCTTGGGATGACCGGGTTCGTCCGCCTCACGGCGATGAGTACGCGCAACGATGATCCGGCCGGGGCGTCTCGGCCGTTCGATCGGACGCGTGACGGGTTTGTCATGGGCGAGGGGGCGGGCGTGCTTGTGCTCGAGGGGTTGGAGCACGCGCGTGCGCGCGGGGCGCGGCCGCTTGCGGAAGTGGTTGGGTATGGCTCATCGGCCGACGCGTATCGGATCACGGACATCGACCCCGAGGGCGAGGGCGCGTGGCGCGCGATGTCGCGGGCGCTCGAGCAGGCTGGGATCGATCCGGCCGAGCTCGGCGGGGATGGTCGGCCGGGCGTGCATTACATCTCGGCGCACGGGACCGGCACGCGGGAGAACGACGGCATCGAGACCCGCGCGGTGAAACGGTTGTTTGGCGAGCACGCGGGCGGGGTGCCCATGAGCAGCGTGAAGAGCATGCTCGGGCACCTGATCCAGGCCGCGGGTGCTGTGGAGCTGATCGCGTGCATCCGTTCGATGCAAACGGGCTGGCTGCCGCCGACGATCAACTATCGCGAGCCCGACGAAGCGTGCGACCTGGACTATGTGCCCAATGTCGCACGGGACGTGCGCGAGGCCGGTGGTGTTGGCGTGTGCCTGTCAAATAGTTTCGGTTTTGGCGGGCAGAACGATTCGGTCGTCGTGCGTCGCTGGATGGAGTGAGCACAATGAAAAAGGCCCCGGACGAATCCGGGGCCTCGAACTTACTCAGAAGGTATTCGAACGAACCGTGCTGGAATTACTCGCAGCCGGCGTCGAAGGCGTTCTGGAAGCAGAGGAAGTCGAAGAGGGTCAGGATGCCGTCCTCGTCGCAGTCCGCGGCCAGATCGCCCGCATCGAACTGGTTCTGGAAGCAGAGGAAGTCGAAGAGGGTCAGGGTGCCGTCGCCATCGCAGTCGGCGAAGCAGCCGGCGTCGCCCTGGGTGTAGCCGATGTCATCGAAGGTGCTCTCGCGACCGTTCACGTTGACACGGCCGATGGGAGTGTCCGAGACGTAGCTGAAGGGCACCATGGTGCCGTCGCCGGGGCCGAAGCCGCCGGTGATGGTGAACTGGCAGACTTGGTTGCCGTCCATGTCGAAGAAGGTGACGACGTCGTCGCCGACGCCAGCAGCCGAGGCGTTGCCCTTGAAGCCGGTGATGCCACCGATGCCGGTGAAGTCGTAGCTGAAGTCACCGAAGCCAAACTGCACGCCGAACTTGCTGCCGCTGGTGGGCTGGATCGGGCCACCGGGGGTGCGGAAGTCGCTCCAGCCGCCGGCGTCAACCGAGGCGTGGAAGACCGAGCCGTCGATGATCGGAACGTCGCCGCCGAAGACAGCGGTGATGGCCGAACGGGCGCCGGGGTAGCTCTCGTAGTCATCGGTGGCGTCGGCGGTGAAGTCACCCTCGACGACCGGGCACGGGGGAGCCAGGAAGGTGTCGGTGCGCCAGCCAGCGCCACCGCCGCCGAAAGGCGAAGCGGTAACGGTGACCTCGGCGGTGTAGCTGCCGTTGTCGAGGGAGACGTAGCCGCTGGACCAGCGGGGATCGTCGAACGCCATGTCGAAGTCACTGGTGCTGTCGCCCTCGGTGGGATCGGGGCTGGTCGAGAACGCGGCGACTTCCGAGCCACCCTGGAGGATGCGGACGTCGAAGGTGTCACCCGACAGGAAGGCGTCGGTGATCTTGAAGGTCGGGCAGCCCGCGGTAATGTCGAAGTCGATCTCGACCACGTCGCCGACGTCCCCGAAGCTGAAGTTGGTCCACTCGACGCAAGGCGTGATGCCGTCGGTGGAGATCTGGATGTCATCGAAGCAGCTCTCGCGACCGGTCAGGCGGATCGAGCCGATGGGCTCGGTCGAGACGAAGCTGAGGGCCTCCATCGAGCCGTCGCCGGGGCCGAAGCCGTCGGGATCGGTCACGGTGCCGGTCATGGGGTTGCCGGCCATGTCGAAGAACTCGATCATGTCGGCGCCCACGCCGGCGGCGGTGGCGTTGCAGGCGAAGCCGGTGATGCCGCCCAGGCCGGTGAAGTCGAGGGTGAAGTCACCGAAGCCGAACTGGACACCGAAGAGGCTGCCCGAGGTCGGGGTGACCGGGCCGCCGGGCGTGCGGAAGTCCTGCCAGTCGCCGAAGCTGACCGAGTTGTGGGTGACGGCGCCGGGGATGACCGGAACCAAGCCACCGAACAGGTTGTTGATGGTGGCGCGGCCGCCGCCGGTGCCCTCGTAATCCTCGGTAGCCGAGGGGGTAAAGGAACCGGGAGCGACCTGAGCAAACGTGGTGCCAGCGGCAGCCAGGATGGCGGCGGCGGCAAAAACCTTCTGAGTGTTCATCATCTCTACAAACCCCATATCTTGTATGGACTACATGGGTGCGGTCGGCACGCTGCCGAACGCATCGAAACAGGAACCGTGGCCATTGTCCGCATGGCCGCGGGTCAGCAAGCCTGGTTGTGGGCGTCAGCTCGGCGGTTGCCCGCCGCTCATCCCCCAATGTGCTCCTTCGTGGGACCCGGTCACGACCCTCCCGTCGCTTCCGGGCCGGCCCCGTCGTTGGGACCAGCGCTCTCTACCTGCCGCTCAACAAATCAACCCGAGCGGCACCCGCAGTACATCGTGGGTCAGAACAACAACACCCCGCCACCGGCCATTGGGCTCGGCACCGGGGCTCGATCAGCGTTCCATCTTGTGGATGCGAATCAGAAAAATATCGCTGTCCTCCACGAATCTCTGCCCTCTACAATGGCCCAAGATGGCTGCAATGTCAAGCGGGAATCGCACGCGAAGCCGAATTTTCACATCCGGGCTTGCCCTGATTACCATGCTGCTTGCAGTGATCGGTGGTTACTTGGTGCTTTCTCGGGCCAGGGCCGATTTAAGGGCCGATATCTATCGCGACCGGCTCGAGGAAATCGCGAACGACTACACCGCTTTGGTTGACCAGTTTAACTCCGCCGTTGCGCAATCCGCTGTCACGGAACTAGTTGTGGAAGACGGCGCGATGAGCGTGCGCGTGCGCAGCCGCCGCGGTGTCGAGACCGTGATCCCAACACCGTACGACCCCGAGCGCGAGATCTACGTCGACTATGTGGTTATCGGGGGTCGGCTGTGGATCCGGCGCGTGTTCGATGAGGTGACGCCGCCGATGGACGGCATCGTTATCGACCCCGAGGTCGCCGAAGTCGATTGGGAGCAGCCGGGCGCGCTGGTGGGCAAGGCGGTGTATCGGGCGCTGGGCGAGGGCGTGTGGCAGGTGAGCGTGACCGGGCAAGGGGCGCTGGGGCTGATGCGCGTGGACGAGAGCCAGCGTCGGCCGCTGGTCGAGGCGCCCGAGATCGTCGAGTTCGACGTGATCGACGCCAAGGTGCGCGAGGAGGCAGAGCGGGTATCGTTCGGCGACCTGTTGCGCAAGGCCTTTGGCGGCTGAACGGCAGGAAACCGGGATCGGGCGATGGTCCGCGTGCTCACGCACGCGGCTCGGTTGGAGACTCTGATGAGCGACGCGGTGGCGGACGGGGCCAATTCGGTCCAGGGCAAGTCGATGGAAGAGCTGGTGAGCCTGTGCAAGCGGCGAGGGTTCATCTTTCCGGCCAGCGAGATCTACGGCGGTCTGAACGGCTTCTGGGACTATGGCCCGCTGGGCGTGCAACTCAAGAAGAACCTGGCCGACCGCTGGTGGCGCGACATGACGCTGACGCCGCCGCTGCGCGATGGGCAGCCGGTGTCGATCGTGGGCGTGGATTCGAGCATTATCCAGAATCCGCGGGTGTGGGAGGCGAGTGGGCATGTTGGTGGGTTCAGCGATCCCATGGTGGATTGCACGGAAACGAAGTACCGCTATCGCGCCGATCACCTGATCTGCATCGGTGAGAAGGGCGACACGAGCGGCCAGATCTATGTCCACATCGAGGACGACGATGAGTCGTACGCCGCGGCACGCAAGAAGCTGGACAAGTACAAGAAGCGTTCGCTGGGCGATGACGAGATCGATGTTTGTTCGTTCGTTTCGCTGAGCGCTGACGAGCGAAAAATCGCCGTGGGTCCGCACGCGAAGGCCCCTGGCACGCTGACCGAGCCGCGCGCGTTTAACTTGATGTTCCAGACCTATGTCGGCGCGACGGCCAGCGAGGACGACAAGGCGTACCTCCGCCCCGAGACGGCCCAAGGCATCTTCCTGAACTTCGCGAACATCACCGACACTTCACGCGTACGCGTGCCCTTCGGCATTGCCCAGATCGGCAAGGCCTTTCGCAATGAGGTCACGCCTCGCAATTTCATCTTCCGGTCTCGTGAGTTCGAGCAGATGGAGATGGAGTTCTTCTGCCACAAGGACGAGGCGCAGGAGTGGCTCGACTATTGGGTGGCCGAGCGGAAGCGGTGGTGGAAGAGCGTTGGGTTGAGCGATGACAACATGATCGTGCGCAAGCATGATGACGACGAGCTGGCGCACTACTCGAAGAACGGCGCGGGCACGTACGACATCGAGTATCGCTGGCCGTTCACGCACCCGGGCTTTGGCGAGCTGGAGGGCGTGGCGCACCGGAGCAACTTCGACCTGACCCAGCACAAGGAGCACTCGGGCAAGAAGCTGGACTACTTCGACCAGGATCGCAACGAGCGGTACCTGCCCGACGTGATCGAGCCGGCGGCGGGCCTGACGCGCGGCGTGCTGGCGCTCTTATGCGAGGCGTTCACCCCCGACGAGTCACGCGCGAGCAAGGTGGTGATGAAGTTCAAGCCCAGCATGGCGCCGATCAAGGCCGCCGTGTACCCGCTGGTGA
>JAUHYE010000015.1 GCA_030426395.1 Phycisphaerae bacterium
CGTCCATCTTCGGGGCCGATTCGGTACCGGCCGGTTTGGAGTCAAGATGTCTTTTGCGATGTACAAGCCCGGGCAGGGCTACTGGACCCGGGTGCTGACGGCGGTGTTCGCGGGCGTGCTGGTGCTGGCGGCGGCGGCGTGGCTGTATGGCCAGGCGCTGCTCATCCCCCTGCCCGACCGCGCGTGGATCACCAGCTACGGCTCGGCGGTCGACTTCGAGCCGGGCCAGCAGGTCGAACTGCTGGGCGAGGCGGTCATCGGCCAGCGGGCGACCCTGGGCACCGCGACCATCGAGACCCTCGAGGCCGGCCAGTCGGGCGGCACGATCACGGTGGTCGATCCGCAGCTGAACGAGGGCGCCATCCGCAGCCAGGTGGAGGCTCTTCGGACGCAGGCCGGGCAGGTCACGGCGCTGTCGGGCGGCGTGCGGGGCGTGCCGATCATCGAGCGGATCTATGTGCAGGGCGCGATGGTGGTGCTGACGGTGCTCGTGGGCGCCGCGGCCATCATGTACTTCGTGGCCATCAAGAAGTCGTCGGTGGACTTCCTCATCGCCACCGACGGCGAGATGAAGAAGGTCAACTGGTCGACCCGCAAGGACATCCTGAACTCGACCTGGGTGGTCATCGGGGCCTCGGCCCTGCTCGGGCTGTACCTATTCGGCTTCGACACCGCGTTCGCGATCTTCTTCGAGGCCATCGGCGTCCTGGATATATAGTCTGAGCGCTCCGGAGCGGGCCATTGGCCCTGCTGGACTGCCGGCGGCGTGGGCATACGATTCTTCGTCTCGGCCGTGGACCGCTCTCAGGCGTGTCCGCGGCCGCTGTCATTCTCTGGGTGTCCCTAACAGGTGAATCCGAAGCTGGAGCGAATCCCGATGATCGAAGGCGAGCAGACGACCCAGGCCGGCGAGAGCACCCCCGAGGCGAGCGAGGCAGAAGCTCCCACCACCACTTCGACCGATGCTTCGGAGCAGGCCGCTTCGGTCGAGCCTGCGTCCGAGGCCGCGGCCCCCGCCGATGAGGCCAAGGCCGGCGCCGAGAATGAGGAGCCGATCGTCCGCCCGGGCATGAGCTGGTTCGCGCTGCGGGTGGCCTCCAACAAGGAGAGCTCGGTGCGCGACACGCTGCTGCGCAAGGTCCAGATCGAGCATAAGACCGAGTTCGTCGGCCGCATCCTGGTGCCCACAGAGAAGAGCCGGACGTTCAAGAACGGCAAGATCAAGATCACCGAGACCAAGCTCTACCCAGGCTACGTGTTCGTAGAGATGAAGCTCGAGGACGACGGCCGCATCCCCCAGGACGTGTTCTTCCTGATCAAGGAGACCACGGGCGTGGGCGACTTCGTGGGCACGCCCAGGCCGACGCCGCTGGAGCTGCACGAGATCGAGAAGATCCAGCTCAGCAGCCGGGCCCCCGAGGAAGAGCCCGAGGTTCGCATGAACTTCGTCAAGGGCGAGCACGTCACGATCAAGGAGGGCCCCTTCGAGGGCTACGAGGGCACCGTGGACGAGTTGCTGCCCGACAAGGGCCTGGTCCGCGTGCTGGTGACGATCTTCGGCCGCCAGGCGCCCATCGAGATCGAGGAGTGGAAGCTGGGCAAGGCCGACGAGGGCTGAGCCCGAATTGGCTACATGTCCGACAGTGACCTCGAAGGGAACGCGGCGCGCAGGGCGTTGAAGATCGCCAGCACGTCGATGGCCTCCTGGGCCAGTGCGCCCGCGACGGGCGGCAGGTAGCCCATCGACGCCAGGATCATGCCAACGACGCTCAGGGCCATGCCGCCCAGGGCGCTCTGGAGCGCGATGGTGCGCATGCGCCGGCCGATGTGCATGAGCTCGTCCACGCGGCGCAGCGAGCTGTCGAGGATCACGGCGCCGGCGGCCTGGGTCGTCACGTCGCTGGCCACGCCCATGGCCACCCCCACCGTTGCGGCCAGCAGGGCCGGGGCGTCGTTGATGCCGTCGCCGACGAAGATAGTCGGCGCACGCTCGGTCTCCTCGCGCGTGATGGCGACCTTTTGCTCGGGCGTCTGGCCGGCCCGCACGAGGTCGATGCCGACCTCCCTGGCCAGGTACTCCACCTCGTTGGCGCGGTCGCCCGACACGAGCATGACGCGATCGATGTGGTGGTGCTTGTCCAAGTGAGCAACAAACGCGTTGCCATCCGGCCGCGGCGCATCGCGGAACTGGTAGGTCGCCGCGATCGCGCCATCGACGAGCACCACGCACTCGAGCCCGCCGGCAAGGGGAGGCAGCAGGCCCTCTGCCTCGGGGTCGTTCTTGAGCACGGCCTTGCGGCTGGTGACGGTGACCTGGTGGCCCTCGACCACGCCGCGCAGGCCGTGACCGGGCGGCTCGCTGAGCTCGGAGACCGGCAAGAGCGGCGTGTTGGCGGCCTCGGCGGCCTTCACGACGGCGGCGGCCAGGGGGTGCTTGGAGTATCGCTCGAGGCTGGCCGCCAGGGCGAGCGTGCGCTCGGAGCCAACGCCCTCGCTCATGTGCTGGTTGACCAGCGAGGGCCGGCCGAAGGTGAGCGTTCCGGTCTTGTCGAGGATCATCGTGCGGCAGGTGTCGATGCGCTCTAGAGCGACGGGATCTCGGATGATGATCGACCGGCGTGCGGCCAGGGACACCGCGCCGATGATGGCCACCGGGATGGCGATCAGCAGCGGGCAGGGCGTGGCAACAACCAGGACGGCCAGGAACCGCGTGGGGTCGCCGCTGAGGCCCCAGGCGGCCAGGGCGATGAGGATCGCCAGGGGCGTGTACCACGCGCCCAGCCGGTCGGCCATGCGACGCATCTGGGGCCGCTGCTGCTGGCTGGCGCGCATGACATCCATGATCTGGGCGTAGCGCGAGTCTCGAGCGGTCCGCTGGGCGCGGACGGTCAGGGCGTTCTCGCCGTTGATGGCGCCGCTGAGCACGGCCGACCCTGGGGCCTTGGATATCTCGTATGGCTCGCCGGTCAGGTAGCTCTCGTCCATGACCGAGCGGCCCTCGACCACGACGCCGTCGACGGGCGAGGCCTCGTGGGGCAGCACGACGACCAGGTCGTCGACGGCGATCTTGTCGAGGGGCACGTCCTCGAGCGCGTCGCCCGTGCGCCGGTGGGCGACCGAGGGCATGCGCTTGGCCAGGGCTTCGAGGGCCGAGGAGGCCCGGCCCATGGCGTAGGTCTCGATGGCCTGGCCGCCCGAGAGCATGAGGACCACCAGCGTGCCGGCCAGATACTCGCCCAGCAGCACGGCGGTGACGATGGAGACCGCGGCGAGCAGGTCGGAGCCGAAGTCGCCCTTGAACAGCTTGATGGCCAGCTCGAGAACGAGCGGCGCACCGCCGACGAGCAGGGCGGCGTACAGCGGCCAGGGCCGCAGCGGCGAGCCCGCGGCCCAGAGGATGAGCGAGAGGGCGATGGCGCCCAGCGCGATGCAGGCGATGACGAGGTAGCGTCGGCTACGGACTGGGTGCGCGTCGGTCGGGCCGGTGGCGGCCGCGACCGACGCGTGGCTCACAGCTCCACCACCCGCATGTCGCCACCCTTGCGGGCGGCCTTGGGGGGCAGGCTGACGTCGGTCGTGAACTCGGGCATGCCGGCCTCGGCCATCCGGGTGCGCACGTTGGCGGCGGTGAAGAGCAGTCCGCGGGGCAGTTCGACCTCGGTGGCCTGGGGCACCTGGCCCGGGCCGTCGTCGACGACCGCGACGTCGGGGCGGCGGAAGTGCGACTCGGGCCGCTGGGCGATGTAGGCGTCCACGCCGCTGGCGGCGAGAAGGTCGTGGGCGATCTGGCCCTCGGTGCGGGCCATGGGCGGGATGGCAGGGTCGAAGGCCTGCAGGATGCCGCGATGGTTCTCGAACGTGCCGGCCTTCTCGGCCCAGGTCGCGCCGGGTAGCACGACGTCGCTGGCGTCGATGAGGCGGGTGGGCAGCGTGTCGATGAGCACGGTGAAGCGATCGGTGGCGGCGTCGGCCAGCTCCTGCGGGACCCAGTCGCTGGGGTAGTTGCCGGTCAGGATCAACGCTCCCGCGTTCTTGATGGCGCCAAGGAATTCGTGGAACTCGACGGGCGCCTTGCCGGTGACGGCCTCGAGCACACGCCGCACGCCGCGGGCGTTGGGGGCCTTCTCGGCAACCATCACGAAGGCGCTCTCGTCGTCGAGGCTCCTGGTGGGCGGGAAGGCCTTGTCCTCGCCCTTGGTCGGAACGGGGCCGACGGCGAAGATGGCGTTGTCGTCGAGGGTCTTGGCGAGGGTGGCCAGGGCGTAGGCCTCCTCGCAGGGCAGCATGGGGCTGACGAGGATCGCAAGCTTGCCGCCCTTGTCCATCGCCGCCTGGATGCCCTCGAGCGCGGCGCGGTAGGCGCGGGGCCACTCGGCCTCGACGAGCGCGCCGTAGCGGCGGGCCTGGGGCTCGGTCAGGCGGTCGGGGCTGTGGATGAACTTCCAGCCGTAGCGGACCTCGTCGGTGATCCAGAACTTGTTGACCTTCTGGTTCTCGCGCGGCTTGACACGGTAGACCTTGCCCTCGTTGTGCTCGATGGAGATGTTGTCGCCGCTGGCGGTGATGCCATCAATGCTGGCGGTCTTCTTGAGGAACCAGACGCGCTGGGCGAAGAGGAAGTCCTTGTCGAGCAGCGCCCCCACCGGGCACAGGTCGACGACGTTGCCGGAAAGCTCGTTATCCAGGGCCTTGCCGGGGAAGACGTCGATCTCGCTGCGGTTGCCGCGGCCGCCGATCATCAACTCGCCCGCGCCAGCCACTTCCCTGTCAAAGCGGACACACCTGGTGCACATGATGCAGCGGTCGGCGTAGAGCCAGACGTGCGGGCCCAGGTCCTTTTTGGCCTGCTTGACCTTCTGCTCCTGGAATCGCGAGACGCCGCGGCCGTACTCGTAGCTGTAGTCCTGCAGGAAGCACTCGCCGCTCTGGTCGCACACCGGGCAGTCCAGCGGGTGGTTGATGAGCAGGTACTCCATGACAGCCTTCTGGTTGGCCACGGCCTTGGGGCTGTCGGTGTAGACCACCATGCCGTCGCCGGCGGGGGTGGTGCAGGTGGGCTGGAGCTTGCCGCCGGCCTGGGGCTCGAGCTTGTTCTCGTTGCGGGGGTTGGGGGCCCAGATCTCACCCAGGCAGATGCGGCACTGGGCGGGCCGGCTCAGGGCGTCGTGATAGCAATAGAAGGGGATCTCGACGCCGTGGGCGTTGGCCACCTGCAGGATGGTCTGCCCGGGCTCGAATTCGACGGATGTGCCGTTGATGGTGATGCTGGGCATGGGCGGCGGGTCTTCTTCTGTGGGGGCGTGGAGGTCGCGAGCCCAGCAGCCGTGCTGTGGCAGGGGCCGGTTCGGGCCGCATGGTAGCCGCGGGGAGGCGTTGGCATGGCCCCGATGCGCCATGGTAAAGGACAACGCCCCGGCCGAAGCGACCGGGGCGTTTGGTGTTTGGCTAGCCGTATGGCCAGATCGCGAAGCGGTCAGTTGGCCATGGCCGCGTCGATGTCGTTGTAGCTGAAGTTGTCGATGGTGAAGTAGGCGCCCAGGCCCCAGCCGGCGCGGGGGTCGCTGACGATGGTGACGTCCTTGGTGAAGGACATCTGGCCGCTGGCGCCCAGGCCCAAGATGGCGCCGGCGATCTCGCCGCCGAAGGACCAGCTTCCGTTCTTGAAGCTCTCCAGCGAGGCCTCGTCGGGGAAGAAGACGACGAAGTCGTTGTAGCTGCCGATGCCGCCGATGCCGACGTTGACGCGGGCGTGGCGGCTGTAGCCGGTCACGTCGCCGCCGTTATCGAAGATCAGGCCGTCGCTGCCGGCGCCGCCGAGCAGGTACCACAGGCCGTTGAACTCGCCGGGGAAGACGGCCCAGGCGTGGCTGCTCTGGGTGAGGCCGTCGAACTCGGGCTCGGTCTTGGAGAGGTGGGTGATGGTGGCCTGGCACTCGGCCTTGGTGATGGCCAGGGCGTCTTCGGTGAGGCCGGTGGCCGAGCACCCGGTGAGCAGGGCGCCGGCGCCCACGATCGAAGCCATCGCAAGAGTCTGAACTGCACGCATCGAAAATCTCCTGTCCTTTGCACTATGCTGGATCGCCACAGGCCATCTCGCCAGAGGCTGTTCCGCCCTAGAGGCTGCATCACGATAGGCCCGACCCGGCACCCCCGGGCTGGCCAGGCCCCGGTCGCTTGACCCAGGAACCCCGCACGATGACCAAGCCCAACTCGAGCCCGGTCGCCTCCCCCAAGGGTACGCGTGATCTTTATCCGGACCAACTGCTCCGCCAGAACTACATCACACGCCTCTGGCGGGACACCGCCCTCCGCCACGGCTTCGAGGAGATCAACGGCCCGACCTTCGAGATGCTCGAGCTCTACACCCGCAAGAGCGGCGAGGGCATCGTGGGCGAGCTCTTCCGTTTCCGGCGCGAAGGCGGCGAGGACGACTACGCCCTGCGCCCCGAGTTCACCCCCACCCTGGCCCGCATGTACGCCGCCAAGGCGGCGAGCCTGCCCAGCCCGACCAAGTGGTTCAGCATCGGGCCGTACTTCCGGGCGGAGAAGCCGCAGAGGGGGAGGCTGCGGGAGTTTTTGCAGTGGAATGTGGATGTGTTGGGGGGAGACGAGTTGGCAGACGATGCCGACACCGTAGCATGCGCAGCGGAGTTGCTTATCGCTGCCGGACTTAGAGCAACAGACATCAGAATTGATGCGAATCACCGCGGCGGCATGGAATCGCTCATACTTTCGGGTGGCGTTTCGGAAGAAAATGTCGCCGGTGTTTTCGCGCTCTTGGACGCATACTCCAAGCTAAGTGAGGAAAGCATACTGAGTCGCGCCTCATCGTTAGGCGTTTCCGAATCACTCCTTCGACAACTTCGATATCGTTCGCCGCTAACTGCCGAAACCGACAGTTCAACTACGACTTCCGCTCATGAATCAATCATGAAGGAAGTCTGGGCCCTTCGTCAACAAATGGAGAGAAGAAGCGCACGAGGCTGGGTACGACCCAATTTCCACATCGTGCGAGGCCTCGCCTACTACACCGGCACCGTCTTCGAGGTCATCGCCGAGGGCGAGCGGGCCATCGCGGGGGGTGGGCGGTACGACAACCTGATCGAGCTCTTCGGCGGGCCGCCGACGCCGGCGGTTGGGTTTGGCATGGGCGACGTCGTGCTGGGGTTGTTGCTGGACGATAAGGGGCTGATGCCGCATGATGGGGATTTGCTGGAGGCTTTAAGTCGCAGGCCTGCAAGCCTGAGGCCCGAGGCGTTCGTCATTGCGGATGAAGAGCAAGAGGGGTTTATAGAGCCACTGCTGGCCAACCTGCGCCGAGGCATCGAGTTCGAGGACTTCAAGGGGCGCCCGTGGGATTATGACCGCTACAAAGTCCGCCCTTTGCACGCGCGGCGTTCCTACAAACGGAAGCGGCTCAAGCAGAAGCGTGAAGCCGAAGCGAAGCACGCTCGCTTCCTCGTCACCATCGAGGACGCGGACAAGATCGAGCTACGAGACATGGGGTCATCCGAGAGCCTGACGCCGAACAAGATCCCGGGATGGGAAGACAATACATTGGCTCAAGAGGCCCACTCCTTCAGTCTGGATCCTCGGTCGCCCGTCTACGTTGGACGCGCCATTGCGTACGCGATGAAACGGTGGGGACCACACCACTGACGGCAAGCCGCATGACCCGCATCCTCCACATCTCCACCCGCCTCATCCTGGGCGGAAGCCAGGAGAACACGATCCTGTCGTGCGAGGGGCAGGTGGGGCTTGGGCACGAGGTGCACCTGGCGTACGGGCCGATCTATGGGCCCGAGGGGTCGATGCTGGATCGGGTGCGGGCGTTCAGGACCATCGAGGCCCACGAGGTGCCGCACCTGATCCGGCCGGTTCGGCCGATCGCCGACATGCGGGCATATCGCGAACTCAAGGCCTTGATCGATGACATCAAGCCCGATGTGGTGCACACGCACTCGTCGAAGGCGGGCATCCTCGGCCGGCTGGCAGGTTGGAACGCCAGGTGTAAGCCGGCCGTCGTTCACACGATCCATGGGCCGCCGTTCCTGCCGGGGAAGGTGGTGTCGAATGCGGTCTATACCGTGGCCGAGCGGTTCGCGGCGAAGCGCTGTGACGCCATCGTGAGCGTGGCGGACGCGATGACGCGGCAGTTCCTGGAGCGCGGCATCGGCAAGCCCGCGCTCTATACGACGGTGCGGAGCGGCGTGGACATCGAGCCGTACCTGACCAGCCACCCGACGCGTGACGAGGTCCGCGAGCGGTATGGCATCGAGCCGCACGAGTTCGTCGTTGGCACGGTGGCCCGGCTGGCCCAGGACAAGGGGCACGACGACCTGCTCGATGCGCTGGGCGAAGACCTGAGAGCGAACGAGCACTGGCGTTTGCTGTGGGTGGGCGATGGGTATCTGCGTGAGCAACTCGAGCGGCGCATCGGCGAGATGGGCCTGGATGGGCGTGTGGTGTTCACGGGTCTCGTGCCGCCGGCGGAGGTGCCGGGCATGATGCGGGCGATGGACGTGCTGGCGCACCCGAGTTATCGGGAAGGGCTGCCCCGCACGGTGACCCAGGCGTTGCTGGCGGGCGTGTGCCCGGTGGCCTACGACTGCGACGGCACGCCGGAGATCTGCCGGCACAAGCAGACCGGCTGGCTCATCCCCACCGGCGACGTTGGACGGCTCGGCGAGGCGATCAGGCATCTGGCGGCGCGTCCGGACGAGCGGCTTGCCCTAGCGGCTGCGGGGCGGGAGGTGGCCGGCAGGGAGTTCAGCGCGGCGGCGATGGTCGCCGGCCTGGAGCACGTCTACCGCGAGGCGATGGCGGCCCGCGACCGGCGACGGCGCGGCAGCCTTTAGGGCGATACCCTCGCGGCAGCATGGAACTTCGCATCATCAGCCTGGGCACGCTGGCGGCCAACCCGCTGTGGCACGAAACTTCACCGGTACGCACAGGCCACGCGACCACGGTGCTCATCAGCGCGGGCGACAAGCGGATTCTCGTCGACCCCGGGCTGCCCGAGGTGGCGCTCGCCGCCCGGCTGCACGAGCGAGCGGGCATCCGGCCGACGGCGATTACCGACGTGTTCCTGACGTGCTTCAAGCCAGACATGACGCGCGGGCTGCGGCTGTTCGATCACGCGAAGTGGTGGATCCACGAGGCCGAGCGAGAGGCCGTCGGCATGGTGCTTGGCGAAACCCTCCGCCGGGCGATGCAGGGTGGCGATATAGGTTCTGGCCTTGATGCCGATCAGGATGGCCCTAACCCATTGGATGCGTTACGCGAGAGGGTGGCTCAGTTGCGCAACTGCAAGCCCGCTCCGGATCGGCTGGCTGACAAGGTCGACCTGTTCCCGTTGCCTGGCGCGACACCGGGATTGTGCGGGCTACTGGTGGCCGCGCCGAGCCACACGTTATTGATCAGTTCCGACGCGGTGCCCGATGGCGAGCACCTCGCCGCGGGTCGTGTGCTCGATGACTCGGCCGATGTGGCCCAAGCGAGGTCTTCTTTTGCCGAAGCGATCGAAGTTGCCGATCTTCTCATCTGCGGCCGAGATGGCATGGTCATCAACCCTACCAAGCGGCCGTTCTGAACCTACGCTTCACGGTGAGCCGACACGAATCCTATGCGTTAGCCGAGTTGATCCAGCGTGTCCTCGACGAACAACTGGAACACTCGCCCGCCCTGCGTGACCTGGCCAGGCATCTGGCGACGCTGACCCTCCAACGACTCGACCAGATGGAACGGGTCGGGAGTCCTGCGCCACCAGAAACGCCTGAAGAAGCGGCGGAGTCCGAGTCCGTCGCGGCCCCACCCACCCCACCAGCTATCGTGGGGCCCAGCGCGATGGTCCCGCTCCAGATTGGCGACGCAAGGATCGATATTCCCGTCACCGGGCCTTCTCACATGATCGGCGCGGCGCGTGAGGCGGCCGCCGCTGGCCCTGTGCGCAGCGAAACCGAAGCGGACTACGTCGAGCGTACGGCCCGGGCGCGTGCGATCGATCTGGAACGCATCTCCACCCGGTGCCGCCTCAAGGCGGTCTCGTGCCGCCATCAGGCCATCCGGCAGGGTCAGGAACGCGACACGCCGGAAGAGCTCGAGTCTCGCCAGGTCATGAATGATCTGATCTCGCAGGCAAAAGCCATACCCGACTGCTTCTTATGGATGTTCTTCCGCAAGGGCCCGCCCACGAGCGAGGAGCAGCTCGAACTGATCGCCCGATGTTACGAGGCGATGGCAACCGCCGCCGACGTATGCCATGCCATCGAGCCGATCGACTTCTGGCCCGACGAGGAGGGCGTGCGCGAGGCGCTGCAACTGCTCTCGACAACCAGCAGCGCGCTTCGGGTTTCGCTGGCCGAAACGTGGCTCACCCAACCCGATATCGACCAGAACGAGGTACACCAGTGGCTGAAGCTGGTGACGGCCGAGCACCGTTACCATGTGCGGCACCACATGCAGCTCAGCGACCCTGCGGATCCGCACACCGATGCGCCGGCAGCGCAGCAGCGGGCGAGCGAGGTCCTCTCGCGACTAAATGAGCAAAAATCGAATCGTGAACAGGCCGAACGGCTGCTCAAGAAAGGTCTGTACCACGCGCACAAGGTGCGCGATGCTGCCGATTCGCCGTACGACGAGGATTCGCTCGAGCACGATTGTGCAACGGTGAACGAGGCTGTCAAGGCCCTGGTGGCTCTGAACCCTCAGGGGCTCGACGGCATGCTGCGGGAGTTGGCTGTCGTTGCCAACCCCGACGCATTTCCCGAGGACGTCCAACCGCACGATCGCCTGGTCGCGGCCGCGGCACAGATCGCAGCGAACTCAAAGCCACGACTCAAGCCCGACGACGAAAACAGTTCCCCAGGAAAGACCTGGAGCAACGACGTCAATCGCGTGCGATCAATGTTCGACGGCGGTCAGATCGTGGTGATCGGCGGCGAGCCCAGGCGCGATGCGATCGACCGCATGATCGACGCGTTCGGGCTCGACGGCGTCGAATGGCCCGAACTCACCGAACACGGATCGGCCGAACCGATGCGCGCCCCCATTGCCAACCCGAATACGCGGCTTGTCGTGGTGCTCATCAAGCTGACCGGTCACGAGCACGCCGACAGGGCCCGAGACTTTGCCAGGCAAGCCTCGGTGCCCATCGTGCACATGCGCGCCGGCTACAACCCCGAGCAGATCGCCGCCGAGGTGCTGAATCAGGCCAGCACCCAACTCCAGTCGAACTAACTGCGTTTACGGGCAGCCGGCATCGAACGCGTTCTGGAACGCGAGGAAGTCGAACAGCGTCAATTCGCCATCGCCGTCGAAATCGGCGGCCGGATCGCCCGCGTCGAACAGGTTCTGGAATTCGAGGAAGTCGAACAGGGTCAGCATGCCATCGCCATCGAGGTCGGCCAGGCACTGGCAGCTATCGGGAATGCCATCTCCATTGATGTCGGCCTCGGCTCCAGCCGCGATCTCGCAGGCATCGGACACAAGGTCGCCGTCGCAGTCGTCGATGGCCTCGACCGGCATGATCTTGCGGATCGTGCCGCCCTGGCTGAGGACGTACAACTCGCCGTACGCGTCGCGGCCGAAGCTGATGATGCTGCCGATGCCGCCGAACTGGCTGGTGCGATCGGTGAATTCGGTCACCTCGCCGTCGACGATGCGGATCGACCACACGCGACCCGAGCAATAGTCTGCATAGAAGTAGGTGCCCGCCAGGCCATCGATCTGGCAGCCGCGGTAGACCTGACCGCCGGTGATCGAGCAGCCACCCGCGGCCGAGTGGTCGTATACCACGACGGGCTCGACGAAGGGCGAGGGATCGCAACTCGTCGGGCAAGGATCGGCCGTCGAGAAGCAGCGGTCGCCCTCGCGGCACTTCCAGCCGTAGTTCTCGCCGCCGGCGCTGTCGGCCGGCTGATAGTTCACCTCTTCGCGCGCGCCCTGGCCGACATCGGCGATGTACAGATCACCGTTCGCGGGGTCGAAGTCGTTGCGGTAATGGTTGCGCAGGCCGTAGGCCCAGATCTCTTCGCTGTTGCCCGTGCCCACGAACGGGTTGTCGGCAGGGATGGCGTACTCCAGCCCCGGGTCGGGTGTGCCGAGCACGTCGATGCGGAGCATCTTGCCAAGCAGGGTCGTGAGCCGCTGGCCGTTGCCCTGCGGGTCGCCGCCGCTGCCGCCGTCACCGAGCGCGATATACAGGTGGTTGTCGTTGGGGCCGAAGCCGATCCAGCCGCCGTTATGGTTGCTGAAGGGCTGGTCCTGAGTCAGGAGGATGACGCCGGTGTCCGAGACCGTGTACCGCGCGATCACGGTGTCGCCCGAGTTGTCGGAGTAGTGCACGAACACCCATCCATCGCTCTCAAACTCCGGGCTGATGGCGATGCCGATGAGCCCACGCTCGCCGCTGCTGGAGATCAGCGGGTCGATGTCGAGGAAGGGCGTGGGAAGCAACTCTCCATCGCGCACGACTCGGATCGCGCCACGCTTCTCGGTGACAAACACACGGCCGAAGTCGCCCGGCGCGTGGACGAGGGCCGTCGGCTGGTTGAGGCCGGACAGGAAGACCTCGGTCCGCACGTCGACCTGGGCGTTGGCGAGGCTCGCCACCACGCCGGTCGCGGCCAGGATGGACGAGACTCGCAGCATCTTCGCGGTGTTGTTCTGCGTTTGGCTTTGCATCTGTGTATCTCCTACTCCGGGCTGACGGACAACGCCGGCCACTCCCACGGCCTTGCTATAGACCCTAGAGCACCCAAGGGCGATCGCGTTGCACACAACATGCTGGAGTTGCACATTAATTTGTCCTGAACACCGATCGGCCACCGGTGCGCGAACGGATGCCGATCAGCAGCCGGCGTCGAATTCATTCTGAAATGCCAGGAAGTCAAAGATCGTCAGCGAGCCGTCACCATCGAAATCGGCCGTCAGGCTTCCGGCATCGAAGAGGTTCTGGAACGCCAGGAAATCAAAGATCGTCAGCGAGCCATCGCCGTCGAGGTCGGCACGGCAACCCGCAACGGCCGGCAAAGCCAGCGTGACCACGCCCGTATCCGAGCCGGCCGACCCGGTCACGCGGAACACCAGCGAGTCGCCAGCGGTCGCCGCCCCATCCATGCTCACGAGGGCAAACGCCTTGCCATCATGCCAGAGCAACTCGGCATCGCCCGAGGGCGCGCTCGTAATCTCGTACGACACGCTGCCCGGGTCGTCGCGCACGGCGGCCGGGAGCGAGACCAGCACGGTCTGCCCGGGCTCGATGACGCGTGAGTAGTCGTATGCAATGGGGGTGACCGCCGAGCCAGGCGAACCGCCGTCGATCTCGATCGTGTGACGGGCCGAGCGGGCGGTGCGGCCGTCCGCATAGCTGGCCTCTGCCCACAATGTGGTCGGACCCTCACCAAGATTTACGCCGAAGAGTGAGACATCCCCCGCCGAGCCATCGATCGCGGCGAGCACCGCCCCCGCGCGCACGAGCCTGACCTCATCGGCTCCCGGAGCGTTCAAGGTAAATCGCACGCTGCTTGCCAGATCACCCGTCGTGGCCGAGGGTGTCAATACTGGCAGACGTCCCCGGTTGTCCACGGTCACCAACGCGGTCGCGCTGCCGCGCGATTCGAGGAGCGTGTTGTCGTAGCCGATCACTCGGATCTCGTTCACGCCGTCGGGCAACACTGTGGTGTCGAGGTTGAACGAGCCAGCGGCCCCGGCTTCGGCCACGGTTACGCCGTTGGCAAGCAGCACGAAGCGGTCGATGCTGGCACCGGGCTTGTCGGTCGTGCCCCTCGCGGTGAAGCTCTCCATACCCGAGATCATCGAGCCGAGGCCGACAACCGAGACCTCTGGGATGTACGTGAAGGGCCGTGCGAGCGGATCCCCGATGAATTGCACCTGAAAGGGCATGAACCCGATGCTGCGGAGGTAGGCCTCGCCCATCGTGGCGCCCTGGTCGTAGAAGTAGTGGAAGCGTGCGTGGGGGAATTTGCCCGTGTAGTTGCAGGGTTCCTCGACCGTGCCCGAGCTGCCAACGGCGCCCTTGGCGATCCAGCGGCTCATCTTCGTCTGGCTGTCGGTGCCGAAGTGGCCCGCGAAGCTGGTGAGGTGGTCGGCGAACGCGGCCGGGCCGAACACGAAGTCGCCATCATCGATCGGCGGGTTGGCCACGCCGGTCATGATGCCCGCGGCCGTCACGCCACCGGTCGGCACGGTTCCGTCCTGCTGCACGGCGTTGGTGCCCTTGCTCGTGAGGTCGGAGATGACCGAGGCGAACTGCGGCTGGCGCACGTTGCGGGCCGAGTCGGTCGTGTTCATGAAGTAGTAGGTGTCGCCCGAGCCGCCGGGCGAAACACCGTCGGCGGCGACCGAGCGTGCGATCATGTCCACCACTTCGTCGATGGTGTTGCCACGCTCGCCCGTCCAGCCCAGCAGCGCACCAATGAACGACTGTCGTGCCGAAGTCGACGTGCTGGGATTGCCAGCGATGTACTCGACCTCGCTGTCGAACGCTCGCGGCTCGCCAATCGGCCGGTGGAACGGCTGCGAGCGTGTCACGCTGAGCGAGCCACCGAGCACCTCGTCGGCGTAGAACGCCATGGTGTAGCCACTGGAGATGCCGAAGTTGTTAACGGGCGCGCAACTGTCGGCCACGGTCGTCGACGCCCCCATGCGATACCGCGACGGGGGCGCGACGATCACGTAGTCGGCGCGATCGGCTACCCCACGAGCCGCGATCTCGCCAAACAGGGCGATGAGGTTGGTGTTGCGGAACTGGGTGAAGTTGGTCGCGTCGGCGGTCATGTAGAGCACCGCCGTCTCGGGCAGGCCGCGGGCGGCGATGTACTCGTTGGCCGCCCGCATGGCGTCGGGCGAGTTCGGATCGACCACCAGCAGGGCGTGCTCGGCAACTCCCGGGCCGGCCATTGCTGCGGTTGCGGCCAGAGTGCCGGCGGCGGCAGCCACGCAGGCCGCCTTACATGCGAATCCGTTCTCAAACATTCCTCGCCTCCCCGTGCGACCGCGGCCGCCCATTGTCCATCTTCCCACAAAAGTCCCGCCCGTGCAACCCCATTGGGGCCCGAACTTACCTGGTAGAAGCGAAGTTTCGGCCCGCAAGCGACAATTCTGAGGGTATTTGGGTAGAGTTTGGTATTGCGTTGTCGTGCAATTTTGGCGAGACTGGTAGCTGGCGGAGCGCGGGGAGGCCGCCGGTTTGGAGTCCGATGCCATGCATGTTTATGTCTGCCGACACGCTCAGGCCGAGCCGAACTCCGTGTCGGGCCTCGACGTTGACCGCCCCCTCACTCGAGAGGGTCGGTTGCAGGCCCGATATCTCGCGGGCCTGATGAGCAACACCCAGCCGGGCGAGAGGCCACGATGGGTGCTGGCCAGCCCTGCCGTCCGCACGCAGCAGACCGCTCAGGCGATCGCCGACGAACTCGGCTTATCTATCACGACCCTGGACGACCTGCTGCCGATGTGCCCGGCAGGCGCGGCGATCGCCGTGATCGAACGGCACGCCGAAGGTGCCCCGGTGCTGCTCGTGGGGCACAACCCAACGGTGACGGCATTGGTCTCGATTCTGCTGCACGGTCCGAGCGCGGGCGTGTGCATGCCCGGGCCGACACTCCGTACGGGGCAGTTGGCGACGATCGCGGTCGACGAGGCGTTGACGCCCGGGGCCAGCCGGTTGATCGACCTGCACCGCTACGAGCCCGCGCTCGCGTCGTGAAGACCTATCGCCGGCGACGCCCGCACCAGCCGCAGGCTCCGCGTTCGTTGATGGGCCCGCCGCAGGCCGGGCACGGCGACGCCGATGCGTCCATCCCCATGAGTTCTTCGGAAGACATCGACGCCTCGTAGCACGCGTCGAGCGCTTCGGGGCCATGTGTCGCGACAATAAGAGCCGCCACGTCGACCGGTTCATCGCAGTTCGGGCAGGCCGCGAGTGATGCGTCGAGCGGCAAGACCGCCGTGCAGTTCGGACACACGGGAGCTATAGCCGCATCGAGCACACTCAGGTCGGGGGTCGCGTGGTCGTCCAGCTCACCCTCCATCTCGACGGGCTCTTGTGACCATTGCTCGAGCAGATAGATCGCAAGCTTGGCATCGTCATCGGTTGCAAGCACCACCTCGTACACGCCGCTGTTGCGCATTGAGAACACAGTGGCATCGGCATTCCCCCCCACCAGTTGGGCCGGAACACCGTTCTGCACGAGGTAATCGCGAGCTGCCACGGCGTGCATGGCCGAGCGGAATCGGAATGGGGGGCCTTTGCTCCGCATATTGGGTCAGGCCGTGGGCGCGGCCTCTTCGGTATCGGCCCGCATGAAGAGGCCCGCGCCCTTCACCACTGGCTCGCCCGTCTTGAGGCCAAATTCACCGCGCCAATTTGCGTGAGCTTCGAGCTCGCCGTTGCCGGGTGTCTTCGCGCCGAGCATGTCAAGCACGGCGGCGGCCTTCTGCGGCATGAACGGCAACAGCAAAACCGAAGCGATGCGGAGTGCCTCGGCGCAGTTGTACAGGATGAGTGCCAGGTCGGCGCACTGCGGGTCGTCGGGCCCGGTGATCTTCTTGGCAAGACGGAAGGGCTCGGTGTTGTTGATGTAGCCGTCGACGGCTGTGACGATGGCCAGCCCCTGGTGTGCGGCACCGTGCAAATCGACCTGATCGAACAGGTTACGTGACGCCTGCACATGGCCGGCGGTCAGGTGCGGCCAGTCGACACCACCGTGCACGGTCGCATCGCGCGCATCGGGCACGTTGCCATCGAAGTACTTGTGGATCATGTTGACCACGCGGCTGGCGCAGTTGCCCAGGCCGTTGGCGAGTTCGGCGTTGTAGATGTCCACGAAGTTCGCGTGCGCGAAGTCGGCGTCGGTCGCGCCAAGCGGCCCCTGTGTGGCCAGGTACCAGCGGACGGCGTCGACCGAGTACCGCTCGCCGTATGCGCGGAGTTGGTCGATCTCGATGAAGTTGCCCATGCTCTTGGACATCTTCCGGCCCTCGGCCACGAAGTAGGCGTGGGCGTACACGCAGCCGGGAAGCGGCTCGTCGAGCGCCATCAGCATGGCCGGCCACACGACCGCGTGGAACCACAAGATGTCCTTCGCAAGCAGGTGCAGCGATGCGGGCCAGTACTGCCGTCGCTCGGGCGTGTCGACGACGGTCAGGTAATTGCACAGCGCCTCGATCCACACATACACGCGGTGGCCAGGGTCGTTGGGCATCCGGATGCCCCACTCCTCGCTACCGTCGTCCTTCACGGCACGGCTGACTGGCACGTCCTGCAGGCCCTGTCGCAGCCGGCCCAGCACCTCGTTCTTTCGGGCCTCAGGCTGCACGAACCTTGGATGTGTCTCGATGTGCTTGTTGAGCCGATCCTCGAAGGCCGAGAGCCTGAAGAAGTAGTTTTGCTCGGTACGTTTCTCGAGAGGCTTACCGCTCACGGGGCTCTTGTAGTCGTGGGCCTTGGCGACCGACTCGGTAACGTACTCTTCCTGACCCGGGTCGTACCAGCCCACATAGTCGCCCAGGTAGATGTCGCCGCTGTCGACCAGCTTCTGGATGTACATGCTGGCCCGCGACTTGTGCCGATCCTCGCTGGTACGGACGAAGTCGTCTTGTGAGAGTTCCATGAACGCGAACGCATCGCGGAAGGCCTGGGCATTGCGATCGGCCCACTCCTGGACGCTCACGCCGGCCTCTTTGGCCCGGTCGATCACCTTCTCGGCGTGCTCGTCGGTGCCGGTGAGCATGAGGACGTCGTCGCCGTCGAGGCGGCGGAAGCGCGCGACGACATCGGCCAGCAGCGTTGTGTAGCAGTGGCCGATGTGGGGTCGGTCGTTGACGTAGTAGATGGGCGTGGTGAGGTAGAAGGTCGGCATGGCGCAAGTGTATGGCTCACGCCATGCCGGCTCTCACTCGCTCGCCCGGCTTGTGTGCGGACTCTTCAGCCGCCGCCATTCTCGTCGGGTGCCGTGGCGGTGCCGACCTTGGCCAGTTGCGGAAGCTTCACGGGCGCGAGCTTGCCGTCAAGGGCCCGGGCGAAACGGACGAGTTGCATGGTCTCCATCTGGTCCATGAGCTCGATCATGGCCTTTTCCTTGGCCTGATCATCCCCCGCGTTCTCGACGGCGCCGAGTTGGCTCGAGAAGTTCGCCGGGTCCATGCCGGCCTCTTCCAACGCCGAGCGGGCGTGCGGGGCGCCGCGAACGGCCACCGACCTGAACATCCGCATCGCGTCGTCGGTCATGCTGGTCATGGTGGTGCGGGCCATGAGCATCTGCATTTGTCTAGCCTGGTCCTCGCCCTCTTCCACCTGCACCTGGGCGGTGATGGCCTCGTTGTGCACGCGCGAGTAGTCCTGCACGATCAGGCGGTTGGTCTCCCCCTGTTCGTTGCTGAAGACGCCGGCGTTGACCAAATACGACGTGAGGTTGCGGGTGGCGCTGAGCGTCCGCATGATCTCCGAGACGTAGGCCAGTTCGCCTCGGTTCTCAAGGTCGGCCGAGTCAAACACGCCCTTGGCCACCTCGATCGCCAGATCGGGATTCTGGATCACGATCTCTTGAAGTTCGGCCAACCACGCCTGGACGTTCTCCTCGATCGCCTCACGCTGATCGGGTGTCAGGGTCGGGTTCACGGTCATGGCCGCGATGTCGTTCCATGTCTCGGGCGCCACAGGCTTGCCATCGGCGTCGAGGGTGTAGATCGGATCCCATCGCGTCTGACCGGACGAGTTGCCCGCCTGGTTGCCGGCCTGGGGCGCCAACTGGCCTAGGGCGGGCACCCCGGCGCCCAAGACCGACAACCCGACCACGAGACTCAAGATACTCCGCTTCATCGAACTCCCCTTCCCGCCTTGCGAGATGGCTTTGGAAACCTGTTGGCACCGCCGCGCCTCGGCTGCATTGTTAGCCTGCGCGACGGCGCGATTCACTGCCCGGGCCCGTCGGTAGCTGGATCCGGTTCTGTCGTGCCCAGCTGACTCTCTTGGGCTGGCGCTCCGTCCTGGCCGGCCTCAGGACTGGGAAAGCTGATATCTTGTCCGGTTTGACCCGAAACGAACGCCGCCAACTGGGCGTCGGTCAGCTTCGACATGGCCGGCCAATAGCCCTCGGCTTGGATCGTCTCGGCGAGTTCCGGATGGGCCTGGGCGAGCGTCTCGTCCCCGCCGAAGTGCTCGCGGAGCATCCTGGCCGCGTCGGCGGCAACGTCGAGTTGCTGGAATCGCTGGAGCGTCGTCGAATCGCGGAGCAGTTGCTCCGAGTAGAGCTTCTCTTCGGCCTGGGCCTCCAGGATCGCACGCTCTTGGTCCACACGGGCCAGGTTGTACTCGCGAACGATCGCGTTGAGGTCCGTGTGCGCCCCACGGCTGATCGCGTTGCGAACCTCGGCGTCGAAATACAACGGCCCGCGCCGCCCGAACTCACCCAGCGAGTCGAGCAACCTGCGACCGAACGCGTCGTAGGCCATCGCGTTGCCCTCGCGACGGTACTCGAGCAGTTCGATGATCTTGTCGGTGTTCGGCACCGCGGCGTTCAGGAGTAGCTCATCGCGCTCGCATTGCAGCCTCTCGATCGTGCGGCGATCGGCTGCGGAGAGTTCCATCATCTCCACCACCTTGCGCGCGGGGTCGCCTTCGATCCACACCACCTCGCCCTCGGCGTCACGTTCGAGAATGCTCGGCAGTTCTCGGGCGGTTGGTTGCTTCAATGCGAATGGGTTGCTTTCCTGGTCCTGCATCGCCCGAGCCGTGCTCGCGGCGAGCACCGGCCCCAACAGCGCCAGAATGCCCGCGACCAAGCCGAGGCCCACGCTTCCTGTTCGTTGCTCGCCGTTGCTCATCGCCTCCCTCTCGTTTCCGAATCCAATCGCCAACCGGCCGCCCTTCCGGACCGGTGTCGGCCGGGCGCGGAACGAAATCCCCACGAGCGGATCATTGACCCCGGCACCGCCCCAACCAATCGCTAGGCCGCCGGGACACCACCCGTCCATACGTCGGCTGTACCAGCCGCGCGATCGAGCGGAGTGTTCCCCTATCCTGACCATATGGAGTCGCAACACGCCACAGCCCGTCCGAACCCCTCCCAGGCCCCGAACGAATTGGCCGCCGCCGTCGCAGACGCCTGCCTGCTCCGCGGCACGTTCACGCTACGGTCGGGCCGGACCAGTTCGTACTATCTCGATAAATACCGATTCAGTACGCGCCCAGAGCTTCTCGGACCTGTGGCCGACCTCCTCGCCGAGCGAGCCCGGGTGCTGTTCGAGCCCCATGCGGGCAAAACGCATCGGCTGGCCGGGGCGGAACTCGGGGGCATCCCGCTGGTCACGGCCTGCGCGCTCCGGCTGGGCCTGCCCGCCATCTTCGTGCGCAACGCCAAGAAGGACTATGGCACGGCCAAGCAACTCGAGGGCGAACTGAACCCCGGCGACGTGGTCGTGTTCTTCGAGGACGTCGCGACCAGTGGCGGCCAGGCCGTCGAGGCGGTGAAGGTGCTGCAAGACGCCGGGGCAACCGTCGCCGGTGTCATCACGACCATCGACCGCCAGGAGGGCGCTCGCGAGACCGTCGAGGCTGCCGGCGTGCCGTTCGATGCGATCTTCACCAAGGCCGACCTTGGCGTGAACGAGTAGGTTCAGTACGCCAAATCGATCAGCGAGCACACGATCGCCAGAACCGCGACGATAGCCAATCCGAGCACCGCCTCGTTGCGTTGGCGGGGCAGGTCATCTTCGAGGCGTCGCCGCCACCACCCCCACGCCGACCACGCCACATAGGCCAGGCCGCCAATCGAGAACAGCGCGGGCGATCGACCTTCCGAAGCCTTGAACACCACGACCGCGGCCGGCCCGACCAGTGCGGGAAGCATGATGGCGTAGCCGAGTACGTTGGCCGTTGGCGCGTTGAGACCTCGCATGTCCCGCTCGCTGATGCCGGGCCCATGCTGAGATTCGACGAACTCGTAGTGCACCTGCGTGCGCACGATCAATTCGAGGTCCTCACCGCATTCGGGGCAGCGATCGCTTTCGGCTCCGGCCAAATCGTACGAACAGCGCGGGCATGCCAGGCCGGTCGGCTTCACCAACTCGGCGAATCGCGCGCCCCGGACACCGACGCGCGTGGCGGCGATCCCCTTGTCTCGCTTAGCGGTGCGCACCAGCAGGAACAGCACGATCGCCGCCGCGACGAGGGCCACGAGAAACGCGGGTGGGAAGAAGAAGCCCCAACTCACGAGAGGCGTGAGAATGAAGAAGCCGAAGGCCATCGCTCCGATCAGCGCCCACAGGCTGACGTGGGCGGTCGCCGGTCGCTCATCCACCAGCCAGCCTCCACAGTGCTTCTCGGAGGCGCCACCGGCGCATGCGATCGGCGTGGGCCAGCAACTGCGTATCGGCGTGCACGAGCCGCACGATGCCGGTGGCGTCACGCAACGCAACATCGAGCAGGAAATCGTGCACGCGCGGGCCGTCCTGGTGCGTCCACAGGCGGTCCATATGACCCGAGAAGTTGCGCGCCCGCTGCCACCTGTATTCGAGGTCTTCGACCGGCACGCCCGCGAGCACCTCGGTTGGAGGCAGCAGCATGTGCCGCCGCTCCATGCCCTCATATTTGAAGACCTCGTGCCGACCGATCACGCGAAAGTCCGCACGGTCCTTCGCACGCTGGCGGCCGAGCGGGCCTTTCCCGCCGGGCGCGTTCCAGCCGTGGGCCGCAAGGAACCTGTCGAGCGCGTTGTTCGGGTCATCGGCGGCCAGCACGCCCTTCGCGATGACATCCAACCTTCGCTGTGCCAATTGACGCGTATAGCGGCGCATGCCGACCGGATCGTCGGCGTCGATGGCAGCCAACGCCGCGTGCAGCGAGCGACGCCGATCGCGGGACAGCCCCTGGATCAGTTTCCACGCCCTCGCGTGAACGAGTTCTTCAAGGACCGCATCAAGAATCGCGGCCCGTCGAACCGCATCATCCTCATTTTTTGCGATTTCCAGCAGCAATGCCAGCGTCACCCCCCACCGCTCGGCCTCGCCCGCGTCCGCCGCCGCCTGCACCGCCCGTCGCTCCAACTCGACGCGGCTCACCAGATCATCGCCTGGCGAGTGCACATACTCGAACACGCCGCCGGTTTGAACCCGGCTCGTCGCGGAGACCATCGCAAGAAACAGGATCAGCACCAGTGCCCGGCTCATCGCAGGGCCTCGATGACCGCCGCAATCCGTTCGCGCAGGCGCGCATCGTCGTCGCACGCGTCTGGCGTGTCGCCCAGCAGCACGATCAAGACACCTGTCGTGTCTTCGCCTTGCCGCTGTCGCAATCGCACGGAAATGGCCGAGCGCGAGGGCTTGTCCCAGCCGTCTGCGATCGCCCGCGAGAACGCGAACGCCTCGCGGATAGCCCGGTCGATGTCCTCGGCACTACCGAGCGAGGCGCCTGGCACATACCTGCCAGAAACACCCCGCACCGCCGTCGGCCCATCGGTGCCGCGTGCCCGTGATCGCATCGCCTCCAGGCGAGCGGTCGTCGTTTCCGTGATCGCTCGCAACCTGCCCGCGGGGTCGTTGGAGTCCAATCCCTCGAGCGTCCGCCGCAACGCGGCCTTACTCGCCGATGTCAGCGCGATCGTCATCGGCGCAGCGTCTGGCTGTTCCAGTGCGTCGAGGACTTGCGCGATCAATTCCGCCGCTGTCTCGGCGGTCGCCGGAGCGCCCCAGGTCGACAGGCCCTGCGCTACCCCGACCAATTCGCTGAGTTCCGCCGCCGCGCCGTCGGCGTCGCCCGCCGCCAGCAACCTGGCCGACTCGGCTCGCAACACCATCGCCCGCAGCCGGGCTTCGGCTAGGGCCTTCAACTGAACCGAAGATACCCGCTCGGCGAGAGGGTCGGCCGGGGAAGCGGGTTTGTCGATCGGCGAAAGTTGGTCCAACTGCCGCCGGGCCTCTGCGATCTTCGGTGCGAGTTCGGCCCACCCGAGGGTTGGGTGGCTCGGCGGGCTCGTGTGATAGCTCGCCTGGGCGATCGCCTCAACCAGGTCGGCATCGATCGTCGCCGGGCCTGGCGGCGTACCTACGGATGCCGGCGACCCGCTGGCGGGGGAAGGGGCCTCGCCGCAACCCAGCAGCGGACAGCACCCAACCATGACCAGAGCCAGCACGCCTCGCACCATCAGAAACCCTATCGGCCTGTGCAGGCCGGGCGCTCGCACGGCCGATGGGCAGACCACACATTTTCCGCCTTCTGACGCATGACCGAACCGCCCCCTCAACCACAGCCCGAACCACGCCGCTGGCGCCGCCGATGCCGGCTGGCTCTTGCGTGGATGTTCCGGCTGACGCTCTTCGTCGTCGCCCTGGGGTTCCTGGCGAGCCGGATCTTCACCGACCATTACGCCTGGAGCCAGTGGGTGTTCTGGATTCCCCCCGAGGCATGGCTGTTCACGATGTGGCTGCTCGCCATCGCGACCGCTCTGCTGGAACCCCGAGGCAAGGGCCGCCGCTGGGCAAGACTGGGCCCGCTCGTGCTCGCGGCGGTGGCGACGCTCCACGTTGCGTTGGTGCACTGGAATCTCCAGAACGCCGTCCTTCGCAAACCGGGCCCAACGGCGCTTCGCGTCTACCACTGGAACGCGACCGAGGCCACCGACGAGGCGTTGCAATCGTTCCTGAGAGACGCCGATCCGTTCGCGCTGCGCCACGACTCGCCGGCCGTCGTGGTGCTGGCCAACCCGCCGCTGCGGCTCGATTGGCCCGACATCGTGCGCATGCTCGCCCCGGAGGAGATCGCCCAGCGCGACGTGCAGCGTCACCTGCGACGCGGCGGGCGGTTCGTGTTCATCAGCGGCAAACCCCTGACCACGGCAGGATGGGCATCCCTCGGGCTCAAGGGCCAGACTGCCGAGCCGGACCTGCTCGACGATGGAACCGCCATGTTCGCGGAAGTCGCGCTGGAGTCCGGGCATGTGGTTGTCTGGGCGTTCGACTGGCCGAGCGACCCCAAGCGCGGTCGCATGGACTACGTTGAGCCCACGCTAAGAGCGATCGCGGAATCGACGCACTCGACGTTCACCCCCACCGCCGCCGGCCCGCTGCAACGCGAGAAGCACACCGGCTTTCCCGATGCGGGCGTCGTCGTCGGAGATTTCAACACCGCTCGAGGCTCTCGAGCCATCTCGGATTTGCTCCCGGGCATGGCCAGCGCCCACGCCCAGGCGGGGATCGGCCCGGACTACGGCTGGCCGCGGTTCATATACGACGGGAAGCGCGACCGCACGACAATCCCATTCCTCGGCCTCGATCAGGCGTTCGTACGCCGCGGCGAGTGGCGCGCCACGGCGTATCGCATGATCGACCTGGGCGTCGGCACGCACCGTGCGCAAGAGGTCGTGCTTACTCCGGCGGCTCGTCCGAGGGCGGCTCCGGCAGATCTGCGTTGATCGGGATCTGGTTCTCCCCCCGACGCCAGGGACTGACCTCACGCTGCCAGAGCACGACCCCGGTCGTGATGGCCATGCCCAGAGCGAGCACGGCAATAGGCACCAGTTGTGCCTTTGGCGTGCGTTTGCTCGGCACACGGCGCGCGTCGGCGGCAACCATCGTCGCGATCGAGAGAAACAGCAAGGCGAAGGGCTCGTGATACCGCTGCCAGACTTCGGAACTCGCACCCTGCGCGATGGCAAAGCCGGCGAAAAGGGCGCCCAGGATCCAGCGCTGGCGGGGTGGTGCACACGCGAGGATGACAACGAGCAACGCAGCGCCGGCCGAAGCAACGACCACCATGACCGGGTTGCAATCGCCGATGGGGCCAAAGGGGTTGAGGCGGGCGGCCGCGCTCCACACCAGCCCCGCGCGCCCCTGAGTGGGCGCAGGTGTCGTGGGCACCAATGCCGTCACCGCGCCCGCGACGAGCGCGCTGAGGACCATCCACGGCGCCGCCCGCCGGAGCAACGTCTGGCACCGCGCGGTCCACCCCGGCTCACCGACACCCAGCATCGCGGGCAAGTAGAAAACTGAGAAGCCGGCGAGCATCACCAGTTGCAACGCGATGTTCGATGGGTTTGCTCCGTCGTACTGGCCCTGGAACTCGTGGGGCACGAATCCGCCCCATAGCCGGTACAGGTACACAAGTGACGCGATGGCGGGCAGGGTCGCCAGTGCCAACGGCGCCAGGTTCCGCGCCCGTCGGGACATTCCAACGAGTGGGTTCTGACCCTCCGGGCCATCCGGCGATTCTCTCATCCAGGCGGCCACCCAAAGCGGCGCGGCTAGAAACAGCAGATTCTGGCGCGTCCAAACCGCCAGGAACAAGCCGACGCCCACGGGCAGGGCCCACCTTCCGGTCGGCCGGCACACCAGCGCCGCGAGCGTGAGCAGGTAGACCCACATCCACCCGGCGTTGTCCGCCAGCAGCCAGGCGCTCGAATTCGCCACATAGACCGACGCCAGGACCGGCGCGACGAGCATCGAGCCCAGCACCACCCCGCATCGCTTGCCCAGCAGATGCCCCAACAAGGCAAACATCGCGACGCTCGACGCCAGGCCGACCAGCCGCAGCCCGGCATCGGTGACGCCCGTCAGCCAGACCACCCCCGCGAGCACCCAGTGGTAGCCGGGGGTCATGGCGACGTAATGCTCGGGATATGTCAGGCGGAAGAGCGGCCAGGTCTGGGCCATCGCCTCAATGGTGTGCTGATGGAAGAGCACCTGATCGAACGTCGCACGCCCACCGGCATATCGCACGTTCAGGGCGGCTATGGGCAGTAGCAGCAACCCGTAGAGCACCGGCAGAACGAATGCGAGCCAAGATCGGCCGCCCCGGGCTCCACCGCTGGCGGAATCGGCGTTGGGCTCCGGATGATCGATACGAACTCTCCTCGTCCGAGCCACGCAGAATGGCCGAAGCGGTTGGACTTACCGGCCCCAAAGCCCGATTGATACGCTAGGGGCCCCCGATGGGGTCAATCTGGTCGTGCAACTGCCGATAAGCTCAAGCGGGAACACATGACCGAGAGCCAGGAACATGCCAACCCCATGTCCGAAGCCATCGGCTCGGCCGGAGCCTTGCGTGAGCCGACTTGGGCGGCCCTGCTCCGCCTGGCGCGGCCCAAGCAATGGGCCAAGTCGGTCTTCGTCGCGGTCGGCCCCTTCTTCGGCGGGGCGACGGCTGTCGTCGAGTTGTGGGGCGTCGGCCTGGCCATGCTCGCCTTCGCCTTGGCCTCGAGCGGCTGCTATGTGGTTAACGACCTCCGCGACGCCGAGGCCGACCGCCTGCACCCGCGCAAGCGTCGCCGGCCCATCGCCTCGGGCCGCATCGGCCCGGGTACCGCACGTGTGTACGCTGCGGTCCTGTGGCTGCTGGCGGCGGGTTGCGTTGGGGCGATCGGCCCGCTGCTGGGCGCCACCAACGCCCTGACTCTTGGTGGTCTGCTGGCCCTCTACGTCATCAACGTCACGGCCTACAGCCTGCGTCTCAAGCGTGTGCCCGTTCTCGACGTGCTGAGTTTGGCGCTCGGATTCGTGCTGCGGGTACTGGGCGGCTGTGCGGCCGCGGGCATCACGCCGAGCACTTGGTTGCTCAACGTCACGCTGTTCCTGGCGATGTTCCTGGCCTTCGGCAAGCGGCTTGGCGAACGCCGGACCCTTGGGGACGATGCCACCGCCGCCCGGGCAGTCCAAGGCGTGTACACCGACGAGCTCCTCCGCATGATGGTGGTGGTGACCGCCGTGGCGATGCTGCTGACCTATGCCGGATACGTGCAGGACAACGAGTCGCGGTTTGTCTGGATGTTTGGCGGCCGTTCGCTTGGAATTGGTGATTCCCCTCAAATGGGCATGAATCTGCTGTGGCTCACCATGCTGCCCGCCACGTTCGCCGTACTGCGTTGCATCATCCTGCTCGAGCGGGGCGAGTACGACGACCCGACGGAACTGGCAACAAAAGATAGGGATTTCCAGCTTGCTGCCTTGGTCTTTGGCACGTTCACGGCGGTCCTCGTGCTCTGGGCAGGCCCCGCTGAGCGGCCCCACGCGGCCGAACCACACGGAATAACCAGCCCCGTGCAACAGTCCGATCAGTCAATGGCCGATGAGGAAGTCTGAGAGCGACGCGTCCGAGAAGGGTCGGTCGCTCTCTGGTTTGGCGGGCGTTGCTTCCAGAATCGGAAACAAAACGCCCGAGAAGCCAGCGGCGTAAGCAAGATGGGCCGCCCTGGCGCGTCCCAGAGTAGGATCAACAGCATGGATGTTGGCCCCCGGGCCGGCCTTGAGGCCGCCTCTGGGGATTGGAACGGCCACTGGCCCGCTGGCGGATTCGCCCGTGGCACCGGCCACCGCGGAAGCCTTCACACACGGAGTACAGGATCATGAGGAACAGGATGAGCGGGTTCGGCATCGTGAGCATCACCGCCGCGGTTTTGGCCCTTGCGGGACAGGCCTATGGGCTTTCGAGTGCGGCCGACGACGATCTGCCGCCCTTCGACAAGGTGAGCGAGGGCTACGAGCAGGTGGTTTCCACCGCCGACGGCAAGAGCTTCTTCAACGTCTGGAAGCGCGAGAAAGACGGCCAACTGCTGGCCGAGCTTCCGCGCGGCTTCGAGCGTCAGAAGCACTTCTTCGCCATGACCATGGGCTCGGGCGACATCTTCGCCGGCCTGCAGTCGGGTGATCTTTACGCGTACTGGAAGAAGTACGACAACCGCCTCGCGCTGATCCACCCCCAGACCGAGGTCCGCGCTGGCGGCAACAAGGAAGTCGAGCAGGGCATCGAGCGCATCTTCACCGATCGTGTGCTGCTCGAGGTGCCCATCGTGGCCAAGGGCCCCAACGGCCAGCCGGTGATCGACCTCGACCAGCTCCTGGTCAACAACGCCGGCACGTTCTTCGGCGGTCGCGCCGCGCGTCTGAACTCGCGCCTGGCCACGATCAAGACGGCCAAGGCCTTCCCGGAGAACATCGAGATCGCCATCGAGGCGCCCGACGCGGGCGGCCAGTTCGCGATCTACCACTACTCCATCAGCAACATCAAGGGCACGCCGGGCTTCAAGCCCCGCGAGGCCGACGAGCGGGTGGGCTTCTTCACCACCAGCTACCGCGACTTCTCGAAGATGGACGGCTCCCAGATGTGGGTGCGGTATGCCAACCGCTGGAACCTCGAGAAGGCCGACCCGAGCCTGGCCAAGAGCCCGCCCAAGCAGGCCATCGTGTACTACATCGACCACCAGGTGCCGGTGAAGTACCGCCGCTGGGTGCGTGAGGGCATCGAGTACTGGAACAAGGCGTTCGAAGAGGTCGGCATCGTCGGCGCCATCGAAGTGGTCTATCAGGACGCCAGCACCGGCGCCAACATGGACAAGGACCCCGAGGACGTCCGCTACAACTTCATCCGGTGGCTGACCAACGGCATCGGCACGGCCATCGGCCCGAGCCGCGTGAACCCCGAGACCGGCGAGATCCTCGACGCCGACGTGGTGCTGACCGACGGCTGGATCCGTGCGTACTGGTTCCAGTACAACGACCTTCTTCCGCAGGTGGCCATGGAGGGCTTCGGCCCCGAGACGCTGGCCTGGCTCGACGAGAACCCCCAGTGGGATCCGCGCGTGCAGATGGCGGCGCCCGAGCAGCGCGACTTTATCATCGCCCAGCGCGAGGCGCGCGGCCCGCTGCCCTATGGCGGCCATCCGGCCATGATGTCGCGTGACGCCCAGGATGGCTCGGTCTCCGACGCGGTGGCCGCCTATCAGGTCACCGGCGCCTGCAACATGGCCCACTTGAAAGCCATGAACATGGACATCGCCCGCCTGAGCGGCGAGGTGCTGGGTCTGTTCGAGAACGAGTCGAAGGAAGGCGCCCAGATGCTCGACGGCGTGCCCGAGTGGTTCGTCGGCCCTGCCCTGGCGCACCTGACCGCCCACGAGGTCGGCCACACGCTGGGCCTGCGTCACAACTTCAAGGCCTCGTCGGTCTTCACCATGGCCGAGATCAATTCCGACAAGGTGAAGGACAAGGAGCCCTTCGCCGCCTCGGTGATGGACTACAACCCCATCAACATCAACATGGACTCCGGTGAGATCCAGGGCAACTACGAGGTCATCGACATCGGCGCCTACGACAAGTGGGCCATCGAGTACGGCTACACCGACAAGAACCTCGACGAGGTGCTCAAGAAGGTCGAGGACCCGCGCCTCGCCTTTGCCACCGACGAGGACACCTGGGGCCCCGACCCCCTGGCCCGTCGCTACGACCTCTCGGCCGATCCCCTGGACTATGCCGAGAACCAGATGCGTCTGGTCCGCGATCTTCGCAGCAAGATCCTGGACAACTTCGTCAAGGACGGCGACAGCTGGGCCCGCGCCCGCCGCGGGTACAACATCACTCTGGGCCAGCACGTCAACTCGGTGAGCATGATGGCCAACTGGATCGGCGGCACCTTCCAGAGCCGCGCGAAGAAGGGCGACCCGGGCGACCTGGCCCCGCTGACCCCGGTTCCCGCCGAGCAGCAGCGCAAGGCGTTGAACTTCGTCATCAACAACACGTTCTACGACGACGCCTACGGCCTGACGCCCGACCTGCTCAGCAAGATGACCGTGGACAAGTGGTACGACGGCGGCGGCATGGGCTCGCTCTTCGAGGAACCGGCCTTCCCGGTCCACGACCGCATCCGCGGCATCCAGGCGTCGGCCATGACCATGATCCTCAACCCCACCACCCTCGAGCGCGTCTACAACAACGAAATGCACGTCAGCAGCGACGAGGACTTCATCACCCTCGCCGAGGTCATGCAGAGCGTGAAGGACGCGGCATGGAAGGAACTGGGCGAGGGAGGCAGCGGTGAATTCAGCGACCGCAAGCCCATGATCAGCTCGCTGCGTCGCGGCCTGCAAGGCCAGCACATCGATCGCCTGATCAGCCTGAGCAGCCGTGGCTTCCCCGGCGCTTCGGGCGCGGCACTCTCCAACGTTGCCAGCCTCCAGCTCCGCGAGCTCCGCCAGGAGATCGATGGCGCGATCAAGAAGGGCAAGGGCGCGATGGACACGTACACCCTGGCCCACCTCACGGACGCGAGCGACCGCATCGGCCGCGCCCTCGAGGCCCAGTACACCCAGAGCCGTTGATCATCTGATCTTCGGATTCTGAATCGATTCATTGAAACGGCCCCGCTACGAAGCGGGGCCGTTTTGCATGATCGTCGCACAGTTGGGAAAGCGAGAGTTACTCGCAGCCCGCGTCAAACTCGTTCTGGAACGCAAGGAAATCGAAGAGGGTCAGTGAACCATCGCCGTCGAAATCGGCGAGCGGGTCGCCGCTGTCGAACAGGTTCTGGAACGCAAGGAAATCGAAGAGGGTCAACGACCCATCGCCATCAAGATCAGCCCGGCACTCGCCACTACCGCTGGCGAAGAGGAGCGACTGGACGAGCATCAGATCGCCGTCCGTGCCGATGTCCCAGAAGCTCGACGAGACGGTGCTCGGGGGCGGGTAAAACCCAAGGTCCACGCGCTTGGGGTTCGCGCCAATAGCCACGAGCACCCGGCCATCGTCCCACTCGGCGACCGTGGTCGCTCCGGGGTTCAGGTCGGTCACGTTGGGGCGGAAGCTCGACGTGCCGCCGAAGAAGCTCGACACGCCAGCCATGATCGGGTGGCCCGGATCGATGACGGCCCCCAAAGAAGCGGCACCGGATTGATTGCCGGTTCGCGGGATGATCACCTCGTAGTCAGGATTGCCGCGCCAACGACCGGCGATGTCACGATCCGTGGTCGTGCTGCTGTTGGCGAACACGGCCACGACAACGCCGCCACCCATGTCGACATAATCGGCCAAGGCATTGCCGAAACCTGCCGGGTCGGTCGGAGTGAGGTTCGTCCACACGATGACCGCGTCGAAGGCAAGGAGTTCGTCCAGCGTGGGCGTGGTCGTCTGGAGGTCGATGTTGGTCACGCTATCGAACGCACCGCTGTCCTGCAGAAGATTCAGGACGCCGGTAGCGCCCGCGCTCCCGGCAGCAGCCACGATGGCCACTTCCTGAGCCATGGCCGTGCCGGCGAGACCGGAAAGCGCCGCAATACTGATCAGTTGCCTGTACATGAAAACCCCCTCTCAACGCCACGAGATCGGCGTCGGGTTGCTCTTCCGATGGGCAGTTCACGAGAGTTTGCCCAGATTGAAATGTCAAGATAACCGAATTCCCAACGGCATGCAAGAGCAATTTGCCATCGGTTCTCAATCACGGCCAGCGAGTCGATCGAACGCCATGTCTGCGAACCACGGGAACATGCTCAGACACCCTAGCCCAAGCCGGCCCGTCAAACTCGTCCAAACCTCAGTCCTGGGCCGCTTGAGGCACGCTACGACGGCCTTGGCCACCCGATCGGGCGGCTGGATGAACGTCTTCGGTGTGTTCGAGATGACGTCGGTGCCGCCGCTGCGACGCCGGACCTCCTGCGAGAACTCGGTCCGCGTGCCGATGGGGTGGATGGTCGAGACGTGGATGCCCAGAGGCTTGAGTTCGTGCCGCATCGCGCGGCCGACGTGCCACTGGGCAGCCTTGGTGGCGCAGTACGCGCCGTATCCGGGGATGGCCATCTTGCCGATGCTGCTCGAACAGATCAGGACGTGGCCCATCCGCCGCTCGATGAAACGCTCGACTGCGGGCTGGATGGTGTTGAGCGTGCCGAAGAAGTTGGCCTCGAAGATCTCGCGCACGTCATCGTCGGTCGTCTCGTGGATTGGTCGCTCGAAGCCATAGCCGGCATTCGCGAAGACGGCGTAGAGAGCGCCGAACTCGGCCTCTGTCTTCTCGATGAACGCACGGCACTGATCGACGCTCGTGACGTCGAGTTGGATGGCTGTCGCGATTCCACCGATCTTTCGTATCTCCTCTGCAACGGCTTCGAGCTTGTCCATTCGGCGTGCACCGAGCGCGACGGGCATCCCCGCCTTCGCGCAGGCGATCGCGGTCGCTTTGCCAATACCGCTGCTGGCGCCGGTGATCGCCATGGGTTTGCCGGTCAGGTCAATCGCCACTGGTCCGCTCCCGGCGTAGCAGCACGCGCGCCAGTTCACGATAGCGCAAGGTCCAGGCGGCCGCGACGTAGGCGATGCCACCAACCGCGACGCACACGAGAAGGCGTGCTGCGTGCTGCGACCACGCGTCGGGATCTGACCATATCCGCAGCACGGCTACGACAGCCACAGCCATAATGGCGACGCACGGGAGTGCCTTCCAACCCCGCCGCCAAGCCTCGGCGGTCACACGCACGCCGTGCTTGCGCGAGAGCACAATCAGGAGGATCAAGGTCTGGACGCCAGCCGCAATGGCCGTCGCCCAAGCGAGGCCAGCCTCGCGGAGCAGCCAGATGAGCGAGAGGTTTAAGACAAGGTTCGTGCCCAACGCGAGCAAGGAAATGAACGCCGGTGTGCGCGTGTCACCCATCGCATAGAACGCGCGTGTGAGCAACTGGTTGCAGGCGTAGGCCCACACGCACGAGGCGTAGCCGATCAGGGCCGCAGCGGCTCGTTGCGAGCCTTCCTCGCTGAATCCGCTGCCGCCGCCGAAGAGCGTGGTTGCGAGGTCACCCGATACCAGCATCAACCCCACACTGGCGGGCAGGGCAATGGCAATTGAAAGCGAGAGGGCGCCGACGAGTGCGCCGTGGAATCGTTCGCGCTGGCTCGCCAACCTGCTGAGCAACGGAAACGCCGCCGTCGCCACCGCGATGCCGAAGACGCCGAGGGGGAATTGGTACAACCGCTGGGCGTAGAACAGCACCGCGTTGGATTGCTCGTCAAGCGGGTAGGCAACGCCGAACATGGTCGCGCCGAACCAGATGGGCCACATGGCGAGCACCACGTCGAGCAAAGCGCTGACCTGGAGCGTGCCCAAACCGATGATCGCGCCGGCCCAACGACGCAGCAGGTTCCTGGCGCTGTCACCCACGCCGGAGATCACGCGTGTCCAGCGAACGTGCGATCGCAACGCCCAAAGGCTCCACACGACCTGCAACACGCCCGAAACAACCACCGAAGCGCACAGCAGCATTGCCGCCGATTCGACGCTCGCGCCTTCACGCATCGCGTGCCATCCAGCCGCCGCGAGCACGCACAAATTCAAGACGATCGGCTGGGCGGCGGGCGGTCCGAATCGGCCGTGGGTCTGGAGCACGCCCGCGAGCGTTGCGGCGATGCAGATGAGCGGCATGAACGGTAGCGCGATCATCACGAGCAGGATCGAGAAGTGCTTCGCACCGCCGGCCTCGGCCATCGAGAGCGCGAGCCAGAGGCCGAGTTCGCCAAGCACCGCCAGACCGGCGGTCACCAAACCCAACAAGCCAACGGTGAACGTCGCGAATCGGTCGGCTGCCCGGGGGTCTTGCTCGACCAGCGAGGCGTACTCGGGCACGAAAGCCGCCGCGAGCGCGCCCTCGCCGAAGAGGCGGCGGAAGGTATTGGGCACCGCGAACGCGGCGGCAAAGGCCGATCCCACGGCTGTATCGCCGAAGAGGCGGGCGGTCACGACGTCGCGCACTAGCCCAAGCACGCGGGACAGCAGCGTGAGCGAGGAGATGACCCGGAACGCGCGCGCGAGGGCGACGCTCATGGTTGTGTTGCCCCTTGGTGATCGAATGCTCGCAACACGAGGCACGCCACGACCGACGCGAGGATCGCACCCGCCGAGTTCGCCGCCATGTCGGTCAGATCGAACACCCGATCGAATATCGGCAAGGCCTGCGAAGATTCATCGGCGACGGCGTATGCCACCCCCACCGCCATCAGTACCAGCAGGCCGGCCAGCCGCCGGGCATCGCCCACCCAGCCCGTGAGCCCAAGAAGGAGAGTCCACAAGCCAAACGCCGCCATGTGGATGAGCAGGTCGAGCCGCCAGCCCGGCACTACGTTGACGTCGACACCGGGCTTGTGCGTGGCTACGAACAGCACCACCGCATACGCGACGAATCCGACGCGGAGCAACCGGCGGTGGCGTTCGATCACGACGCGTGCTGCTGCTGGGTGGTCGGCGTCACGATTTCTGGCGCATCGTCCTCAGCGGACTCAATGTCCTCGGGCTCCGGCTGAGAGTCTTCTGCGGATTCCTTCGAAACTTCCGCAGCCGGCGCGGGCATCATTGCGGGAGAGGCCGGCTCGATCAAGGCCACGAAGTGCTTGGCCAGTGCCGCGTAATCGCGCGCTCCAGCGGCTTGTGGGGCGTAATCGAAGATCGACTGCCCGAAGCTTGGCGCCTCGGCCAGTTTGATGTTCCGGCGGATGGGCGGCCACAGCACGCGGGCCCGCTTCCACGGCACGTCACGCTCGCGGCCCTCGGCAAAGAAGGCTTCCATGTCGCCAACGACCTCTTGCGTGTGACTGGCCTGCTGGTCGTACATGCACAGCACAACGCCCGCGACCTTGAGCTGCGGCCGTACCTGCTGTGCGACGAGCCGGACCGTCTCGAGCAGTTTGCCCACGCCGTGCAGCGCGAGGAAGTGGGCCTGCATGGGGATCACCACCTCGTCGGCGGCGGCCAGCCCGTTGAGCGTCAGCAACCCCAAACTCGGTGGGCAGTCGATGAGCACCACGTCGATGGGTTGGGCCTCGCACGCGGCCTCGATGGCCAACCGCAGTCGATGGTGCCGGCCGTCGGCCTGGGCCAGTTCGGTCTCGACACCGGCCAGGTCGGTCTCGCTGGGCAAGAGCCAGAGGTTCTCGCCGGCGGGGGTCAGGCCGACCGACTTGGGTTCGAGCAGCGCGTCGTACACCGTTCCGGGGCGATCGTCGCCGTCGACGGCAACGCCCAGGTGCAGCGTGGCGTGGGCCTGCGGATCGAGGTCGACCAGCAGCACCCGCTTGCCGAGCCTCGCCAAGGCGGCGGCCAGATTGACGGCCGTAGTCGATTTGCCGACGCCGCCCTTCTGGTTCATAAGGGCGAAGACCTTGGGCGGTCCCGGGGGAACAGGCTTGGGCTGGGCGTGGTGCTGGCCTTGCGGATCGGTATCCATCGCGCGATTCTATCGCCCGGATGCGGCCCGTCCGGCCCGTTTTCAGGTTCGTTCAGGAGGCCGAGCGTTTGGGCCGTTTGGCGGAGTCGATGGCTAACGAGGCCTGGCTCTCGATGTACTGCCTTCGGCTGACCTTGATGGCCGTCACCCCCACATAGCACACGACAATAAGCGCCAGGGCGTAGACCACGCGGGCCCGGCTGAGGCTCATTGCCAGGCCAAGGGCCGTAAAACAGGCGGTGATGCCGTACAGGGCCAGCACGGCCCCCTTGACACCCAGGGCCCGTTTGAGCATGTGGTGCAGGTGCTGGTCGTCGGCCTCGGTAATGCTCTTCCCGCTCATGCGCCGGCGGACGATTGCCAGGATGCTGTCGATGATCGGGACGGCGAACATCATCAGGCCGGCAAGCACCAGGTGCGTCTGGCCCATGTCGCCCAGTGTGAGGATGATCACGATGGTGCAATAACCCAGCAGCATTGAGCCGCAATCGCCCAGGAAGATCGACGCCGGGTTGAAGTTGTGCGGCAGGAAGCCCATGCACGCGCCGAGCACCGCCAGACAGAGCACGAGCCTTTGCGCGTCGCGCGGGCCCTGGTCGATCACCATGAGCGAGAGTGCGAGGATGGTGAGACCGACGACGGTGATGGTCGTGGTGCCCGTCAGCAGGCCGTCGAGGCCGTCGATGAGATTGGCCGCGTTGCAGGCGCCGATGACGAAGACGGCGATGATGATCGCACCGGACCAATACACGAGGTTGAGCTCCAGCGGCACCTCGAGCCCTGGAATGGGTATGTAGAAGACCAGGTCGCTATTGGCCACCAGGTGGAGGTCAACGAGCACCTCGCCCACCGGTCGGAGCACGCCCTGAGCAACCTTCACGCCCACGTTCTCGATCGCCAGGGCGGCAGCCGCAACGAGTTGGCCGCTGATCTTGAGCCCCGGACGGATTCCGACGGCGTCGTCGAGCAGGCCCACGATCACGATGACGGTCATCCCCAAGAGGACGCTGATGGGCACCACGCCGTGGTACTCGCCGTCGACCATGTGCTCGCTGGGATATACCACGCCAAGATCACCCCACGCCGTCGCGAGATAGCTCACCAGCGTGCCGCCCATGATGCCGAAGAAGACCGCAAGGCCGCCGAGGTACGCCACCGGGATGCGATGGACCTTGCGCGGATCGCTCGGACGATCGATGATGCCAGACTTCAGCGCGAGCTTCCGCACAAGCGGCGTCGCGAGGATCGTGATGGCAAAGGCGGCCACGAACACCCAGATATAGCGATGGAAGATCGCCAACCCGGAGGTCGCCAGGGAGCCCGATTCGTCGGCGACGCCCTCGCCGATAGATTCAAAGTGCCCCGGATCCAAGGGGGGCAAGCCTTGCATCGTTGCGGCCAACAGATCGATCATCGCGCCGCCCCCGCAGCACCCATGCCCTCGGCCACCGCAAGGATGGTCGACTTCAACTCGTGCTCTGGCTCGAAGTCGATTGCCTGCCGCAGTCGCCCGAGGTGTGGCACGCGGCGTCGGAGGTCCTCGAATCCCGGGCCATAGGCCTTGTCATACGGCACGAACTCGATGTCCGACGACGAGCCGAGCACATCCACGACGGTGCGCGCGAGGTCGGCGATGCTGATCGCCTCTTCGCTCCCGACGTTGTAGATCCGACCGTGCGCTGTCGGAGTGCCGACGAGGTCGATAAGCGCCCGCGACACGTCCCGCACGTCGCAGAAGCAGCGGACCTGCTCACCGTCGCCGAACACGCGGAGCGGCTCGCCCGCCAGCGCGGCGATTACAAAGCGGGGGAGAACCATGCCGTAGCGCCCGACCTGCCTCGGGCCAACGGTGTTGAAGAGCCGTGCGACCACAACGCCGAACCCACCAGCCCCAGCCTCGGCGCGATGGTGCGCCAGGGCCAGATACTCGTCGAGCGCCTTCGAGCACGCGTAGGACCAGCGTGTAGCCGTCGTGGGCCCGTAGACCACGTCGTCGTCCTCATGGAAGGGGACACGCTCACTCTTGCCATAGACCTCAGAACTGCTGGCGATGAGCACCGCCGGCCGCCCGAAGGACCCGTCGGCGGCATATCGCAAGAGCGCGCTGGTTTGCTCGGTATTCGTCTCGATGCTGCCGATCGGGTCGGAGATGACCAATTCGACACCCACCGCGGCGGCCATGTGGTAGATCTCGTGGAACTCCTCTTCGACCCTGGACGCGGGGCGCAGCCACTCGCGCAGGTCCGCCTCAATGAACGTGAGGGCCCGATCACTGATCGGAAGATTGGCACGGGTGCCGGTCGAGAGGTCGTCCACGACGACCACCGAGTCGCCCCGAGCGAGCAACCGCTCGACCAGGTGCGAGCCGATGAAGCCCGCTCCGCCGGTCACCAGCACCCGGCGAGGTTGTCCCGTCGGGTTGGCAGCACCATCACGCAACGCCGGACCTCTCCTCTACACCTCGCGAGCGTCGGTTGACGCCGGCAGCCGGGCTCAGCCCTTGGCCTTGGCCGTGTAGCTGTGACCGGCTCGCAGGTTGTCACGAAGGTATCCACCGCTCGCGCTGCGGGCCGCGTTGACAAGCACACCGAGATAGCGGGCGGGCTGCTCGTCCAACTCCCGCGAAAGGCGGCCGATCTGGCCGCGGGTCTCGCCGAAGGCCTTGGCAACCAGCATCGTCGAGTCGACCACCTGGGCTAGCGACTGGGCGTCGCCCGACACCGTGGCGGGCGCCACGTCGAGGATCACAAAGTCCGCTTCGGTGGCCGCCTGGTTGATGAGCTTGGCGATGGCACCCGTGGCCAGGGCCTCGAGTTGGCGGTTGCCCGGTTCGCCCGAGGTGATGACACGCAGGTTGGGGTTGCCCGTCTTCTGGGCAACCTCCGACAGCGAGGCGCCAGCGAGCGCCTCCCCAACACCCGGGCCGATGGGCAGCCCGAATACCTCGTGCAAGCGAGGCCTGCGGATATTCGCGTCGATCAGGATCACGCGGTTCTCTGCCGCCGCCAGCGACTCGGCGAGGTTGCTGGCAACAGCCGTGGCTCCCGAGCCCGGCATGGCCGGCACGACGAGCAACGTCTTAAAACCGCCGGCCTTCATGCGCTTGAGCACGGCCCCGCGCACGTGGCGGTAGCTCTCGCTCATGGCCGTCAGCGGCTGCTCGGCAAACACACGCTCGGGCGTATCGATGCGCGAGGGGTCTTCGGTAGCATGGGGAACCATGCCCAGGACACGCACGCTGGGCAGAGCGGCGATGTCGGCGGGGCTCTTCACCCGCTGATCGATCATCTCGAGCAGGTACGCGCCGCCGGCCGCCAGGCCCACCACCAGCACCACGCCAGCGGGGACCAGGATGGTCAGCCTCGGGAAGCTCATCACCGTGGGCACGCGGGGGGACTGGATGACGTCCACGCGCGAAGCGGTCGTGAGCTGGCTGGTCGCGTCGATCATGCGCAGATCGGTCTCGAACTCCTGCTGCAGCTCGAGAATCTGGGCCATCCGCATCGCCAGATCGTTCAGCTCGGTCTCGGCGTACACGAGTTCCTGCAGACGCAGCCCCAGCGTGCCCCGCCGTTCGGTGAGGCTGGCCATCTGGGCGCGAAGCTGCTGCTCGACCAAGCGGAGCTGGTCGAGCTGGGTCTGGAACATCTCGGTCATGAGCTTCTCACGCTCTTGCGTGAGGCTGCGCTCGATCGCGGCGATCTGGTCGTCGATGCGGCGGATCACCGGGTTGTCTTCCGAGAGACGCTCTCGCTCGGTCAATCGCTGGGCCTCGAGGAACACCACCTGCGTGCGCAGGTTCTGGATCAGGGGCTGGATCTCGACCTGGGATCGCAGCGTGTCGTTGAACTGCAAACCGCCGGGATTGCGAAGCTGGGCCTCCATCTCGGCCTTCTGGGACAGCACGGCCTCGAGTTGCAGCCCGATCTCCTGCATCGAGCTGAGCACGATCATCATCTCGGCGCGTTCCTGGCTCTGGTTGATGTCCAGGAAGTCCATCTTGCGGGACGTGACGATCTCGGTACGGCGGCTGTCGGCCTGGTTGAAGTCGGTTTCCAGTCCCTGGATCGCTTGCTCGATGGCCTCGCGACGCTCGGTCGTCGAACGTGAGCCGCGTCGGCGCAGGTCCTGTATGTACGCGGCGTTTACGACCTCTGCGAGCGTGGCCACCTCGTTGCGGTCGCGCCAGCTCACGGTCATGCGGATCAGGTCGGTGCCGGCGATCACACGCGCCCCCACCTGCTCTTCGAGTTCGAGTACCGCCTGCCCCACATCCACCACGCCGCCTGTCATGTGGCGTTCGATCCACTTGGGCGCCTCGTTCATCAGGCGCGGATTCTCGATGGCCTGGCGCAGCACGTTCTCGGACACCATCATGGCCGCCTCGGTGGCCATGAATCGCTCGAATTCCTCACCATCGATGTTCGATTGCTCTGGGTTCGGCCGGGTCTGGGGGGGATAGCACTTGTAGATGACCGGCGTGCTCCACTTGGGCCGGTACTCGGCCAGGAGCGTGTTCGCGACCGCTCCCAGGATGCCGCCGACGACCGCAGCAATCACGAACACGAACTTGTACTTGCGCAGCACGCGGAGCGGATCGACACTCGAGGCCGCCTTGGTCCCGATCTGGGAACCCCCGCCCTGGGGCGAGCCGTGCGAGCCGTTCAACGAGCCGTTCGTGGATGTGGATGCGATGGTCATGCTGTTCTCACGTCATACCGGCCCTGAATACTGCGGGCCCATGCTTACGTCGGCCTTCTGCGCTCCCGGGTTCGGCTCACGAGCCGTTCCCTGGCCAATCCCTCTCAAAATCGGTCTCCGGCCGCTGCCTTCTGCGTCCGAGAACCCTCACCCAGTCACCGACCTTCCATGGCCGCCTCAAATTCCACCACCACCGACTCGTACTGCTGTGCCTGATTACCCCAGGCCTCAAGGAGCGACTTAGCCTCGTTCAGTGATTCGCGGGCTCGCTCCGCTTCGCCCCGAGCGAGGTATATCTCACCTTGCCGGACCACCGCGAGGATTTCCTCGGGCGTACCGCGGGCCCCGTTCATCAGTTGCTCGACGGCTTGCTGCGCTTCGTCGAGCCGGTCGCACTTCGTAAATGCCACGGCCAGCGTGCTCAGCCCGATTGCGGGTGAGATGCCGCCGACTTCGAGGGCCTTCTGGGCTTGGGGAATCGCCTGCTCGCACTGGCCCAGTTGGGTGGCCAGCACAAAAGCCATGTTATTCAGGCTCTGGCCCACATTGGGGTCCAAGGCGAGCACGCCGCGCCAGGCTTCCACGGCGCCCTGGTAGTCCTGCTTGCCGTAGAGCGTGTCGCCGAGCAACTGTCCGGCTCGCAGGGCGACGGTGGTGTTGCTGTCGCCCGCCAGGCGGCGCAACTCGCTGAGACCTTGTGGCTCGGTCGAGGGATCCTTGAGCATCAGCGATGCGAGCATGATCTCTCCCACACGCTGGGGGGTCATCTCGACACCAAGCTGCACGGCGATCTCCATGCGGACCTTGTGGTCCTTGATGATCGGCGGCAGCGCATTAAACCAGCGGACGATGTCCGTGGGATTCTCACGGACCATCTGGAACGATTGCCGCGCCTGTGTGACGGCCCGGGGCTGGTTGCCCTCGATCATCGAGAGGCCGGCCTCCATCAGCTTGAGCTGCCAGGTGCCGGCGACGTTGATGTTCGGATCGCCGAGGACCTGCCGGGCCTTGGCTCGCGCATCCGGCGTGCCGAGCCCGATGAGGTACTCCACGAGTTGGGCCGCGATGACCGGATTGCGACGCTGCGCGAGGGCCGCATCGAAGAGGCGGATCGCTTCGGCCGAGCGGCCGAGATCGGCCATCAGTCGTGCGAAGTGCACCCGGAGGTCCACGTTGGCCGGGTTGGCCTGGACCGCGGAGTCGATGATGGTCATAGCCCTGGGCGTATCCCGATCCTCGACCAGTTTGCGGATGAGTTGGTCGCGCAGGCTTCCCAGGCCCGGGTTGAATTCCAGCGCTTTGGCGACGGCAGCGACCGCCGTGTCATAGCGACTGTTGGCCATCGCCATGACCGCCTGGAGGCGGTAGGCCTCCCAGTTGGCCGGGTCGATCCGCAGCGCTTCGTTCAGGTCCTCGCTCGCATCGCGCGAGAGCTGCGCACGCTCGGCGGCGTTCACGCTCTCGTCGTTCTGCAGTTGCGTCCAGTAGATCTGGGCGCGACGCACGTAGGCACGGGCGGAGGTCGGGTGGGCTGCGAGCGTGTCGGCGAGCGCCTGGAGGGCGGCCCGGCGATCACCCCTGCGGATCGCCAGATCGCAGCGGAGGATGCCCGCGGACTCGGTCGTCTTGATCTTGGCGTCCAGCGCGTCCATCGCCTGCTGCGCCTTGTCGAGTTCGTTGCCGCGGATGTAGGCCTCGACTCGCGCCAACTGGAGCGTGCCATCGCTGTCCTGCCCCGCGGCGATGAGTTGATCGATCACCTCGACGGCTTCACTGGACTGTCCCGTGGAGAGCAGCAGCAGGGCCAATCGGCGGAGAAGGACGTTGTTCTCGGTGGTGTCGAGGCCGACCGAGGCACGCAACATCGCAATCGCCCGGCGAGTCTGGTTCTGGCTCTGCAGGAAGTTGGCGTACGCAAGCGTGTCCTGCACGTTCATCTCCCCGGCCTGCTGGCGCTTGGCCAGGTATGCCTCGAACGTGTTGATCGCGGTGGGGATATCACCCTGCTCGGCGTGCCACTGCGAATCGATCATGACGAGCGTGACGTCATCCGATTCGGCGCGAAGCTCATCGATCACGGTGCGGGCCTTGGCCCACTCACCCAGCTTGAGATAAACCCGGGCCAGGGCGAGGTTGTTCTGGCGGTTGTTGGGATCCTTTGACCGCATGTCCTCGCGTCGGAGCATTGCGGCCGTCGAATCGCCGACCTCCGCTTCGAGCGAGAGCCACAGGTGCAGGTACGTAGGATCGGCGCCGGCGATGCGTTGCGACTTGCGCGCCAGAGCGAGGGCCTTCGTATAGCGCCCGATCTCGGTGAGAGCGGTGATGACCTCGCGGATGTTCACGATGCTGGTGGGCTGGAGGCGGATGATCTCGTCGTAATCGGCGACCGCGTCCTCGATTCTGCCCATGCTGCGCAGCGTCTTGGCCCGGCGATACAGCACCGGTACGCTCGTCAGGCCATCGGAGACGACCGAGTTGATGCTGGCCAGCGCTTCGGCATAACGACCCTGCGCGTGGAGCAGATCCGACCGCAGGATGCGCCCGCCGGCCTGATCGATGTTCAGTTCCGTCGCGCGATTGATGAGACGCTCGGCCTCTCGGAGGTCTTCCGCGTTCAGGGCCCGCGTGATCTGCGCCTGGAGCACCTCGGGATCGTCGGGGTTGATGCGAGCGGCGACGGCTAGGTGCTTTTCGGCGTCCTCCACGCGGCCCTCACGCATGTCCCGGTTGAACTGGAACATTTCCGCCCGGACGGGGTCGGTCCCATCGGGCACCACGCCCTTCATGTATCCGATGGTGGTGCGCAGCTCCGTCAGCCGGCCATTGTCGGGGAATTTGCTGAGCCCTTCATCGATGACTTGCGTTGCGTCATCGAGCAACTGCTGCTGGGCGAGGAGCCACCCAAGGCTGTAATACAAACGCACGTCATCGCCGTGCTGGCGCATCGCATCGCGCACGACGCCGGTCGCCTGCTCGTATCGCGGCGCGACACCGCCGGTCGTATCGAGCATCCTGTTCACTCGGACCAGCAGATCCTCGATCGGATCGTCGGACTTGATCTGGCCCGACTCGGCCATGTACCTGCGTTGCTGGGCCGCGATGGCTTCATCATCGGGGGCGAGTTGCACCGCTCGGTCGATCGACTCGAGAGCGCCCTCCTTGTCGCCGATGCGGTTCTGCAGCGCGCTGAGTTGGACCCAGGCCACGGGTACATTGGGGTTGATCTCGACGAACTTCTTGAGTTCCTCGACCGCCTGGCCTATCTGATTACGGTTCATGTAGATCGCGCTGAGCAGGCGGTGGACTTCCGCATCGTTGGAGTTAGTTTCTCGTTGGAACGAGACCGCCAGCCGCTGGGCCTCGGCCATCTCGCCCTTGGCGAACGCGATGCGTGCGTCGAGCAGTTGGAGCGATGGCGTTCCCTGCGGCCAATAGGTGCCGGCGTCCTTGCGATACTCTGCGACGCGCTGGAGCGCGGCTGACTTTTGCCCGTCTTCGGCCTGACCCACCAGGTCGATGGCGCTCTGCACGCGGCGTAGCACGGCCTGCCCGCGAAGCATCGTCAAGATGATGCCCTCAAGGCTGACGGGAACCTGCGGCGCGTCCATCACCCGCTTGAACGAACTGATCGCACGCTCGTGATCGCCACTCTCGGCCGAGAACACGCCCTCGAAGAAGTCGATCTGCGCGATCTGGCCCGGATCGCCTTGATGGGCCTTCCGCGCGGCATCGAGCATGCGATCGGTCTGCGGGATCTCGTTGCTTCGAGATGTCACTCTCTCCAGACGATGCAACTGCTCGACGACCTCGACCGTCAGCAACTCGGGCGGACTGTTCTGGATCATCGAATCGACCAGCGCTTTGACACGAGGGACGAACGATTCGGCGAGCCTGGCGTTTTCACGCACCCGGTCCGCGGCCGACCGCAAACTACGCAGCGGGCGGGCGGCCATCTGCAACTCGTAGTACAGTCGCGCCGTCATGGCCCGGGGATGGCTGGGGTTCTGCGCCAGGAACGAATCCAGCACCTCACGAGCGCGATCGAAGTATACCTTGGGGTCGGTTCGGCCCCCTTCGGCGTCGTTGCCCTCGGCCATCAGCCAGTTGTACAGCCCGACGGCCGACTCGTCGTCGCTGGGGTCGACACGCAGGGCCGCCTCGAAGTCCAGCACGGTCTTGCTCGCAAAGTCCGGATCGGCCTGTCCCGAATCGAGTCGCATGTTGAGATTGCTGAGAGCCCGATAGCGCCGCAGGCGGTGCCACTGGGCATCATCATCGTTGGCTTCGGGCGAGGCAAGGAAGTACTCGAGGGCCGTGTTCGTCTCGGTCAGCATCCCTTGCCAGCCCGTGCGGCCGGCCGCTCCGAAGACTTTTCGTCGCTCGTACTCGGAGTGCAGGTGCCGCTCCCACGCGTCCACGTCCGTCCGCTTGGCCAGAGCCAGTTGCCGCATGCCGACGACATAATTCTTCCAGTACATGTCGGCGTACTTGGTCTGTGTCTCGGGCGTGAGCTGCTCGATGGAGTCGATCCATGCCTCGAGGTAGACGACGTTGGTCCGCTCCTTGTTGACAGCCCTGGAGAAGGACTTCTGTGCCTCTTCGACGTTGCCCTGCTGCACGTGGGCCTGGGCCGCCGCGTAGTGGTCGGCGGCAGACTTCTTGACAATGAAGTATGCTGCGCCGGCCATGCCCACGAACACCACCCCGACGATGGTGCACAGGATCGCGACGAACCGGACATTGACTCGAGCCGCCATATCTGCCTCCGTATCGCAGCGCCCCATCGGGCATCCGCACGATCAACCCCGCGTCGCGGGTCCTTCACTGCTCTGTTCGGGCCACTCGCCCCGGGCCACCTCGGCCCAGTCCGGAACGCACAGCATCAACTCACCCAACAGGTCGTCGAGCAGCTCCGCGGCCACCTCGGCCAATTCTTCGGGAGACTCGACGTTCTGGCTGTTGAACTGCACCTTCAAGTAGTAGGCGTAATCGGTCTTGAGGTCGAAGGCCAGCAGCCGCACGCCCTCGGCGCTCGAACGGTGCTCACCATTGACGATGAAGAAGTATCCCGCGTAGAGGTTCGGCGCGCCGGGGATCGTGAACTCCGTGACACGGAGTTGCATCTGCTGCGGATCCAGCGGCAGCAGCACGCGTTGCCCCGGTCGATTCGAATAGACTCCGCGCGCCAGGGTCGTGGTGTACGCGCGGCCGTCCATCACACCCGGCGCATCACGCATCGGGATCCACCGGCTGTCGTCCAGTGGCAGGTGGACGACGCTCGTGCCCGCCCCGATCTGCATGCCGCCGCCCACGAAGCACCGCTCGGGAATGTGCGGCACGGTATCGATAGACCCCGTGTAATAGGCAACGTGGATGTCGATCCGGCGGGGCGTGCCACCATCGGCCGGATCCTTCTCTTCGTATGTCCGCGTCACATAGTTGGTCGTGCCCAGCGTGTCCTCGGTCTCGGCATCCTCGAAGCGGTCGGGGCCGACCTTGATCCAGTTCTCGGTCTCGGACGGAACATCGGGCATCTCGAGGCCCGTGCTCGGGTAGATCGGGCTCTTCTGCAGGTACAGCCCCAGGGCCCTGATCGAGATGCCAAGAACGGCGCCGGAGGTTGCCAGCAAGACGATGGCAACAACGGCGGCATACACCATCCCGCTCGGCAGGCCCATGATGCGCTTGTCGGCGCCGCTCATGAAGGCACCGCCTTCGAGGCGTTGTTCGGCTCGCCGGGCTCGTCGCTCACGACCCGGTTGAGCACCCACACCAGCAGCAGGAAGAGCGCGAGCCCCGGCACGAGCAGCAGTGTGCCGATGAGCATGTGCGCCTCGCCCGACGCGAGTTCCGGGTCGACAAGCACCGTCAGGAATCCGAGCACCGCGACGCGGAGCACGTTCAGGCCCACGGCCACCGGCAGCGACAGCAGCAGCACCGCGACGCGCTGCCACCAGTGGCGACACTGCGTGAGCGCAACGGCCGCCCCCAGCGCGATGAAGGCCACAACCATGCGCATGCCGCTGCACGCCTCGGCAACGTTCAGCTTGTTGACATTGCCCGCGCTATCCATCACGCTGATGACGTTGCCCTCGACCACAGACTCGATGCCGAAGGGGTAGCCAAAGATCGTGAGCAGCAGATATCCGCCCTGGGAGGCGATGAGTTGGAGCTGGAACGTGATGGCGATCATCACACGCTCGGAGATGGTCACCGCGAACATCAGGAACGCGATGGGCATGATGGCTACGCGAAGAACATGGGGCCCGAACACCAGCAACATGAACCCGAAGAACGCCAGCACCAGCGCGAAACCCTGGAACATGTGCGTCGGCACGCCCACGATGAAGAAGACGTAGCACGCGATACCCAGGATCAGCGGCAACAGCCCGGGCCAGAACGGCTTGACCGGAGCACGCAACAACCGCTCACGCCGCTGGTACAGCAAATACCCAGCGATGATCGGCACGGCAAAAGCATGCCCCCAGTCGTCCAGGTTCCCCCAACTGAGGTTGCCCTGGCGCCAGAGCCATTGGCGGAAGAGCATCACGAAAGCGGCCAGCGCGACGGCCCCGAGCAGAGCGACGCCCTGCCAGCGCAGCGAGCCAAGGGGCGCCATGCCAGCGTCGCTGTGGCTCATATTCTGCGATGCCGACGCCACGCTCACGCGACACAACTCCCCTCTGGGGCCCCGGGGGCCGCCGTGCTGCTACGCCCGGGCCCGGGGCGAGTTCTGCGAATATCCCCCCTGACCCGGTTGGGCATGGGGAAAGGCTTAGAAACGGCTATCCAGCGGCGGCGGGCCGAACACGTCGTTACCGAAATTCCGGTCGAGCAGGAACCCGAAGCCGTACGAAGCCCGGAAACCATTGCGGACAACCGCGAGCGGGTACGCCCAGATTGACGAGCCCACGTTGATGCGGTCGTTGGCCTTGAGGTAGATGTCGGGCTCCAGCCCGCGGTTGATCGCCCGCAGGTTGAGCTGGATGATGGCCTGGCGGTCGCCGTCGAGCATACGAACGAGCTCGATCCGCTCGGGCACGCCCAACTGGTTGACACCGCCCGCCTGGTCGATCGCACGCATCAGCGTCAGATCGGCGGCAAGCCCGAAGCCGCCGGGACGGTTCACGAAGCCGGCGACGAAATACAGGCCGTCAAGTCGCAAGGGAACACGGATGATGTCGCCCGGCTCGATCACGACGTTGTACCGCATGTCGCCCTTGATGAGCTTCTGGGCCGGAACACGGATGATGCGCTGGGTGACCATCTGGTCCGCGGTCAGGTCGCCGGCGAGCACACCACCGCCCCTGGGCGCCTGGCCGGGCCGGGTCGGGGCCACGCCCTGCTTCACGCGGACCCACTGGCCATCGAGGTACATCCACGTTGCGTTGTCCTCGCCGAGCCCTTGCGACTCGCTCGAGGGCTGGACGCGACCCGAACGCTCTTCGATGAGATCGACCGCCGGATCACGCGGGCGGTCTTGCGAGCCTTCCTGAGCGATCTTGAACGCGACGGGGCTGGGGTCATCGCCACCTTCCAGGAGCCGGTCGATGGTGTCAGTGAGTTCCTCGCCCGTGGGCGTCCGTGCCGAGCCGCCGTCCTCGCGATGCGACCCGTCGCCGCCCAGGTCGGGGCGGCGAGTCTCCGAGAGCGGGATCTGGCGGATGATGTAGATGTCCTGCACGCTCTCGCGGATCCAACCACCGGCCGCCAAAGCGTCCAGCAGGAACCAATCGGCCTTCGGGATCGGGTACTGGCCCGGAGCGATGCCCCCGACCATTGTGTAGGTGGCCTGTCGGCGGTCAAGGACGCGCACGATGACCTGGGGGCGGGTCACAAGACCCAGCACGGCCTGAGAAACAGCCTCGCGGATGCCGTCGGCCGTCAGCCCGGCAACCTGCACGTCGCCAACCTCTTCGAGGTACACGTAGCCGCGGGTATCGACAGCCACGTCGAAGATGCCGGCCTGGCCGCCAACGCGGAGGTCGGGCACGATTATCTGGAGGAAGTCGCCCGGGCCCACGCGGTACTCCCACGGGCGTGGCACCAGGTCGTCTGGCGTAACCTCGCTGTACTGCACGAACTCGTCGTCGGGCCCCTCGATCGCGGCGATGCGGTCGAGGATCGGCGCCGTGGTCGGGGTGACCTCCCAGCGGCCTACCACGCTCTGGTCGAACCAACTGTGGACGCCGCACCCGCCGAGCAGGGCCGAGCCCAGCAGCAGAGTGGGGGCGAGCAGCCGGCGGCCACGTCCGTTGGTGCCGCGTGAGGTCTGTCGTGTCGTGTCGGTCATCGGGAACGCACCCCTTGCCCTTTGCGAGAACGATGTCTCAAATCAGTCCCCGGCCAACCCTGGCTCGGGACACAGGTCTCGATTGTTATCAGGCCAGAGCCCGAAAGCCGCCCTCGGGCTCCAAAAGCCCGGCCTGATGCCATACTCCACCGCCTGCCGGGTGTTCGCCCGGGGTCGGCATCATTCCTGCATCGTCACGCTGGGGCCGCTTGCTGAGTCGGAACACCCGAGAACCGCGAAATTCGTGCCCGCCGAACACCTATCCTCTAAGAATGCCGATTGCCCCCGACCTCGATCCCCAGCCCAGCAAGACCTCAGCCGCGCCCCGGCACGCCCGACCGGCTGGGGGAAACCCGCTTCGCCGCGTCGATAAGCCGCTGCTGAGCCTGACCGGCCAGGTCCTCAACAACGAGGGCCCCCAGCACCTGGCCAACAAGCGCAAGCCGAGCTGGCTCAAGGCCCGGCTGCCCGGTGGGCCGGGTTACGAGAAGGTCAAGGCTATCATGGACGAGCACGGGCTCTTCACCGTGTGCCAGGAGGCCGGCTGCCCCAACATGGGTGAGTGCTGGGCCCGCGGCACCGCCACCTTCATGATCATGGGGGAGTTGTGTACGCGGCGTTGTTCCTTTTGCAGCGTTAAGGATGGAACCCTTGGATCCCTTGATCCACTC